>JAMOUS010000178.1 GCA_027067975.1 Bacteroidales bacterium | reverse complement strand
GGCGACCGAGGAGACGTTCGACAGGTTCTTCCCCTGGGGAGAGCTCCTGTTGAACGACTTTGACGATGTGGACAAGTACCTTCTCGATGCGCACGACCTCTTTCGAAATCTTTCCGCACTGAAAGAGCTGTCCGGCGACCTGGACTATTTAAGCGACGAGCAGATCGAGCTGATCCGGCGCTTCTGGGAGCATTTCCCCGCTTCACAAGGCAAACATGCCCGCTCCTTCCTCGATCTCTGGGAGAAATTGCCGGCGATATACGACCTTTTCCATGAGCGGCTGAAAGCAAAAGACATGACCACGGAGGGGATGCTCTACCGCGAGGTGGCGGAACGCTCCTTGCAGGAGGGAGTGGCTTCCGCCTTGCCGGGAAAGGTGTGTTTCGCCGGGTTCAATGCGCTTACGCGGGCGGAAGAGACCCTTTTCAAAAGCCTGAGGGACGGGCAAAAGGCCCTCTTCTTCTGGGATTATGACCGTCTCTATACCGGCGGGACAGGTTCTCCCTTTGCCGGCCATGACGCCGGACGTTTCATCAGCCGCTACCTGGAGATGTTCCCCCCGCCGGTCGACCTGGGGATCTTTGACAACCTCGCCTCCCCGGACAAAAAGATCTCGATCTGGTCGTCTCCCGACCGGGCCACCCAGGCGTGGGTGGTGCGGCATGTGTTGGAGCAATGGGCCGGCCGGGATGAAGAGGAGAGAAGGCGTGCTGCGGTCGTGCTGGCCGACGAGAGCCTCCTGCTGCCCGTGCTGCATGCCCTCCCCGACAATGCCGGTGAGGTCAATGTCACCATGGGCTTCCCGCTGAAAGCTTCCCCCGTCTTCGCTTTTTTCCGGGATGCCTTGCAAATGGTCCAGAACAGTAAAAAGAGCGGCAGCCAACACCTTTTTTTCTATCGCGACGTGCTGGCCCTCCTCCAGTCTCCGGTGCTCGACCTTCCCCTGGACTGGATCAGCGCCTGGGAAGAGCAGATCAACCGGCAGAACCGCCTGTACCTCCTACGTGAAGAGATCCCCTTCCCGGAGCGGACGGCATGGCTCTTTGAGGTCCCCGGAGAGATCACGCAACTGGGGAGCCGCATCATCGATCATCTTCAGGACCTCCTCCTCCGGGAGGCTCGAGAAGAAAGCTCGACGGTGACCGACCTGAACATTGAGGTGCTTTATCGCCTCTCCCTCCTGGTCAACCGTTTCAACGATCTGATCGGGTCGATGGAGACCCCTCCGGCGCCCGAGGGATACCTGCGTCTGCTGCTCCGCCTGATCGAACGGGAGAAGGTGGCATTCTACGGAGAACCGCTCACCGGACTCCAGATCATGGGGGTGCTGGAAACACGCCTGCTCGACTTTGAAAGGGTGATCATCGTCTCGGTCAATGAAGACACCCTCCCCCGTGCCGCCACCGCCTCCTCATTTATTCCCTATAACCTGCGGAAAGGTTTCGGACTGCCCTCATGGGAACATGACGATGCCCTCTATGCCTATTATTTCTTCCGCCTGATCCAGCGTGCCGGCGAGGTGGTACTGATCTATCACAGCGAAAGCGAGAACGGAATGAAAGGCGAACGCAGCCGGTATATCGAACAACTGAGATACCTGATGCCCGGCACGATCCCCCTGACAGATCTTTCCTACCAGCCGGGCATCCGGAGCCCGGAAAAGATCGTCGTCCGGAAAGATGAAAGAGTCCTCACCACAATGAAAGAACTTTTCCGCGAAGGAGGCAAACAATATCTTTCCCCTACGGCTGTCAATACCTATCTCGACTGCCGCCTGAAGTTCTATTACCGCTATGTCAGTGGGATACGGGAACCGGAAGAGATGGCCGAAGAGATCGATCATGCACTCTTCGGAAGACTGATCCACAGAACCCTCGAGCTCTTTTACGACCCTCATGCCCCCCACCATCCTGCGGGCGGGAGGGTGACGAAAGAATGGCTGGATGAGACCCGCAAAAACCTCCTCCCCTCATTCCTGGAGAAGGCAATGGAAGATGTGCTCTATGACGGGAAAAAGCATGTCGATGACAGGGGGTGGGGAGCCCTTCCGAAGATCATTATGACGATGGTCCGCAACTTTGTCGAAAAAGTGCTCGACCACGATCGCCGGGAAACACCTTTCAGGATCATCGGGGTGGAACAGAAGGTGGAAGACCGGCTGGAGATCCCCCACCCGGAAGGTAGGGTTTCCCTGCGGATCGGCGGAAATATCGACAGGATCGACGAAAAAGAAGGGAGCCTGCGGATCATCGACTATAAGACCGGTAAAGGGAGCGAAAAAGAGCGGACCCTCGGTGCTTTGGAAGATCTTTTCGATCGGCAACGGGGTAAGAACAGGCCGAAAGAGATCCTCCAGATCCTCATGTATGGGTTGATGTACCATCCTGCGGCGCCGGTGCGGGGGGCCATCTACCATATCCGCGACATGTTCGGAAAGGGGGAGAAGATGGAGGTGATGACCCCAGGCGAAGACAAGAAGAAATACCCCTTCACCCTCGATGAGGAGGTCCGGAAGGCTTTTCGGCAAAAACTTACCGGGGTGTTGGAGGAGATGTTCGATCCCGGCGTCCCCTTTGACCAGACCGACAGGGAAGAGTTGTGCCGGCAATGCCCTTACCGGCAACTGTGCGAGAAAGAAACCATGTGACCTCGCAGGATTTTCTTATTTTTATTGCGTAAATCCTTGCCCATGCGCTCCGATTACCACCATTACAAGGTCGAGATCAAGAACCTCAAGTTTACCACCACCGATGACGGCAATCTTCTGCCGAAGACCGCCATCGTCACATTTTTTGATGAGGATGACAACAACATCGGCGTGGAGCTGTTCGGTTACCGCGAGACCCGTGAATGGTATGAGATGATCGCCCGCGGCGAGGCATTGGTGATGGACCAGTGCCTGGTGCGGGATTTTTCCCTTTCTTCCTACCGCGATGCCCAGGGGCTTGAGAAAAAAGCCTATGTCACCGTTCCCTCATTCACGGCTCGCAACGCATTTTTCGAGGCCCGCGTCCTCAACGACTTCTCCTTTGCCCATTTTGTCGACGGAAACGTCGATTTCGAACACACCCATTTTGCCAAGGGACCGGTCTCCTTCAACTCCTCCCGTTTCGGAGACGGAAACCCTGTCTTCAACAATATGCTCTTTCGCGACGGGAACGTCGATTTCGGCAACGTGAACTTCGGTGCCGGAATCAAGGGCTTTAAGAACACGGTCTTCCGCGACGGGAAAAAGGATTTCCAGTATTGCAACTTCGGTAACGGTGAGGTGAGCTTCAATAATACCGAGTTCCACGACGGCGAACTCTCTTTCATCAATGCCGTCTTCGGGGACGGGAACGTGAGCTTCAAGATCTGCCGGATTACGGGCGGCAAGGTGGCCTTTCATTATGCCCGTTTCGGGAAAGGGAACATCAGCTTCGAGCGGGTCGACTTCGGGAATTCCCGGGTCGATTTCCGGGCCGTGGAGTTCGGCGAGGGGAGGGTCAACTTCAACCGCGCCGTCTTCGGCGACGGCGAACTTACCTTCGAAGGGTGTGAACTGCCCAGGGGACGCTTCTATTTCAAACGTGTCGTGATGGGACGGGGTTCTCTCAACTTCGAGCTGGCCGTGTTCCCGGAGACGGAACTTTTCTTTGAGAAGACCGACTTCGGACAGCGCGATGTCTCATTTATGGGAAGTGTCTTCAAACATCTTTCCTTGCAATCGTGCCATTTGGATCACTATATCGACCTGCGGGTATCCCGTTGCGATTATCTCGACCTCTCCGACACCGTGGTACGGGATATCATCGACCTGCAACCTTACGATCAGAATGTGGAGATCGGAGTGCTCAATCTCTTCGGGATGCGATTGCTCGGACGTCTCTACCTCAACTGGGAAGAGAACCATGTCAGCCGCATGATCGTCCGCCAGCAGGGAAGTCACCGCATGAAGGCCGAACAGTTCCGCATCCTGAAAGAGAACTTCAGTATCACCGGGCAATATGCCGATGAGGACAAAGCATATGTCTGTTTCAAACGCTACGAGGCGCTGGCCGACCTCGAGAAACGCTCCCGCAGAGGATGGCTCTCCCGTCTCGGCGGATGGATCGAATATGCCTTCAAATGGCTGGTCTTTGACAAAATCGGCCTGTATGCCACCGACCCGGTGCGGGTGCTCATCTCCATGATCTTTGCCTATCTTTTCTTTACTTTTATTTATCTTCTGCTTCCGCTCTTCTTCGATACCCGGATCGTCTCATCTCTGGGCGACCCCGATCAGCTTTCCACGCTCGCTGTCGCTTTCTACCACAGCGCCATCACTTTTCTCACCATCGGTTACGGGGATTACTATCCTTCCGGCATAATCCGGTGGATCTCCGGCGTCGAGGGCTTTGTCGGTCTCTTCATGATGTCGTACTTTACTGTGGCTTTTGTGCGGAAGATTCTCCGGTAGCAGAATTTTTTTATTTTCGTCCCGGAAACCATACAACCCTTTTCTCATGTACATTGCTCTGCTGGTGGCCTTCTACCTCCTTTTTCCGGCCCTGATCATCTATGGTACGCGGCGTTACAGTTTGATGGGCAAGATCGGTGCGGTGGTCATCGCCTATGCCGTGGGCCTGTTCCTGGGCAATGCCGGTATCCTTCCGGCGTCGTCCGAAGCTTTTCATGACTTGTTGCAGGGGCGTGTTGCCATGCCTGCCGACGAGGCACAACGCCTCTTCGAACAGGGATTGATCACTGCCGACGACCTGCTGCGCAACCGCATCGCACACGTGCAAGATCTGATCACCACCCTCACCATCCCCCTGGCGATCCCCCTCCTGCTGTTCAGTATGAACATAAAAAAGTGGCTGCGCCTCGCCGGCACGACCTTCCTCTCCCTGATCCTGGCACTCGTCTCCGTGGTGGTGGTCGTCTTTGCCGGTTACTACCTCTTTCGCGACAAGATCCCCGAACTGGGCAAGATCGCCGGCATGCTCATCGGCATCTATTCCGGCGGCACGCCCAACCTGGCATCGATCAAGGAAGCCCTTAATGTCGATCCAGAGGTCTTCATTATGACCCATACGGCCGACTTGGTCGTAGGGGCCATTACGCTGCTCTTCCTGCTCACCATCGCCCAGCGTGTTTTCCTCCTTTTCCTGCCCCCTTTCAATCATTCTACCGACCCGGCCGAAATAGAGCGGCTCACCCGCGAGGCGCTGGAGATGGAAGACTATTCGGGTATGTTCGCCCGGGATACCTTCCCCCGCCTCCTGATTGCTCTGGGGCTGTCGGTGCTCATCTTCGCCGTGGGCGGCGCGCTCGGCATGCTCGTGCCCCCTAACGCCATGATGGCCGTCGTCATCCTGACCATCACCACCCTGGCCATCCTCCTCTCTTTGGTGCCCTGGGTGAACAACATCCGGAAGACCTACCAAGCCGGCATGTATCTGATCATCGTCTTCTGTCTGGTGGTCTCCTCCATGGCCGACCTGCGGGGGATGATCAACGTGGAATATCTCGACCTGCTGATGTACGTGGGCCTCGTCTATTTCGGTTCCCTCTTCGTCCATATCCTTCTTTCCATGATCTTCCGCATCGATGCCGATACGGTGATCATCACCTCCACGGCCATGATCTATTCCCCGCCTTTTGTGCCGGTGGTGGCTTCGGCCCTCCGCAACCGCGACGTGATCATCTCCGGCCTCACCACGGGCATCATCGGATATGTGATCGGGAACTACCTCGGCATCTTCACCGGCTTTGTCCTCGGAGCACATTAAGGAAAGATGCGATCAAGATAAAAGACAAAAGGACAAGGACAAAAGATAATCCGCCTCCGCCAAGGCTCCGGCGGACACGATAAAGCGATAAAGCGATAAAGCGATGAAGTGATGAAGTGATGATGCGATGATGCGATGATGCGATGATGCGATGATGCGATCCGCCTTCGCTAAAGCTACGGCGGACGAGGAAGGCCAAAACAAGACAAAAGATAAAAGGGAAAAGATAAAAGGGTTCAGGCATTGTCAACTCCCAACTCGATACTCGGAACTCCGAACTCGGAACTATGCCAGGAAGGCAAAAGGCAACTGTTTTTAGTATCGAGTTCGGAGTATGGAGTATCGAGTCAGTTCCACCAGCGGATTCCGCTGCGGCTTCGCCTTGCAGAATCCGGGTGTCACTGATTTTAGGCACTTGTAACTTCCAACTCTAGGCACTCCAAGTACTCCAAGTACTCTAGGCACTTAAGACACTTTCACAGAACCCCTTTTCTTTTTTCTCAGAAAAGAAAATTCAATCCGATATACAGTCCCGACTTCCCATCCTGTTTGTTGAGGGCGCGGCCATAGTCGATGGCGATAATGAAGTTTTCGTTCATGGCAAAGTGCAGTCCTGCGCCGAGGCTGTTATGCAGGCTGTCCTTCTTTCCCGAGAAGTAGTCGCTGAAATTTTCTCCGGGCGGGACGACGACCTTGCTGGTGTCCACTTTCACGCGTTGTACGACCATTCCGGCGTCCCAGAAGGCGCTCAGCGCGATGTACCAGTTCTGGTTGAGCATCCGGAAACGGGTGAACTTCCACCGAAACTCGGCGTTTCCGTAAATGATCCCTTTCCCCACCACCCGGTTGCGTAACACTCCTCTGAGGGTCTTGGCTCCGCCCAGTCCTTCGGAATAGGCACCTTTCATGAAGGTGGTGGCCAGCAGGGGATAGGAATAAAAAGGCGCTTCGCCGATCACCCCCTGGTATGCAGCCCGGTACGCAAAGGACAGGCGCTCTTTGACCAGCGTGAAGTACTGCCGGTGGATGATGGCGATCTTGGCATGTGCGTAGTCGCCGTTCCCCAGGAACGAGGGAGCCACCTGGAGGGTCGCTTCGGTCCAGATCCCCTTCATGGGGTTGGGTTCGTTGTCGCGGGAATCGTACACCAGCCCGGCTTTCAGGTAGTTGACCCAGCCTCCCTCGGCCTCGTTCTCCCCGATGATCCCCCATTCCACATAACGGTCGTACAGCCCTGCCGTATCGGGTAACTGCTTGTCGGGGGATTTGCCCTTGTTCAAACGGTCGATGTCCACAGGGCCCGTCTTGAAATGATAGATGGCAAAGCCGGCATCCCAGCCCAGGTTGCTCTCTCCGAACTTGCGTTGCAGGTCGAGTTTAATCCGCAGCATCCGCCGGTCGAAAGCATAAAAGACCCGCGAATGATAGTCGGGCGCCTCATCATCAATCCACGATTCGTTGTATACCGTCTCATATCCGTTGAAACCGAAAAAGCGGTTCGTCTGGTCGGTGATGTAACTCAGATCGAACGAAGTGCGGATCCCCGGAAGCAAACGGTCCGAATCGTAAAAGAAACGGTTGATGCCGCTGCCTTTGGTGAAACGGGAGATCTCAAAATAGAGGGAATGATCATATTTGGGATAACGACTGCCATCTCCGTAGTTGAAAAGGTTCACCAGACCTCCGTACTGAAAGCCCAGGTCGGAATCGTAAGTGATCGTCGGCAGGGCCCCGAAGTTCCAGCCTTTCTTGATGGCCTCGGTCGTCTTTCCCTTTTGGGTCCCTTCCTGGGCATATAATCCCATCAACGGGAGGGAGAGAAGGAGGATGAGCAGCTTCTTTTTCATGGTGGTAAAGTTAGGTTAGCGGGTCAAGGGTACAAATGTTCGAAAAAATGTGATTTTTTCAAAACCCTTGCGGAAAGGTTGGAAATGGGGTATATTTTTTATTTTAGCACCCGGAGAAGAGAGATCAGGGATGTTGATAGTGAACATTGCACAGCTGGTGGGGCTCCATGGTGCGGAGGTGCACAAGGTGGCCGCCGCCGCCATGAAAGAACTTCCTCTGCTGGAAAATGCCTACCTGCGCATCGAGGGGGAGCGGATCGTGGATCTCGGCCGCATGCAAGATCTGCCGGGAACAGGCGGCGACGAGGTGGTCGATGCCACGGGGTGTGTCGTGATGCCCGCTTTTTGCGACCCGCATACCCATTTGGTTTATGCCGGCAGCCGCGAGAAAGAGTACCGCGATAAGGTGATGGGCCTCTCTTACGAAGAGATCGCCCGCCGCGGCGGCGGGATCCTCAATTCGGCGCGGCGCCTCCATGAGACCTCAGAAGAGGAACTCTATGAACAATCCCTCCCCCGTATCGAGGAGATCCTCTCCTTCGGAACCGGGGCTGTCGAGATCAAGAGCGGCTACGGTCTTTCGACGGAAGATGAGCTGAAGATGCTGCGTGTCATCCGCCGCCTGCGGGAGTCCACCCCCCTGACCATACGGGCCACCTTCCTTGGCGCACATGCCTTCCCGGCAGAATACCGCAATGATCCTGATGCCTATGTCGACCTGATCATCCAGGAGATGATCCCCCTCGTTGCCGGCGAAGGACTGGCCGACTTTATCGATGTCTTTTGCGACCGCGGCTTCTTCACACCGGAACAGACCGACCGCATCCTCATGGCCGGCGTGAAGCATGGCCTGCGGCCCAAGATCCATGCCAATGAGCTGGATTATTCCGGAGGCGTGCAGGTGGGGGTGAAGTATGACGCCCTCTCGGTCGATCATTTGGAGTTTACCGGCGACGAGGAGATCGCCCTGTTGAAAGAGAGTGATACCATGCCGACCCTCCTGCCGGGCGCCTCTTTTTTCCTGGGCCTCGATGACCCGCCGGCCCGGAAGATGATCGATGCCGGCCTGCCTGTCGCCCTGGCTACCGACTTCAATCCGGGCTCTTCCCCTGCAGGTGACATGCAACTGATGATGTCGCTGGGGATGATCCGCCTCCGCATGCTGCCCGAGGAGGCGATCAACGCCGCCACCCTCAATGCCGCTTATGCCATGGGCGTGGAAGAGGAGATGGGAAGCATCACCCCGGGGAAAAAGGCCAATCTGATCATCACCCGTCCCGTGCCGGGGTATGAATACCTGCCGTATGCCTACGGTAGCGATCATGCCGGGAAGGTGATCATCAACGGGAAGATCATAAAAGACAAATGCTAATGTCTTGAAACCAAAAATCCGCCTTCGCCCGGTCAACCGGGTTACGGCGGACGCGATAAGGCGATAAGGCGATAAGGCGATAAAGCGATAATGCGATCTGCCTTCGCTAAAGCTACGGCGGACGAGGAAGGCTAAAACAAGACAAAAGATAAAAGGAAAAAGATAAAAGGGTTCAGGCATTGTCAACTCGATACTCAATACTCGATACCCTGACGCTCCGCCTTCGGCTCCGGTCAGGGTCAGTTCCACCAGCGTCTTTCGCATCGCCTCCGGCTCGCGAAAGCCGGGTGTCACTGACTCGATATTCAAAACTCAATACTCAATACTCGATACTCAATACTCGATACTCAATACTCGATACTCAATACTCGATACTCAATACTCAATACTCGATACTCAATACTCAATACTCGATACTCAATACTCACTAACTCACAACTCAAATGAACAAGATCATCGAATGCGTCCCGAATTTCAGTGAGGGAAGGGATATGGACAAGATCCGGCAGATCACCGCAGAGATCGAGGCGGTGCCGGGGGTGAAGCTTTTGGACGTGGATCCCGGGAAGGCCACCAACCGTACGGTGGTTACCTTTGCCGGGGAGCCGGAGGCTGTGGTGGAGGCAGCTTTCCGGGCGGTGAAGAAAGCCGCCGAGGTGATCGACATGCGCACCCACCATGGCGAACATCCCCGCATGGGAGCCACCGACGTATGTCCGCTGGTGCCGGTGGCCAACATCTCCATGGAAGAGACGGTTGAATATGCCCGGCAGCTTGCCAAAAGGATAGGAGAGGAGCTGCGGATCCCCGTGTATTGCTATGAATATGCGGCTTTCACGGAAGAACGCCGCAACCTGGCCAACATACGGGCGGGAGAGTATGAAGGACTGAAAGAGAAACTTGCCGATCCGAAATGGAAACCCGACTTCGGTCCTGCCGAGTTCAACCCGAAGAGCGGTGCCACCGTCGTGGGGGCGCGCGACTTCCTGGTGGCATACAATGTGAACCTCAACACGACCTCCACCCGGCGAGCCAATGCCGTGGCCTTTGATGTGCGGGAGCGGGGGCGTGTGAAAAGGGAGGGCGACCCCCTCACCGGCAAGATCGTCCGCGACAAGGACGGCAACCCCGTGATGATCCCCGGCAGCCTCAAAGCGGTCAAAGCCATCGGTTGGTACATCGAAGAATACGGCATTGCCCAGATCTCGATGAACCTGACCAACCTTTCGGTGACCCCCCTGCATGTGGCTTTCGATGAGGTGTGCCGCCGGGCGGAGGCCCGTGGCCTCCGCGTCACAGGCTCCGAGCTGGTGGGACTGGTGCCATTGCAGACCATGCTCGATGCGGGAAAGTATTTCCTGAAAAAACAAAAACGCTCACTGGGGGTTCCCGACAGCGAACTCATCCGTATCGCAGTCCTCTCCCTCGGGCTCAACGACCTGTATGAGTTTAAGCCCGAGGAGAAGATCATCGAATATGTTCTGGCGGGTAAGCCGGAAAAACGGCTCGTCGACAAGTCCCTGGAAGGGTTCATGAACGAGACCGCCTCGGAGTCGCCCGCCCCCGGCGGCGGCTCGGTATCGGCTTATATCGGTGCCCTCGGCACCGCCCTCGGAACGATGGTGGCCAACCTCTCGTCGCATAAACGCGGCTGGGACGACCGCTGGGAAGAGTTCTCCGATTGGGCCGTCAAAGGCAAAGAGATCCAGAACGAACTGCTGCGCCTGGTGGATGAGGATACCAAGGCGTTCAATGCCATTATGGAAGCTTACGGTCTACCCAAAAAGAGCGAAGCGGAAAAAGAGGCCAGGGGCCAGGCCATCCACGAGGCCACCCTCCGGGCCATAAAAGTGCCGTACAAAGTGATGGAAACTGCCGAAAAAGCACTGGAAGTGCTCGATGCCATGGCCCGTACCGGCAATCCCAATTCGATCTCCGATACAGGGGTGGGAGCCCTTGCCATACGTGCCGCCGTCGAAGGAGCCTGCCTCAACGTACGGATCAATGCCGCCGGCCTCGAAGAACGGGAAAAGGAAGAATGGATCCGTAAGGCCGAAACCCTCCGGCACAGGGCGGTCGAAGAAGCCGAACATATCCACCGGTATGTCCTGGACCGTCTATAACCGCCGCTATTGTTGCATATATTAATTTTCTGGATAAAAATTGATTTTTGTCATGAATATTGCAATAACTTGATACTTAGCGGTATATGTGTTTTTCTTCTCTGGTGTGCCGGGGAGAGTGGGTGAAAATCCCGGAATCCTTGGCCCTATTGGGTTTTGATAAATAAAAAAAATTTGTTTTACTTTGTAGTAACCTTATGTTAACTTATTTCATAAACCTAAAACTTTTGTCTATGAAAAAACTTACGGCTTTTTTCGTGTTCCTGGTGTTCGTAGGCTTGCAACTGGCCCAGGCACAGACGCTGACTATTACCGGTACTGTCACCAGTGCCGATGATGGTTCGCCGTTACCTGGCGTGACAGTCGTGGTGAAGGGTAACACCCAGTACGGAACGGTCACCGATTTCGACGGGAAGTATACCCTCACTGTTCCTGCCGACGCCAAAGTGCTTGAGTTCAGTTTTGTGGGTATGAAGACCCAGGAGGTTAGCATTGACGGCAGGACGCAGATTGATGTGCAGATGAAGCCTGACGTCTTTGGTCTCGACGAAGTGGTGGTCTCCGGTGTGGCATCGGGAACGCCGAAGAAGAAACTCTCGGTGTCGGTGTCAACGGTAGGTGAGAAAGAGCTGAAAGAGGCTCCTGCTGCCAACCCCGCCAGTGCCTTGCAGGGCAAGGTGGCCGGTGTGACCATCGTGCAGCCGGGAGGAAGACCGGGTTCGGCTCCCGCCATCCGTCTTCGTGGTGCTACCAACCTGCGCGGAAGTTCCGCTCCGCTGATCATCGTCGACGGTGTACAGCTCTCAGGTACCCTTGCTGACATCAACGTCGACGACATCGCCTCCATGGAGGTGGTCAAAGGGGCTGCCGCCTCCGCTCTCTACGGGTCAAGGGCCGGTAACGGCGTGATCGTCATCACCACCAAGCGAGGGAAAGGCCTCGCCAAAAACCAGACCCTCGTGACCTACCGCGGTGAGTATGGGAAATCCAACCTGGCCCACAAGATGGATGTCTCCACCCATCACTTCTACAAACTGAAGCCCGACTGGGCCAGCGAGCATCGTTTCACCAAGTATGCCAACACCCTTATTTATGGGGAATTGCCCGGCCAGACCAACCCCGACAGTATCGGGATCCTCATTTCCGGAAGCCGGGTGATCGATGACGACCATTACATGGACAACCCCTTCGGCGTGGTTCACGATCATCTTTCCGAATTCTATACCGGCGGTGATTATTACACCAACTACGTCTCGGTGGAATCCAATCTCGACAAGACCAACTTCATGATCTCGTACGAGAACACCCACCAGGGTGGGATCGTGTTCAATGTGAACGGTTACACGCGTCAGAACTTCCGTATGAACCTCGACCACAGGTTCTCCGATAAGTTCTCTTTCAATACCAGTAACCTGATCATCTCCACGCACAAGGACAATGGGTCGATGCACTTCTTCTCCCTGATGCAGCTGCAGCCCGACATGAACCTGTATGCCAAGAACCCCGACGGTTCTCCCTACAGGCTGAAGGTCGACCAGTTCGGTACCACCACCAACCCCCTCTATCCTTTGGCCAATACCGACAGCTATACCAACTCCTTCAGGATCCTGTCGAGCTATAAGTTCGCTTACAACTTCACTTCCTGGTTAAAAGCCGACGTGCAGTATTCGTTCGAAAAGAAGGATGACAACTCCAGTTGGTATCGTCCGGTGGGCTACCTTACCCTCGGTTCTTACAACACGGGTGGTACCAAGGGTGCCATGAAAAAGTCGTGGGGCAATACCTTCTATCAGACTTTCCAGGCTACCTTGAACTTCAACAAGCAGTTCGGCGACTGGACGACCAAGTTCAAGGCCAGCTACCTCTTTGAGAACAAGCATTGGAAAGGTTTCAAAACCGGTGGTAGAGATTTTGCCGTGAGAAATATCCCCGATTTCTCGGCCATCGATCAGGACAAGATCTGGAACGATTCCAAAATGGGTGAAACCATCGCCCAGAACATCTTCGCCATTGCCGACTTCGACTACAAAGCCAAATACATCGGTTCGGTACTGTACCGTTACGATGGTGCTTCGCAGTTCGGTGCGGACGAAAGATGGCATTCTTATTATAGGGTGTCGGGTGCGTATCGTATCACCGAAGACGTCACCATCCCCGGTGTCGACGAGTTGAAGATCCGCGCAGCTTACGGTACCTCGGGGAACCGTCCGCCGTGGAACGCCCAGTATGAGACTTACAACCTGTCGGGTGGTAACGTGACGAAAAACACCTTGGGTAACAGCAAGATCAAGCCCTCTCTTATCAAAGAATTCGAGGTGGGTCTGAATGCTGAGGTCGTCAAGCGTCTGGATCTTGAGCTGGTCTATTCGAAGACCGATGCCGAAGATCAGTTTTGGCCCGTACCCCTCCCGGCCAGTGTCGGTTACAAGTACCAGTGGCAGAACATGGGTACCCTGAGCTCGAAAGCTTTCGAAGCCACTTTGGGCGCCCGGATCATCTCGACCAGTAAATTGAACTGGAATGCCAACCTCACTTTCACCCATGTGAAGCAGTGGATCTCCAAACTGGATGTGCCTCCCTTCACCATGGGTGCCCGCGGTAACTCCACCTCCCCCGGTACCTACCGCGTCGAAGAAGGTGCAGTGTTCGGCGAACTCTTCGGTCAGAAATTCATCCGCTCGCTCGATGACCTGCCAGCCGGATGGGATCGGAACGACTTCACCATCAACAGCGATGGTTATGTGATTCCCATCGGTACCGAAGGTACTCGTTTCGAGCATGTCATCATCGACCAGGATGCTGCCGGGAATGCCATCAACCAGAAGATCGGCGATGCCAACCCCGACTTCAACATGACCTTCGCCAACACGGTCAGTTTCTATGGCTTTACCGTTTACTTCCTGCTCGACTGGAAACAGGGCGGCGACATTTACAACCTGACCAACCAGTGGATGTACCGCGACATGCGTTCGGCCGACCAGGATGTGTATGGTCTGCCCGACTACCAGAAGAAGGCATTCGACTACTTCCAGTCGCTGTACAACGTGGCGGCTCCCTCTTCACACTTCGTCTATGACGGCACTTATGTGAAGATCCGTGAGCTCTCCGTGTACTACGAGATCAATAAATCGTTCCTCAAGTTCTTCAAGCACATGCGTATTGGGGTACAGGGAAGGAACCTTTACACCTTCACCAACTATCCCGGTTTCGATCCCGAGATCGGTACATATGAAGGGGCCGGTGATGCCACCATCCAGGCATGGGATGAGTTCTCTTATCCGAACTACCGGACATTTACGGGTTCCATTGAGCTGAAATTTTAAAAAACTTAGGAATTAAAACGAGATGATTATGAAAAGCAAACTTTCCAAGATCGTTTATTTGGTAGTCCTCGGTATCGGATTGATCAGCTACAGCTGCGTCGATATGAATGTCGAGAACTACAACGACCCTGATACCAACGACGTGCTGGCAACTCCTTCCGACCTGATCAAGCTGGCCGGCGGTGCGTACAGGGTGTGGAACAACGCCATCCAGGAGTACAGCGGCCCGGCACTCTCGATGTGTACCATGGCCGACCAGAATACCTGTTCGTGGGGGAATGCCGGGATGAAAGACCTCTCCTCGGAACCGAGGAAGCCTTTCAACAACGACATCACTTACTCCTATGCCTATGTGAACCGGAACTTCTGGAACAGTTCTTACTCCGCTCTCTCGCAGGTCAATGACGTGCTGAAGAAGATCGAAGGCGACGGGGTCGTCATCGAAGATGGCGGTAAGGATGTGACCGATATGATTCGCGCATGGTGCTATTTCATGCAGGGTGTCGTTCACGGCTATCTCGGTCTGATCTACGACCAGGCCAACATCATCGACTGGGACACCGACCTGACCAACCTTTCGTTCAGCCCTTATCAGGATGTATCGAATGCAGGTCTTGCCTTCCTGGACAAGGCGCTCCAGACCATCGATGCCACTTCTTACGATTACAACCTCCCCGATGGTTTCATCCGGGGCTACAACTTCTCGAAAGCCGACTTCCGCAAGCTGGTCAGTAGCTTTATGGCTAGGATTATGGCTTATACTCCGCGTACGGCTGCCGAGAATGCAGCTGTTGACTGGAATAAGGTGCTGACCTATGCCAAGAACGGGATCGATTTCGACCTGGCTCCCGATATGGATGACAATACCTGGTGGGATAACCTCAAAGGTTACGGAGTCTATCCCGGTTGGGTGAGGATCGACCACCGGATCATCAACCTGATGGATCACGACTATCCTTCCCGCTGGCCCGATGACAACAAGTCGTGGAACACCCCCGACGGCAACGACCCGGGTGAAGCCTCCTCGGATGACGCCCGTCTGGCCTCCGACTTCCAGTTCCTGCCGGACAACAACTTCCGTCCCGAACGTGGTTTCTATCACTTCTCGCACTACCGGTACAAGAGGTATGACGACTGGCTGAAGACCTGGCAGGGTCCGGCTCCCACCTTCCGTAAATGGGAGAACGACATGCTCATCGCAGAAGCACTCGTCCGTACCGGCTCCGTCGATCAGGCTGTGGCCATCCTCAACGACCCCGCCGGCGCACGGAAAGCCCGGGGCGGACTGGCTGATGTGGCGACCGGTATCACGGCCGACGAGGCGCTCGAGATCATCTTTTATGAAAGAGATGTCGAATTGATCCTCACGCAGGGTGGAACGGGCTTCTTCGATATGCGGCGTCGTGATATGCTGCAGGCCGGAACCATCCTCCACTATCCGGTGCCCGCCGCAGAGCTCGAGATCATCGGTGCTCCGAACTATACCACCGACGGTCCCGACGATCTCTCGAAAGGCTGCTGGAAAGGCTATGATGGTCTGGTCTCACCCGTGGGTGCTACCTGTGATAAGTAATTGTTGTGAAGTCGTTAAAAAAATCCAATACCATGAAGAATAGAACAATTATCACCTCTTTATTTGCCCTGATGGTCATGGTCTCCTTCCTTTTCGTCGGTTGTACCAAGTCCGACGTAGAGAAGGCAAGGGAAAACTATGACTGGAACAAGGTCATTCCCAAGATCCTCAACTTCACGGGGCCGACCGAGGTTTCCGCTTCCGGCCTGGCCGCTGTCAAGTACAGTGTCGCTTACCGTGGCGGCTCGACCTACCACTGGTCAACGTACGGCTATGAGGCTACCATCAAGCAGGATTCGATCTATCCCAACGTCGTTTATGTGACCTGGGCACAGAGTAGTGTCGATACCTTTGCTTATCTCATCGTGACCGAGACGACTCATGGTGGGATCACCTCCGATCCCGATTCCCTGAAGGTCATCCTGAAACGTTTCTGCCCCTGGAGCATCGACGATTTCGTCGGAACTTGGAAAGGAACGGAAACGGGCGACAGCAAGGTGGACGACCTGAGCGTTACCATCGTTCACAATGCTGATGACGGCGACAATGTCTTGCGTGTCAAGGCTGTGCCGGTGGGCGATGCCTTCAATCCGCCTTTCCTCTCCAAGGTATATGCCGGATGGGGCGAAACCTTCCAGAAAGGTCACGGGAACGAAGGCGACGTGCTGCTTCACATCGGCCTGCTCGACGGCTCGATCAGTATTGCTCATGATTACTGGGGCCAGACCCTCCCGGGTCCCTATGACTACTGGACGGGAGGCAAAGGTACATGGTCGGGTTGTACCGCAAGCATGAGCATCGATTTCTACATGTACTGGTCGCAGAACTTCTCGAAGCCCAACCGTAAGAGCCACGTGGAGATCACCAAACAGTGACAGAAAACATCCATTGTATACGATAGAAAGGAGCAGCGATTGCTGCTCCTTTTTATTTTTCCTATTTTTGATTGATGTTCTTTCCCCATGACATTCGTTCTTCCGGGATCTTGAGCCTGGTGTTGACAGGGATCCTGTATTGGACTTCCTTCACGGGATCAGCCCAACCCTATCCGCACCTCCGGGTTACGATATCGGGTCCCCTGCCTGAGGTGAACTATCTGCTTGCTACGGAAGGATGGCTTACGGTCACCGGTCCTGACGGTGACCCATGCTATTTCCGTTTCTTCCCGAAAGGGGTCAGAACCTTTATGCGACATCCTTCGGGCGATCTTACCTGCTATGATGTGGGGGTGGGAGCGTTTCTCGTCATGGACCCTGAATACAGGATCCATGATACCCTTCGGTGGCCGGGCGGAAACCCCGATTTCCATAGTCTTCAGATCCTTCCCGACGGAAGGGTGTTGATGATGGCCGAAGATACAAGAAGGGTCGATATGAGCGCTGTGGTCGAAGGTGGTGATCCTCAGGCCACCGTGCAAGGGCTCCTTCTCAGGGTACAGGATGCATCGGGGAATCCGGTGTTCTCCTGGAGCAGTTGGGACCACTTTTCCGTTACGGATGCCGATACGGCCTTGGTTGACCTCACCGCCGCGGTGATCGACTATGTCCATGCCAACCGCTTTGTCATTACCCCTGACGGGAACTACCTTCTGACCTCACGCAATATGAGCGAGATCACAAAGATCGATGCTTCAACCGGGGAGATCATCTGGAGAATGGGAGGGAAACACAACCAGTTCACGGGAGATACGATCGACTTCCGGGCAATCCACGATGCGCATTTTATCGGAAAAGACACCCTGATCCTGTTTGATAACGGTTTGCCGGGGACAGATCCTTCCAGCATAAAGATTTACCGGGTAAACCAGACGGAACACCGTGTCCGCCTCCTGCACTCCCTGCCCCACCCCCAAGGGCTTTTTACTCCGGTGATGGGAAGTGTGGCTAGGATGCAAAAGGGACGGCTGCTTGCCGGATGGGGAAAGAACAGTGAGGGGATCCTCTTTTCCGTTATGGATACGACGGGCTCTTTGTATCTCGATGTAGGAAGCGTTCCGGGCGAAGCTTTGTGGACCTATCAGGTTTCGTGTACCACAGAGCAGGACTCGCTCGTAATCGTAGATCCGGATACGCTGGTTTTCGTCTCTTCAACGGACAGTGATACCCTTTTCCAGGTGGTTTCTCTTTGGAATCTTTCGGAGGATACCCTCCTGATGACTTCCGCAAAGGTCGAAGGGAAAGGTTTTCGGGTGAATGCAACGGAAGCCACACTCTTTCCCGGCGATACACTTTTTTTGCAGGTGTCGTTCATCCCTCCAACTACCGGAACCTTCATGGCAGTCCTTCGGCTGACTTTTCAACCGCGGCGTGAGGACCAGATCTATATTCTCAGAAAAGTGCTCCTGCAAGCGGAAGTGGTAACGCGGTCCCCTGCCGTGGAGACCGCTCTGTACGGCCGCCTCTATCCCAATCCCTGTCACGGAAGGTGCAGTATCCTCTTGCCGGATGAACGGCCGGCAGAGTTACGCGTCACCACCCTCGAGGGAAGAATGGTGATGCTTCGGCATCACCCGGGGGGCTCTCTTGCCCGTCTGGACCTTTCTTTTTTGAATCCGGGGATCTATTTTATCTTTGTTGAAGACAAAAGACATCATAAACGAAAAACGTTAAAGGTAGTCTTGCAGAAGTGAACTTTCCGTTTTCATCCATGTTGAACCTTTATACCCAGTGGTCATGAAAAAAGCACTGTTCGTATTGTTATCGCTCATTGTTTTGCTCCATGCCAATGCGCAAACCGATTACGACCGTTATTTCCCTGAGATCACAATTTCTCAGTCCAACGGTCCAGCCCCCGGATATTACATGCTCACACCGATCAAATTGCCGTGGGATACGGTGCAAACTCCTGATTTTATGATGTTCGTTGACAATTATGGGGAACCGGTTTATTTTCATGCAGCGGATACCCAGATGGCCGGCATCCAAGTGGTGGGGGACTATTTGTATTACAGCATGGGGCCCCGTTTCGGAGATTCCGCTATCTACAAAGTGGACACCATGTTGAACATCGTGGATACTTTCCATGTCGCCGGGGACCATCCCATGATGCGGCTTACCTTCTATCAGCCCGACAGTAAAGGTCACTACCTGCTACTTGCCTTAGATTTTCACAAAGAAGATCTGACTGCCTATGGAGGTAAGCCCGATGCGGTGGTGAAAGATTTTGTTGTTCAGGAGTTCGATCAGAACAAGAACTTGGTCAGTTCTTGGTGGTCGAAGGACCATTTCAATATTCTCGACTGTGATACTTCCACCATCGACATTACCTCTTCTTATGTGGATTACTTACATGCCAATGCATTGTTTGTGGATTCCGATACGACCTTTCTGGTCTCTTTGCGGCATCTGAATGAGATCTGCCGGGTCGACAGGAGAACGGGAGAGTTCGTGTGGCGGTTCGGAGGGAAAAGGAACCAGTTCACCTTTGTCAACGACACCGTCGGTTTCAATCATCAACACTCCGTCCGTCGCCTCCGGAACGGGGACATTGTGTTCCTGGACAACGGGAATCTTCATGATCCCCCTGTGACCAGCATTGTGGAATACAAACTGGATGAAAAGAACATGACCGCCACCCTGGTCCGGCGCATCTATCATTCGCCCCATCTTTTCGTACCTTTCCTGGGAGGGGTGGAAGAGTTGGAGAACGGAAACATCTTGGCCTATTGGGGTGATAAATATCCCAAACTTACCGAATACTTCCCGAACGGAGAGGTGGCGCTGGAAATGAGCTATCCGAAACCGAACCTGAGCCTGCGGATCATCAAGACCGAATGGACCCATAAGGTTTTTGTCCCTTCCCGCGATACGATCGATTTCGGAAAGTGGGACGGGTATACGGAAAGCCGTTATCTGCTGGCTCTGCATAACAATACCGACAGTATCTTTAAGATCACAGGATATGCGACCCGTACGGATTACTTCTCTGTCGAAGCTGATTTTCCGGTGGAGTTGCCTCCCCATGGCGACAAGGACATTACCGTGGTATACGATCCGGCGACGGCTCCTGGCGGTTATGTGAGCGACGTCTTGACAGTACAGGCAGACTATCCTCACCTCTATCTGGCCAAACAGGTCTTCCTCGAAGGTCGCAAGGAAGATCTTGAGCCTCCCCGCGTTACAATTACCCCCGATACGGCCAATGTCCCACCTGATGCAGTGGTGATCCTTGCCTTCTCCGAACCCGTACGACTCACCTCGGGAAGGGAGCTGGATTACCTCAATGTCGATACCCTTTTCAGGCTAGTTGCCATGGTGGGCGGGACAGAGGAAGAGGTCCCTTTCAACGCCACGGTCACCACGGACAAGATGACCGTGGTCCTGGTGCCGGATGACTCCCTGGCTGCCGAGACGACTTTCCGGGTGATCGTGCCGGAAGGGTTGGTGGATTATGCAGGGAATGCCCTCCCGGATACCTCTGTCTCTTTCTCCACGGGCAGTGAGATCCTCGGCGTGAGAACCCGGGATGAGGGGAACTATACCCTTTGGCCCAACCCCGCTTCAGGGATCCTCCATCTCTCGTTCGGGGAAGTCACCCCGAAGAGGATCAGCGTATATGACCTGCGCGGAACCTTGCTGTTGCGCAAAGAAAAGGTCAGAAGCCCGGCGTGCACCCTGGATCTTTCTGCTTTCCCCCAAGGACTCTATCTGATCGTGATCGAAGAAACGGCCACAAAAGAACGCCGGGTGCTGAAAGCGGTCATCAGGAGATAAGGACCGGGGAGGCGGAACCGATAATTTTGCGATATTTGCAGCCTGGTATGTATTTTGCAAAGATCGCAGGAAAGTCTCTTGATAACGAACGGAGGAAATGATGAAGCATGGAATAATGAAGATAGCGGTGCTGGTGCTCCTGATGGGGGTGGGTTTCGTAGCCTGTAAGAAAGATAAAAAGGATGATAAACCGAAAGATATCATCCCGGTGGTGCTGGATTTTCGGGGGCCGCAGGATGTGGCTGCCTCTGGACTGGAGTTCCTGGAATATAAAGTGGCCTACCGTGCCGGGTCCAAGTACAAGTTCTGGGCCGTAGGCTGGCCTGCCGACATCACCGTGCCCGATACCAACTACCCCAACCGCGTGATGGTTCGCTGGCACCAGGCCTCCGTCGATACCGCCGCTTGGCTCGTCTGTATAGAGACCTCTTCCACGGGTCATGAGTCGCAACCCGATTCGCTGCGGGTCATCTTGCGGAAGTTCTGCCCCTGGAGCCTGCAGGATTTCGCCGGTATCTGGAAAGGAGAAGAGTTTGGCGACAGCGATACGACCCTTTCGCTGGTCATCGAAGTGGACACCCTCCACAGCGGGAACGTCCTGCGCGTGAAAGCAGCCCGCCACCCGAATGACTCCGGCGGCATCTACGAGCCGCCTTTCCTCAAAAAGGTCTTCGACGCCTGGGGGGAAAGGTTCGTGGAAGGACAAGGCAACGAAGGGGATGTGCTCCTTTATGTCAACCTGCTGCGGGGGAAGATCATTATCGAGAATGATTACCAGGGGATGACCCTCCCGGGACGGAACCATTACTGGACGGGAGGAGAGGGAACATGGTGCGGCTGTACCGATTCGCTAAGGATCTGTTACGAGCTCTACTGGTCGACCGATTTTTCCAAGCCCAATAAGACATGTACTGTCCTCCTGAAAAAAGAGGTAGAGTAAGCCTCCACTCCGCTGTAAGCACCGGTTCCTGCATGTGACGGACCTTCTGCCGCCAATATTTTTCTATTGCGGATTTTGGGTTAATTTTGCACCTTAAAGAAACCATCGTATATGGACGGATACCATTTGAACCATCTTCAGGAACTGGAAGCGGAATCCATTTATGTCATCCGTGAAGTGGCGGCACAGTTCGAGCGGCCGGTATTGCTCTTTTCCGGGGGCAAGGACTCGATCGTGATGTTCCATCTTGCCCGTAAGGCCTTCTGGCCGGCCAAGGTGCCTTTCCCCCTGTTGCATATCGATACCGGTCACAACTTCCCTGAGACATTGGAATTCCGCGACCGCCTCATGGAAAAGACCGGAGCCAAGTGCATCGTCCGGTATGTACAGGATACCATCGATGCGGGCAAGGTGGTCGAAGAAACCGGCCCCGGCGCCAGCCGCAACGTGCTTCAGACCGTCACCCTCCTCGATGCCATCGAAGAGTTCAAGTTCGACGCAGCCATGGGCGGCGGCCGCCGCGACGAGGAAAAAGCCCGCGCCAAAGAACGCTTCTTCTCCCATCGCGACGTCTTCGGCCAGTGGGACCCCAAAAACCAACGCCCCGAACTGTGGAACCTCTTCAACGGCCGGAAAAAACTGGGCGAACATTTCCGCGTCTTCCCCCTCAGTAACTGGACCGAGATGGATGTCTGGCAATATATCTACATGGAGAATATCGAGATCCCCAGCCTCTACTTTACCCACGAAAGGGAGGTCTTTCTGCGGGATGGCGTCTGGTTGGCCACCGCCCCCTTCATGGAACTGAAAGAAGGGGAAGTGCCTGTGAAAAAACGCGTGCGCTGCCGCACCATCGGGGATATTACCAATACCGGCCTGACCCTCTCCGAAGCCAATAGCGTACTGGATATCATCAAGGAAGTTGCTGCCACCCGTACCACCGAGCGGGGGGCGCGCGCCGACGATAAACGCTCGGAAACCTCAATGGAAGACCGGAAAAAAGAAGGATATTTTTAGGGGTTCCAGGTTCCAGGTTTCAGGTTCCAGGTTCCAGGTTCTACAAAAAAGATAAATGCCAAAACTCGATACTCGATACTCAATACTCAATACTCAATACTCAATACTCAATACTCGATACTCAGAACTCGATACTCGATACTAAGAACTAACAACTGAAATATGTCAGACCTGATCGAAGGATATTTGAACATGGAACTGCTCCGCTTCACGACGGCGGGCAGTGTGGACGATGGCAAGAGCACCCTCATCGGCCGGCTGTTGTACGACAGTAAGGCGATCTTTGAGGATCAGCTGGAGGCGATCGAACGGGCCAGCGAGCGGGCGGGCAGCGACGAGGTGAACCTGGCCCTCCTCACCGACGGCCTCCGGGCCGAACGGGAACAGGGCATCACCATCGACGTGGCTTATCGCTATTTTGCCACTCCCAAAAGAAAGTTCATCATTGCCGATACGCCCGGCCATGTGCAATATACCCGCAACATGGTCACCGGCGCCTCCACGGCCAACGTCGCCGTGATCCTCGTCGATGCCCGGCACGGCGTGCTCGAGCAGACCATACGGCATTCCTATATCGCCTCCCTGCTCCAGATCCCGCACCTGATCGTGACCGTCAACAAAATGGACCTGGTCAATTTCGACGAGAAGGTGTTCGAGGATATCAAGGACCAATTCCGCAAGCTGGCGGGAAAACTGGAGATCAAGGATGTGCGCTTCGTGCCGATCAGTGCCAAGTATGGAGACAATGTGGTGAAACGCTCGGAGAACATGCCCTGGTACGAGGGTCCGACCCTCATGTACCTGCTTGAGACCATTCACATCTCCAGCGACTGGAACCATACGATCATGCGCTTCCCGGTGCAATACGTGATCCGTCCCCAAAGTGACAAATACCACGACTTCCGCGGTTATGCCGGGCGTATCGCCAGCGGCGTGTTCAAACCGGGCGACAAGGTCACGGTGCTTCCTTCCGGCCTTACCACCCGCATCAAGACCATCGAGATGATGGAGAAACAGCTCGACAAAGCCTTTGCCCCCATGTCGGTCCTGATGACGCTTGAGGATGATATCGACATCAGCCGCGGGGATATGATCGTGGGCGAGAACAAAGCCCCCCAGGTGGGCGACGAGATCGAGATCATGCTGTGCTGGCTCAATGAAACCCCCATGCGGCTGGGCGGAAAATACTACCTGAAACACACCACCAACGATCTGCGTTGTCTTGTTCAGGATGTTGAGTATAAGGTGGATATCAATACCCTCGACAAGATCCACGGGGACAAGTCGGTGGGGCTGAACGAGATCGCTAAGGTGAAACTGCGCACCACCAAGCCGCTCTATTACGACTCTTACCGTACCAATCGTGTGACGGGCAGTCTCATCCTGATCGACGAAGCGACTAACAACACGGTAGGGGCGGGAATGATCGTCTGAAGAAAGGCCGGTTAATCTTCTTTGCTTTCGGTGAGGAGGGTGTCGATGATCTCCCGGTGGTCGAAGGCCAGGGGCGGAAGGTCGCTCAACGGGAACCAACGGGCGCGCGAAGCATCGTCGCCGGCAGCGGGTTCCTGGCATTCCTTCAGGAAAGTGATGTAAACCGCCGAGATCGTACGGCCGCGGGGATCGCGGTCGGGACGGTCGAATATCCCTCCAAACTCCATCTTCCCGGCCCGGATGCCCGTCTCCTCCTCCAGCTCGCGCCGGGCCGTCTCTTCCAGCCTTTCCTCCATCTCCATAAAGCCGCCCGGCAAGGCCCACATTCCCTCAAAAGGCGGATGGGCCCGCTGTACCAGCAACACATACCACCTGCCGTCCCGACTGCATAAAACCAAGGCATCCGCCGTCACCGCAGGCCGGGGATATTTGTATGTGTAACTCATCGTAACAGCCTCCGTTGCCGCCGCCGGTGATGCAGCCTGTCGGTACGACGTCGCTGCTGTACACGCATGAAGATGTATACCACCACCAGAAGGCCGATGAAAAGAAAAACATAGGCGAACGAGTCGAAGATCCCCTTCAGATCGCTTAAGGTCAGGGTGTCAGTGGCTGTTTCCATGGAACGGGTCCTTGATGAGTCGCAGTTTGTGGGTATAGATGCTTTTTTCGAGGTGGAAAATTCCCTCCTGGTCGAGCTTGTCGATGTGGACATCGCCCGACTCGTGGAGGATATATCCGTTGGCCAGAACGATGCCTACGTGGGTGATCTTGTTCTCTTCATCGCCGAAGAAGGCCAGGTCGCCGGGCCGGGCTTCTTCGGGGAAGGCTACGTCGCTGCCGAGGGAGGCTTGCTGCGAAGCATCCCGGGGCAGACGGTAGCCGCATATGCGGAAGACGGTCTGGACAAAGCCCGAACAGTCAAAACCGCACGAGGTGGTGCCCCCCCAGAGATATGGGACACCGAGAAAACGCCTGGCATACCGGACCACCGCCTGACGGTCCAGGGGTTTCCAAGGGGGGACCTCCGTGCCGGGGAGGGTGAACACCTGCCCGCCGGTATGACAGGTGTGCTGACGCTCATCCCACGCCGGCAACCGTGCTCCTTCCGGTAGCCACAGGGTTTCCTGGTCGCTGCCCGTCCTCACGGCCAAAACACGGTCGCGAAGAATATGGAAGGGCTCATTCTCCAGACGACGGTAACGCTCCTCGTCAATGAAGGTAACATAAGGCTCGTCGAGCCATCCCTCATAACCGTCCCACCAGCCCTTCACACGGTACCAGTGCAGCACCTTCTCCAGGATCACAAAGGTGTCGCCGAACATCAGCTCTGTTACCATCTCCGAACGGTGCGAGGGTTCTGCCCTTACCGGTACCACACTCATACTGATGATCCCGTATCCTTTTTCCATGATCATGCATTCTTGATCTTCTTCTCAAATTTAGGAAACTTTCCTGACACCCACAGGAGGAAGAGCCATAATCTTCCTCCACGAACCGATAATTTCCCTAACTTTGCCCATACTTCATTCACGAACCATGAAGCGTTTGATCCGTTACATCGAGGAGAACCGTACGGCGATCGTACGGGTCCTTCTGCTCCTGCTTACGATCGCCCTGGTCGTACTGATCTTTCCGCGGGAAGGAAAATTCCGGTATGAGTTTCAGAAAGGGAAACCTTGGTTGCATGAGGATCTGTATGCTCCTTACGATTTTCCCGTTTACAAGACCCAGGCCGAGCTGCAGGCCGACAGGGACAGCATCCTGAAGGATTTTAAACCTTATTTCCGCCTTGACACGACGATCGAAGAGGAGCATCTGCAACTTCTGCGAAGTGAATATGCCAAAGAGTGGGAGCGTTTCTGGTCGGAACGGCTCCAGGGGGAAGGGGAGTCCTCCTTTCGCCCTCCTGCACAACGCCTCGAACAGGAGAAAGAAACATTGTACAGCCGTTTGGCCGCTTTGTTGCGGGAAGTTTACCGGGATGGTATCGTAGAGGTGAGCGATGTGCTAACGCGCGACAGCAACCCTTCGGCCACCATCGTGGTGTTGCGCGGAAAGATCGCCGAAGAGACCGACACCGCCCATATCTTTACCCTGAAAAAAGCTTACCAGTATATCAAGGAAAAACTGCCGCAGCTTCCCTCGGGCATGCCCGACAGCCTTCTGCTAAGGGAATTCCTGCAGCGGCTCAATATCAATGATTATATCGAAGCCAATCTTTCTTACGACCCCGAAACCTCCCGCAAGGTGAAAGAGAGCATGATCGCCGGCATCTCCCTCACCCGCGGGATGGTGCAAAAGGGAGAGCGGATCGTCTCTCGGGGCGAGATCGTGACCGCACGTACCTACCAGATCCTTGAGTCGCTTAAGATCGAATATGAAAAACGTCTCGGAGCATCTGCCAATTTCTTTCTGGTTCTGGGCGGCCAGGTGGTGCTTGTCTCCGTCACCTTCCTGATCCTCTTCCTGTTCCTGATGTACTATCGTACATATGTCTTTGCCCACACCAAAGATCTCCTGTTCCTGTTTTTCATCATCGTTCTTTTTGTGGCTCTTTCCCGCTGGATCATCTCCAGCCGGTCGATCAGCTATTTCCTGGTGCCCCTGGTCATCGTGCCCATCGTGGTCCGTACGTTTTTCGATGCCCGGCTGGCTTTGTTCATCCATATGATCCTCCTCCTTTTGGTGGGCTTCCTGGCGCCCAACCCTTTTGAGTTCCTCTACATGAACTTTATTGCAGGTGTCATGGCCATCATCTCTCTCACCAATATCTACCGTCGCAACAAGTTCATCATGGCTTCGGTGATGGTCTTCCTCAGCCTGGGGCTGGTCTATTTGGGGTATACCATGATCCAGGAGGGGAACCTGCGCAACATCCACTGGATCAATTATGCTTGGTTTGCCGGCAATGCTTTCCTGGTTTTGCTTTCTTATCCTTTGATCTACATCTTCGAGAAAACGTTCGGCTTTCTTTCGGATGCCACGTTGGTGGAGCTGGCAGATACCAACCAGCCATTGTTGCGGCAGCTGGCCGAAAAGGCGCCCGGAACCTTTCAGCACAGCCTCCAGGTGGCCAACCTCGCCGAAGAGGCGATCCACTCCATCGGTGGGAACATGCTTCTGATCCGTGCCGGCGCCCTCTACCATGATATCGGTAAGATGGACAAACCGATCTATTATACCGAGAACCAGACCAACGGGATCAATCCCCATGAATCCTTGCCCTACAAAGAGAGTGCGGCCATCATTATCAGCCATGTGACCAAAGGTGTGGAACTGGCCAAAAAACACAACCTGCCGAAACAGATCATCGACTTCATCCGCACGCATCACGGTACGACCAAGGTACAGTATTTCTACCGCAACTATATCCGGAAATATCCCGACAAGACCGATGAGGAGATCGACTTTACTTATCCCGGACCCAAACCCTTTACCCGGGAAACGGCGGTATTGATGATGGCCGACTCGGTGGAGGCGGCATCCCGCAGCCTGAAAAACTATTCCGAGGAAGAACTGGGCAAGCTTGTGGAGGATATTATCGACTATCAGTTCCGTGAGGGACAGTTCAACGAGGCGCCCATCACTTTCCGGGATATCACGACGGTCAAGGAGATCTTCCGGAAGAAGTTGATCAACATCTACCATGCCCGCATCCGTTATCCCAAGCCTGTGCAGGGGGCGGAGAGGGGCGCTTGATCAACTGTTGGCGGGGCGGTCGCCCATGCAGGTGCCCACGAAACGGGCGCTCTCGATCCAGGGATGGTCGGGCGGGACGGTCTTTTTCTTTTCCACCACTTTTTTCAGGGGTACGGGAACCGCCTTTTTCCCTTTGGCGGCGACCATGACGCCGAACACCTCCTCATGGATGAGCTTGGCGGCGGCGGTACCCAGACGTGTTGCCAGCAACCGGTCGGCCGCCGAGGGGGAGCCGCCCCGTTGCAGGTGGCCCAGGATGGTGACCCGCGACTCCAGGCCGGTGAGCTCTTCCAGCTCTTTGGCCAGCCGCATGGTGTTGTTCGAGTGGAGGGTGTCGAGATCTTTCAACTCTTGTTTGATACGTGTGCGCTCTTCGTCGGGAGCGCCGGGAGGCAAGGCCTTTAGCTTCTGTTCCAACTCCTGCCGTAGGGCGGCCATCTCCTTCGAAATCGACCCTTCGGCGATGGCGACGATGCTGAAGTTCTTCCCCGCGCGGCTCCGCTGGAGGATCGACTCGGCCACCACCTTCACATCATAGGGGATCTCCGGGATGAGGATGACGTCGGCACCGCCCGAGACCCCCGCCCCCAGCGCCAGCCAGCCGGCACGGTGCCCCATGATCTCCACCACAATGATGCGGTGGTGCGAATGGGCCGTGCTGTGCAGACGGTCGATGGCCTCGGTGGCAATGCCCAGTGCCGTGTCGAAACCGAAGGTCACATCCGTCATGGCCACATCGTTGTCGATGGTCTTGGGCAGAGTGATGATGTTGAGACCGTGCTTGTAAAGATGATAGGCGTTTTTCTGGGTGCCGCCTCCGCCCAGACATACCAGCGCATCCAGATGATGCTTGTGATAATTGTCGACGATCACGTCGGTCATGTCCATGACCTTGCCGCCGACAAGCATCTTGTGGGGTTTGTCGCGGCTGGTGCCCAGGATCGTCCCGCCGGTGGTGAGGATGCCCGAGAGCGCTTTGCTGTCCAACTCGATGAAACGGTTCTCCATCAATCCGCGGAAGCCGTCCTTGAAGCCGATGACCTCCATGCCGTAAACACTGATAGCCGCCTTGCCGATGGCGCGTATGGCCGCATTCAGGCCGGGCGTGTCGCCGCCGGCCGTCAGGATACCGATCAGTTTGCCCATGATCACAGGTTGGTTAGGTGAATCAAAGATACGGAATCTTTTCCAAGATCGTGTCGCTTCAGGAGAGGCTTCTGAGGATCAACTCGCGGATGCGTTGGGGTTGTCCGGGCTGGGGGCCATGCCGTTGACAGTCGCGAATATGCCAGCAGGCCATGGCCAGGGCACTCCAGCGGACCCAGGCATCCAGGCAGCGGCGCTCGGCGGCGGTGAACGGACGTACCTCTTCGTAAGCGGCCAATAACAGTCCCGCCGCACGGCGGTCGTAACGGTTCCCGCGAAAACAGAAACCATTGAGGGTCATCCCCACGTCAAAAAGGAGGACATCCCAGGCGAACTCTTCCAGGTCGAGGAGGGCAACGATCTCACCCTCCCGCACCAGGAGGTTGTCCGGGAACAGGTCGCCGTGTACCGGACCGTGAGGCAGCTTGGGGTCGAGGTGGGGCGACACCTCCCGGAAGATGGTGAGCCATGCATGCCGGAGATCTTCGTCCAGACAGGGGCCGCTGCCGGTGCCGGCGACAAGCTGTCGACAACTCTCCGGCTGCAGCGTGTTGGGACGGCGGGGAACCTCCCGCCCAGGCACGGAATGCAAACGGCCCAGCAGCCTTCCCGCCTCGCGGAGCATCCCCGGCCCCGGAGGGGGATGAACGCCTTCGACCCAGGGGAACAACACGGCCGGTCCCGCCGGCGTGACCACGATCGCCTTCCCATGACGATCCGGTAGCGGAAGGGGGGTGGGGATGCCGTGACGCACCAACACACGGGCCAACTCAACCTCCGGAAGCAGATCCTCCGCCTCCCGCTGCCGGCACAAACGCAGAACATACTGCCCCAGCCCTGTCACCACCTTGAAATTGTGGTTGGCAAAACCCTGCCGGATCCGCAGGACCGACAGAACCTTTCCCAAATGCCAATTATCCAGTATGTTACGAATGACTTTCTCTTCCATGGGCTACCGGACTACGTAGGAGTCTACGTGGTAAACTACGTAGAAGTTGGTCTGCAAGCAGATGACTGACAATGATGTACGTAATAAAATAATATTGGACTAAGAAAAATCTTTGTCAATATAGTTTTCGTATGTTCCGCACACCTGTCCGGCGAGACGGATGGCGGTGGAGAGGATCCCGTGCCACTCATTTTCGGTGAGGGCTTCGAGCGTGCCGGGGTTGATCCTGCGGCGGAAGAGCTCTGCGGCGATGCCGGCATTGAAGGTGTCGCCGGCGCCGACGGTGCTGACCACCTTCACCGGCGGGACCGGCAGGGTGAGCGAAAGGCGGGGGGTGCGCAGGTAGACCGCCTCGCTGCTGGCGGTGTAAATGAGATAGAGGCAATGGGAGGAGACGTGTTGATAAGCTTCCTCGACATTGCGGGCGCCGAAGATGTTGCGAAAGTCCTCATCCGAACCGCGCACCAATGTGGCGCCGGAGAGGTTGGCGAGGATCTCTTCACGAAGGAGGGGCAGGTCATCGAGGTGGGAACTGCGGAAGTTGGGGTCGTAATAGATGAGTGCTCCCCCCCTGCGGGCTTCATCCAGAAGACGTCGGAGGGCCGGCCGTATGGCAGGGTCCAGCGCAAAGAACGATCCGAACAGCAGCAGGTCGCCCTCCGCCGGCGCCGGCAGCGGCCCACACAGCCGCTCTGCGGGATAGTCCTTGTAAAAAGAATAGGAGGCCTCGCGCCGCTCGTTCAGGAACGCCAGCGCCAGGGTCGTGAGATGACCTTCAAAACGGCACACCCACGAAGTGTCGACCCCATTGTCACGCAAGAAGGTGTCGATGAGATCTCCCACTTGGTCGCGACCGTATTCCGTGATCAACGACACCGGTAGCTTCAGCCGTCCCAGCGAGACAGAGGTGTTGAGCATCGCTCCCCCCGGCCAGGCCGAGACCGGCTGCCCCCCCTCAAAGATGATGTCCAGCAATGCTTCTCCAAACGTGTAGATGCGTGGCATAAATGAAAGTTTTTTAGTGCCTGGAGTACTGCAAAGGCCTGGAGTACTTCGAGTCAATGACACCCGCATTCTGCAAGGCGAAGCCGCAGCGGAATCCGTTGGTGGAATTGACCCTGACCGGAACGAAGTGGAGCGTCAGGGTACTGTAGTGAGTGACTAAAGTGATAAGTTACAAGTGCCTAAAGTCAGTGACACCCGCCTCGTGCGAGACGTAGCCGCAGCGGAATCCGCCGGGGGAATTGACCCTGACCGGAGCCGAAGGCAGAGCGTCAGGGTATCGAGTTGCCTCATGACAATGCCTGAACCCTTTTCTCTTTCTTTTTCCTTATTGTCTTTTGTCTTGGCAAAGGCGGATCGCCACTCACTTTTCCTGTATGACATGAACGTCCATCTGCGGAAAGGGAATGTTGAGGCCTTCTTTCGGGAAGGTCTTGTATACCTTTTCGTTCATGTCGAAGTATACATTCCAATAGTCGGCACCTTTCACCCATGCTCTGACGGTTAGGTTGACCGAGCTGTCGGCCAGTTCGGCGAGGGCGATGAAAGGTTCCGGTTCTTTTAGAATTCTGTCGTCTTCGTTAAGTAGTCGTGTGACCACTTCTTTTGCCTTATCATAATCGTCACCATAAGCGATTCCAAAGGTCCAATCGACACGACGCTCAGGTTCTGTGGAAAAATTGGTGAGTGAACCGGTGGCCAGACCGCCATTGGGGATGATGATGGTTTTCTTATCGGGTGTGTTCAGGATGGTATTGAAAATCTGAATGGCCTTTACTGTTCCCGAATACCCCTGGGCGCTGATGAAGTCGCCCACCTTGAAAGGTTTGAACAGCAGGATCATCACCCCGCCGGCAAAGTTCTGCAGCGTTCCCGAAAGGGCCATGCCGATCGCCAGGCCGGCAGCACCGATGATGGCAATGAAGGAAGTCATTTGAATGCCAAGCATTCCCAGTACACTGATGAACAACAATATTTTCAGTGTCCAGGAAATCAACGAAGAGATAAAAGGTTTTAAGGAGTCGTCCATTTTTCCACGGTCCAAAGCTTTTCGGATCGATCTTACAATCAGTTTGATGATCCAAAGACCAAGTACGAGGACTACAATAGCACCTATCACCTTGATTCCATAAGTGGTGATCAGTTCATTCGCTTTTTCGAGGTAGACATTAATCTTTTCCATTGTGAAAATAAGTTTGAGTTATCGTTCTAAAAATAGCTAAAAATGTACAAAAATGAAAATGTTGGGATTTTCAAGTTTTCAACATAATTTAGCCGAGAAATAACGGGTAATAATTAGAAAATATGTCGTAGTCATGGATCTGCTTAAATTACAAAACGGTTCGGATGTCCGGGGTGTGGCCCTGGAAGGGGTTGCCGGCGAGTCGGTCAACCTGACCCCGGAGGTGGCCGGAAGGATCGCCCGGGCTTTTGCAGCGTGGCTGGCACGCCGTGACGACCGCCCCGTGGAGGGGCTCCGCATCTCCCTGGGACGCGATCCCCGTCTCAGCGGAAAAGCCCTCGCCGACGGCGTGAGCCGGGCATTGCTGCCTCTCGGCGTGGAGGTGTGGGATTACGGGCTGGCCTCTACCCCCGCCATGTTCATGTCGACCCTGCTCGAGGAGATGGACGGTGCCATCATGATCACCGCCAGCCACCTGCCCTGGAACCGCAACGGCATGAAATTTTTCAGCCGGAGTGGGGGTCTGGAAAAGAGTGACATCCGTGAGATCCTCGAAGAGGCCGGTAACGGCGAAACAACGGCCCCTGCTTCGCGGCCGGGACAACTCCACCACAAGGATTTTCTGAAAGAGTATGCCGCCTGGCTGGTGCAATACATCCGTACTGCCGCCGCCGATCCCACGGACCCGGATCATCCTTTGCGCGGTACCCGGATCCTTGTCGATGCCGGCAACGGTTCGGGAGGGTTCTTCGCCTCGCAGGTGCTTGAACCGCTCGGCGCAGAGACTACGGGCAGCCTTTTCCTCGACCCTGACGGCCATTTCCCCAATCACGCACCCAACCCCGAAGACCCGCAGGCCCTCGAGGCTCTTTCTGCTGCCGTGAAGGAACATCATGCCGATCTGGGCATCATCTTCGATACCGATGTCGACCGGGCTGCCCTCATCGGCCGCGACGGCTCCCCCATCAACCGCAATGCCCTCATCGCCCTCGTGGCTGCTGTCGTCCTGGAAAAATATCCCGCTACCTGGATCGTCACCGACTCGATCACTTCCGAAGGATTGACCGATTTCATCGAACGGCAACTCGGTGGGCATCACCACCGTTACCGGCGAGGTTACCGCAACGTCATCAACGAGGCCATCCGCCTCAACCAGGAGGGGAAAGAGTGCCATCTGGCCATCGAGACTTCCGGTCATGCGGCGATGAAAGAGAACCACTGGCTCGACGACGGCGCTTATCTCGTCTCCTTCCTCCTTACACGCATGGCACGGCTGCGGCGCGAGGGACGCCATCTTGAAGACCTGATTGCCACGCTGCAACACCCCGCCGAGGAGAAAGAGTTGCGCATCCGGATCCTCGCCGAGGATTTTGCCGGATATGGGAACCGTGTCCTGGAAGAGCTGAAAGCTTATGCAGCTCGCAAGGAGGGCTGGACGCTTGTCGAGCCCAACTACGAGGGGGTGCGGGTGAGCTGTGATGCCCGCCACGGCGACGGCTGGTTCCTGTTGCGCCTCTCGCTGCACGATCCCGTGCTGCCCCTGAACCTGGAGAGCAACCACCCCGGCGGCGTAAAGGTCATGGCCCGTGCCCTCGCCGGCTTCCTCGGACAGTACGACCGGCTGGATGCCCGGAGTGTTCAAGATTTTCTGAAAGGCTGACCGTTATCTTTCCAGCGGCAGGGTCTTTTCCCGCAGCCACGCACGTTCTTCTTCGTCGAGTAGGGGAGAGAGGCGTCGGTATACCTCTTCGTGGTAAGCATCCAGCCACGCCCGTTCCCGCTCGTCAAGGAGTTCCGGGAGGATCAGCTTTTTTTCTATGGGACAGAGAGTGAGGGTCTCGAATTGCAGAAAAGTGCCAAAGGGGGTTTCACCGGCTCCGGTGACCACCATCATATTCTCGGTGCGGATGCCGTATTCCCCCTCGCGATAGAGACCCGGCTCGTCGGTGAGTACCATGCCGGTCTCGAGGGGGACGGCCTTGCCTCCCGCCTTGCCGGGGTTGATCGACTGGGGTCCTTCATGGACGTTGAGGAAATAGCTCACCCCGTGGCCGGTGCCGTGGCCGTAGTCGAGGCCTTCTGTCCATAGGGGCTGGCGCGCCAGGAGATCGAGTTGATGACCCACCGTCCCGGACGGGAAACGGGCCAGCGCCAGGTCGATCATCCCCTTGAGCACGAGCGTGAAATCCTGCTGCTGCTGCCGGGTGGGCTCGCCAAAGACCACCGTGCGGGTGATGTCGGTGGTGCCGTCGAGGTATTGCCCGCCCGAGTCGACCAGATAGATCCCCGGCACCGATAGAGGCAGGCTGCTCTTCTCGTCAGGGGTATAGTGGATCACCGCCCCGTGCGGACCAAAGGAGGAGATGGTGGCGAAGCTGGGACCGCGGAAATGCAACTGCCCGGCCCGGAACGATTCGAGCTTCCCGGCTGCCGACAGCTCGTCCACACTGCCCTGCGGTACCGCCTCTTCCAGCCAGCGCAGGAACCGTACCATCGCCACCCCGTCACGGACCATCACCTCCCGCAGATGCTCAAGCTCTTCCTTGTGCTTCACCGCCTTCAGGCGTGCTGCCGGGGTGATCTCCTCGATCGTATTCACCGCCGGCGGCAGGGAGTCGTACAACTGCATATTGGTAAAAGAGGGGGAGAACCACAGACGGCTTCCTGCCGGCAGGATGGCCAGATCGTTCGTGATCTCATCGTAATCCCGCAAGATCACCCCCTGCGCCTCGAGACGTACGAACAGCTCGCGCGGCATCTTCTCCGGCCGGATGTAAAGACGTGCCTCCTCCTTGGTGATCAGGCCCCACGACAACACCACAGGATTATAGGGAATATCATTGCCACGGATATTGAAGGTCCAGGCCACCTCGTCGAGCGCGGTCAGGAGCAAAGCATCACAGTCGCGTTCGAAAAGGGCGTCACGCAGGGCGTCGAGTTTTTCTTTCAGGCTGCGCCCTGCAAAGGTCGCGGGATGTTCAAAGGCGGGAGCTGCCGGAAAAGGGGGACGGTCGTCCCATAAGGGGGTGATGAGATCATGACCCCGTGACACCTGGATGCCCTTTTCTTCGAGAAGATGTTCCAGACGCCGTGCCAGCGCCACGGAGAAAAGAGTGCTGTCATAGCCCACCTTGGCGTTGTGTGGCAGGCGGGTGGCCAGCCAATCGATATATTCGGGTGTATGGGGGATCTTCAGTCTGACCAGCTCGAAGCCTGTGTCGCGCAGCTGTTCCTCCGCCTGAAGGAAATAGCGTGAGTCGGTCCATACCCCGGCGAAGTCGCGCGTTACCACCACCGTGCCTGCAGAGCCGGTGAATCCGGTAAGCCAGGCCATGATACGCCAACGGTCGGGGAGGTATTCGCTCATGTGCGGGTCGGCAGAGGGGATCACGTACGCCTCCAGTCCTTCCCTCTCCATTGCCGCCCGCAAAGCTTCCAATCGTTTCCTATGTGTTTCGTTCATCGCCATTCGTGTTTTGGTTGTCCCCCTTCCTCCGGGAACAAAGATAACAGGACCCGCCGGATTTTCCCCTGTCAGGCTTGCTCTTCTTCGGCATATTTGGCAACTTTGTCTGTTGCCCATAGCAGGGCCGGTACGAAAAAAAAACATTGATCATGAAAACACTGTTCCGGAATATCTTTTGGGGTTTTTTGTTGTTGTCGCTGCCCTTGCAGGGTCAGCGGACCGTCCTGACGCTCAGGGATGCCGTCGCAGGGCCTTACCTTGACCATCGCATCGAGGATATCCCCCAGTTGCAATGGCGTCCGGGGGGACATACGCTCTCCTATGCCCAAGGAGACTCTCTCATGGAGAAGGATCCTACCTCCGGTAGGGAGAAGCTCCTTTTTACCCGGCAAGGGTTGTGCAACGCCACGGAAAAGCTTTTCAGCGATACGTTGCCGTCCCTGCCCGGGATACACTGGATCACCTCGCAGCGTTTCTGGTTCCGTCATGATACCACCTGGGTGATCATGACGGCAGGGGAGAAGGGCCTGCATCTTGACCGCTACATACGGGTCCCTGCGCCGGCCGCCCATGCCGACTTCTCCCCGCAACGGCCGGCGGTGGCCTTCACCCGTGGGCAGAACCTCTTCATCGCCGAACCGGAAGGCAAGATCACACAGATCACCTACGACAGCATAGCGGGTTTTGTCAACGGCCAGTCGGTGTCCCGCAACGAGTTTGGCATCGAAAAAGGCACCTTTTGGTCCCCCGACGGCAGCCGCCTCGCCTGGTACCGCAAGGACGAGACCCGTGTGACCGACTATCCGCTGGTGGATATCCGCGCTCGCGTGGCGAAGCTGAAGAACATCAAATACCCCATGGCAGGTATGGAGAGCGAGGAGGTGCACCTGTGGGTGTATGACCTCAACACCGGGCGGAAAAGGTTGATCGAGACACCCGGTCCTTACGACCAATACCTCACCAATGTGGCGTGGACACCCGACGGCCATTATGTCTTGATCGCCGTGGTCAACCGCGAGCAGAACCACATGTGGCTGAACATGTATTTCGTCGAGACAGGGAAAAAGATCCTGACCCTCTTTGAGGAGGAGGACGAACGGTATGTGGAACCCCTGCATCCGCCGCATTTTGTGGGCGGATCGCTCTTCCTTTGGCGCAGTCGCCGCAGCGGCTACGACCATGTCTATCTGTACGATCTTACCGGCAAGCTGCACGGCGACCTCACGCCGGGAAAATATGATGCTACGGAGGTTTTGGGGTTCGATCCTGCCCATCGGTATTTTTATTACCTCTCCACGGAGAAAAGCCCGG
>JAMOUS010000177.1 GCA_027067975.1 Bacteroidales bacterium | reverse complement strand
ATCTCCACCACCTTCTTGTCGATCGGCAGGGTGACGGCGTCTGGGGTGAGCTCCTTCACCGGCAGCCAGCGGAACGACTGGCCCCGCCCGGCATCTTCAGGAAAGTCGAAAGGTCGCTTAGAGACGGGAAAACAGGGCGGCTCGGTGAAACGGGCCAAATAGTAAATGCTGATCACCTAGATGCCGGGATGGAACAGCGACTCCTGGAAGAAGTCGGTAGTGTACAGATGGCGCAGGATCTCGATCCTGCAGCCGGTCTCCTCCCGGATCTCCCGCCGCAGACAATCGAGCGTTCCCTCGCCATATTCCAAACCCCCGCCCGGAAACTTGGTGAAACGATGACCCCGGTAACTCTCGTCGCTCAACAGCACCTCGTTACGGTCGTTCAGGATGATGCCGTAAACACGGATGGTAAAACGGGTGTTGATGGGATCGGGCATGAGGGAGGTGACTAAAGTTACAAGTGACTAAAGTTACAAGTGACTAAAGTTGGAATGAGTGAGAGGGAACCCGGTGTTTTGTAACCTCTTTTTCCCATTCTTCCAACTGCTTCTGCATCGTCTCGACCCGTTCGGGATATTTTCCGGCAAGGTTCTTTGTTTCAGAAAGATCCTTTTTCAGGTCATAGAGTTCAATCCGTTTCTCAATATGTTCTTTCGATGCTTCTCTTTCCGTAATGATCAGCTTCCAGTCGCCCTCTCTTATGGCTTTTGCATGCCGGTGCCTCCAGAACAATGGCCTTTCCGGCAGGGTTCCTTCCCCCAGAAGGGTTTTTTTGAAGCTTATACCATCCAGTTTGTAGCGGGTCGTATCCCGCGCGAGATCGAGGAACGTGGGAAAAATATCCATACTCATCACGGTTTCATCCGATCGTGTGCCTGCTTTGATCACGCCGGGCCACCAGGCAATGGCTGGAACCCTGTGGCCCCCTTCGTAAAGTTGTCCTTTCCACCCGCGCAGCGGAAAATTATGCGGGCCGTATTTCTTTACCCCTCCATTGTCGGAACAAAAGAAGATCAGTGTGTTGTTCGCTAGATGGAGTTCCTCCAATGTTTCAATGATCTTTCCTATATCTTCGTCCAATACCTCCACCATTTCCTTGTATATTGCCGGAATGCTGTCGGCAGGTACGGCATGGTCGTGCGACTTTTTGCTCCCCCTTGTCCTGAAAGGTTTACTGTTCCGTCCCTGATACGGATAATGAGGTGCCTCATAAGGCAGATATAAGAAAAAAGGTTCCTTTTGATGTCTCTTGATGAATTCAATGCCATATCGGGTAAGCAGGTCCGTCGTATAACCGGGGTCGTCTTCCAGTCTCGTGTTTTTCCACCAATCGAGGTATCCTGCCTGGTCGATATGCGAGAAGTAATCCACATTTCCACTGACATATCCTTTGAACTCATCAAAACCCTGATGGGTAGGATTGTATCTTTCAGCATAACCGAGATGCCATTTGCCGAACATGCCGGTCACATATCCGATTTCTTTTAAGGCTTCGGCCAGTGTGGTTTCTTCTAACGCCAACCCTTTTTCCCGGTCATGGGCAGCGGTGATCACCCCTTCGATCCCCACACGCTGCTGATATTTCCCTGTCATGAGTGCGGCCCGGGTCGGACTGCATACCGCGCCATTGGAATGGAAGTCGGTGAACCTCATTCCTTCTGCGGCCAAACGATCCAGATGGGGGGTGTTGATCGTCTTACTTCCGTAACAGCTGAGGTCGTTGTACCCAAGGTCGTCGGCCATGATCAGTATGAAATTCGGATGCCTGACAGAGTTTTGTCCCTTATTGCATCCGACGAAGGCAAACAAGACGAAAACAAAAGCGGTGATTCGGAACATGAGATCTCTTAAGTTAAGTTAATACTTATAAATTCATCGAATAAATGTAAATAAAAATTGTAAAAATTTCCGATTGCCTTATTTACGAATGACTCTTCGATTCGCCTTCACTTTTCTATCCACTCAATGATCTTCTTCGTTTCGTCGGGTCGGAACCATTTAGTTTTGGGGTCTTTGCGGAACCAGGTGAGTTGTTTCCGGGCATATTTCCGGGTGTTGGCCTGGATGCGTTCGATGGCTTCGTCGAGGGAGAGTTTCCCTTCGAGGTGGTCGAAGATCTCCTTGTATCCGACGGTGTTGAGAGCGTTGACCCGGCGGTGCGGCAGCAGGCTGCGGGCTTCTTCCACGAGGCCCTCATCGATCATCTTCACCACGCGGCGGTTGATGCGGTCGTAGAGCTCTTCACGCGGCAGGTTGAGGCCGATCTTCAGAATCCGGAAAGGTCGTTCCTTGGGGGTGCGGGTGAGGAAGGAGGAGTAGGGGCGGCCACTCTGCACCGAGATCTCCAGCGCCTTGAGCAGCCGTTTGGGGTTGTGCAGGTCGACCTGTGCGTAATAGTCCGGATCCACCTCTTGCAGGCGGCGCTGCAGGCCTTCCAGCCCCTCGCGCTCGTACAGCTCGAGTATCTGCTGCCGCACCGCCGGGTCAACGGTGGGGATGTCGTCGATGCCGTGGCAGACGGCGTCGATGTACAGCCCCGAGCCACCGGCCATCACCACGGGGTTCATGCGACGGAAGAGTTCAGGCAGCAGCTCCAACACCTCCGTCTCGTACAGGTAAGCATTGTAGTAGTCGAAGATCGACTTGGTCTGAATAAAATGGTGTTTTACAGTAGCCAGCTCCTCAGGCGAAGGTACGGCCGTGCCGATGCGCATCTCGCGGTAGATCTGCCGCGAGTCGGCCGAGATGATCTCGCTGCCGAAATGGCGGGCGATGGCGATGGCTGTCGCCGTTTTGCCCACTGCCGTGGGACCGGAGATCACAACGAGCACTTTTGTTTTGTCGAGCGTCATTACATTTCCGGCAGATCATCCAGGTTCTCAAAGCCGTCGGAGAGGAGGTCGTCTTCGTCGCCGGGGAAGAGATCCTCATTTTCGGAAGATAGATCATCGCCGGCGAGGTCGTCGAGGAGCATCTGGGGGGGTGGGTCGCCGGCTGCGCGGCTGCAGAAGGGATACTCCTGGCCGCTGGCGGGATCTATTACCTCAACCACTTCCATGAAGAAGCCGCGGTTGGCAAGGTAGTCGAAGACATAGAGAAGCTTGTCCCCTTTGCGGGTGACGAGCTCTTCCACGCGGGTGTTCTCCATCGTGCGGGCTCCTTCCTCGCCCGTCATGTTGATGAGCGGGATCTCAATCCCTTTGCTCCAGCTTTCGTCGGTGGTGAAGAACGACGACATCAGCCCGGGGTCGTACCCCAGGTTCCCCCGGATCGCCTCGTGCAACTGCAGGAGGGTCTGGTCGCCCCGCACCTCGAAATCACGCACGAAGCCGTCCTCTTCGCCGGAGATCATCCGGAATGTGAAAACCTTTGCCATGATGAACAAATATACGAAATAAAGAGATAGCTTTAGGGAGATGAGGAAAGGTATTCTGAAGATCACAGAATCATGGATATGGCGGCAGTGAGCGGAGAATCTGTGAAGACGGGGACCGGACCTTATGTTTGACTGAACGTTCAGTCAAACATAAGGTCCCCTAAAAGCCCCGTTCCCGGAGAAAGAGGAGAACTTTGTGGAAAACCGGGCTGTTCCGTTATCGAAGTGTTAAAAGAAATTCCATTGTGTCGATCCCGTCGGCATAATTCCATAACCCTGGGAATTGGCTCATGCCAAAGGGGATAGACCCGTTGCGGGAAGGTGTTCTTTCCACGATGCATTGGATTTTATCTACGTAGGTGGCTACGTAGTTGTCTACGTAGCCGGGGTTTTTGTATTGCTCGTAATAGAGGAGGCCGATGGGGGAGGCGATGGCGGTGTCTTCTGTCAGTATGAGGTTCCCGGCATCGAGGAAAGGGATATTCTCCATGGTGAGCACACTCCGCTGGTAGCTGAGGTTATGTTGCCAGGCAGGCAGAAGGTTGACGGAGGCATGCTCCCGGAAGAAGGGGAAAAGACGGCCCTCGAGGTTGTATCCTTCCGGAACGAAAATCTTCGAGACGCTGCGGCAGCCGAGACCGTAATACCAGAAGATGTCGTTGGCGAGGCCGCGCAGCTCTTCGTCACTTTCGTTGCCGTCCAGGATGGCCAGGCTGTTGCGGTTGCGGCGGATGATGGCCGGGACCTTTTGGTAATGATATTCAAAGTAGCGTGCGGTGTTGTCGGAGCCGGTGGCGATGACGGCGTCAACCCTTTCCGGTCGTTCGCGGGTGAAGGAGAGAAAGGGCGCAAAGGCCGGTTCCAGTTCGGTGAGAATGAGCCCGGCAAGGCGGTGGAGGCCGGCGTCGCGCGAGGAGGTGCGGGCGAGGAGCCGGTGCCCGCTCAGCAGCACTGCGAGCATATCGTGAAAACCCACCAGCGGGATGTTGCCGGCCATGATGACCAGCACGTCACGTACGGGATGTTCCTGCTGCAGCTGAGGGTAGCGGGCGATCCACTGTTCCAGCTTCTCCTCCGTCATGACACTGCCCAGGGCTCCCAGGGCCCGCCGCACGTTCTCCTCGTCGAACCAGGGGTTGGCATTGCGGGAAAGGGGCATCGCCGTGGTTAGACGCGCCACCAGCGCCTCGTCGCCGGAGGGCAGCGAGACCTCCTCGCCCGCAGCCCGCAGAAAGATGCGGCCGAGACGGGTGAAAGCCTTTAGACGTTGAGGGAGAGGAACGCTCTTCATCGGAGGATGAAGATAACAAAAATTGAATAGCTCGACCGTTTGGGGACGGCCTGTCTCAGGGAATGATGTGCATTGATTCCCGGTAAAGGATCAACGAGATGGTAGGGGTGGGGCTCATGATCTTTGGTAGTAAGGATGTTTCAGGCATTTCCGGTAAGCATAGATGAGAAAGAAAAGAAACCCCGCGATGAGGACAAGAGGGAGCGCGGAAAAGACAGAGGTGGAGACGTCGGGAAGGGTGAATGTTGCATAGACGGAGGCGAAAATGAGGACCAGGCAAATCACGAAATAGAGAATGTTCTGGTAGAAATTAAAATACATCGCCCATCGTTTGGATTTGCTGAAAGCAATAAGAACAACAATCTTCACAACCACAAAGAAGCCTATTCCCGGGAGGACATAGTGGATTACCTGTTTTATGAAAGTGTCGGAGTCACCGGTGAACAGCATGCCGAGGCCGAACGATAACGGAATGGAAAAAATCAAACCGAAGATCTCCAGGATCTGCCAGATCAGGAGGAACACGGCAATGCCGGGCTTTGAAACCGTGTCCGGGTTTTGCCGGAGATCGTTGTCTGCCGGATCCGGATCTTGGGAGCGTGTTGAAGAAGACATCGTTTACAATTTTTCCAGTTTGTAACTGATCAGGATCATATGTTCCACTTTTTTCAGGGTTTTGTTCCGCATCTCCCTGCCTACCTCTTCGCCCCAGCAGAACCGTCGGATCTGCATGCCGTTGAGTGTGTCCGGCCATGCCATGCCATAAAATAACAATGGAGTTTTCTTTTCATAAACGATCGCTCCCTGCTTGATCTGTTTCCAGAAATGAGGTTGACGATATTCTTCCGGTATATCAAAACGTTCCAGGAACTGCATTTGGGGGTGGATCACATTGATCCAGTATGTTTCCGCCCTTGGCGAAGAGACCTTTGAAAGGATGGTCAGCGTATGGGGTTCGTCATTTTTCCATTCCCTGATGGTATACTCTTTACGGGTGATGACAGAATCCTTTACCCGTTCTTCCAGAAAAAGGATCATCTTGTAACCTGCTTTTACCGAATCGAAATCGTATTTAAAGATTTGGATCCCAGTCAGTCTCAAGGCGGATCTCAGATCTTCCGGGGTTAACTCCGGATCGGGGGTCTGGGCTTGCAGAAAAGCGGGGAGGAGTGCCAATAATGCTATAATAAAGCTTTTCATCAGGGGATGGCTTGTGATGTATCTTCGAAGGTAGTCATTTTTTTGCATTTTGATTTTTCACCTGCCATCTCGTGGCTGCTTCGGCAGGGCAAGGCAAGCGGGTCTGCAGGGTTTGTCAGGCAAAGGATCACGAGGGGGATCATTCAAAGAACCGTATTCCAATGCTTACCTGGAAAAAAGAAGAGAAAAAGGAGAAGTTTGAGTCGTTGAAGCGGATGTCGTTGCGTTCGAGGTCGTATACCAGGCGGCCGAAGAACTTCTCCCCGTTGTATCCGAGGGCGCTCATGCTTTTCAGAAAGAAGGGCAGCCGGATGTTGAACTTGTGGGTCTGTTCCTGTTCGTAAAATCTCATCTGGATTCCCCATCCCAGGTAGAGGATGGAGGTGAAGGTAAGATAGCGGGAGAGGACAAAGGTATAGCCGCCGCCGGGGGCGACGGTGAGGGTGTTGGTGCGGATGTCGGAAAGGGTGTGTGTGATGTCGAAATCTTCCTCCAGGGAAAGGGGGATGAAAGAAGAGTCGTTCGTGAGGGAGGAAAAGCGGTCGCCCATGATCAGGAGGAAAGAGCCGGCGCTTTTCAGTTGCCGTTCTGTCTGGGCGAAGGCAGCTTTGATGGAAAAATTCTTTCGGAAAGAGTAGGTGGAGAGCAGGCCGGTGGTGGTGACCCTCATATCGGGGCGGAGGGGGGTGCTGCCGGGGGAGAGGCCGCCCGTGGCCTCAAAGTTCCGGATATAGAGCGAACGGTATCGCAGGTAATAGAACCACAGGCTGTAGCGGCGTCCCTGGATTCCCAGTGTCAGGTCGGTGTATTTCGTATTGCCGAGGTCGTTGTGGCGGGGCAGTTTGAAGGTATATCCCAGGCTGAGCCATTTGTATTTGACGGTGGCGCCGATGGCGCCGCCCACATTGGGGACATAGATGACCGGCGGGGCCTCCTGGTTGAGCCGGCTGGTGATGCGCAGGTAAGAATAACGGTGCAGGTACCGCCCGGAAAGGGTAAGGTCATTGCCGATCTCTTCAAGATATCCGGCAGGGGTCTCCTGCCCGTGAAGCCCGGCAAGGGCGAAAAGGGAAATTGTCAAGATCCCCCATACCTTTCTCTTCAGATGAGAATGCAAGACGTTTTTTCTTGTAAAAAGTATCACTTCCGCTGCTGAAACTTGCTAACGCAGGAACAGCAAAGGACAAAAATAAAGAAAAAAGAGGGGTTAACGGATATTTTGGAGGATCTGTTCATAAAGCTCCTCGCCCTGGTAGGGCCGTTTGGCATGGGCAACGACGATACGCCCCTGCCGGTCGACGATCATTTCAACCTCTCTCCTTCAAAATGCATCTCTTCTTTGAGGGTCTTGATGCGGTTGTAGGCGGCAACGGCCAGGGGGAGGGTGGTGGTCTTCTCGGCGTCCCACGTGGCGGGGTTGATGTCGCTTAGGGCCATGACCCGGCGGTAGTAATAGATCGCTTTTTTCTTCTCATTGGTATGGTAGTCGCAGATCTCCGCCATGCGGAAGAGGACATCGGGATTTTTCGGGTCGAGTTTGAGCGCCTCGGCGTAGGCGTCGAAGGCCTTGATCCACTTCTCCAGGAGGTAGTAGTTGTTGGCCAGTTGGCGGTAGATGGCAGCCATGAGCTGGGCAGGGGGATGGTAAAGCTTCAGGGCTTTCTCGAGCCACCAAGCGGCCGTATCATACCGCTCCCTGTTCTCATAAGCAAGCCCCAGGTAGTAGGCGATCTCGGGGAGGGTGTTGTTCTTCCGCCAGGCGGCCGACAGCATCTCCACAGCCTTATCAAATTGTTCCTGGGCCAGGTAGATATATCCCAGGTGCTTGAGGACGAAGATGCTGCTGTCGCCCAGAGCGAGGCACCGTTCAAAGACGGGTGCCGCCTTGCGGTAGTCCTTCTCGCGGTAGCGGGCGAAGCCGAGGGTCTCGAGCAGGGGAATGTAGGTGCTGTCGGTACGCAATCCCAGCAGGGCAATGTCGGCGGCCAGCCGGTAGTCTTTGGTCTTGATATAGAGGTGGGCCAGCTGCGTAGCCAGGGAGAGGTCGCCGTTGTTGTGGTTGACGGCATCGTGGAGATACCATTGGGCCTGTTTGATGGAGTCGACGGCCAGGTAGGCCTGTCCCAGCTCTTTGTTATAGGCGTAATTTGAGGGATGTTCCTCCACCAGCACTTTGTAGTTCCGGATGGCCTGCTGGTAGAGGTGACGGCGGTAGCAGGCCCGTGCCAGCCCGATGCGGGCGGCGGTGTTGTCCGGGGATCGCCGCAGCACCTGCTCATACCAGCGGATCGCATCGGCATCGTGCCCCAGCAGTGAGGCGGTCTGTCCCAGGGCCATCAGCACCGGAAGACTGTCGGGAGCATAGCGGCAGGCACGCTGGAAGGCTTGTTGTGCCCTGTCATACTGTAAAAGCGCCAGATGAGCCTGCCCCTTCAGGAACCAAAGGGTGGCATCACTGCTGTCGGCAGCCAGCAGGCGGGACGACTCGTGGAGAGTCCGTTCATAGTTGCCGGCCATCAGGGCCTGCTGCAGGGGAGCGGTCTGGCTGCGCAGCGAAAGCGGGGAGAGCAGGAGAAGGAGAGAGACCGTGGTGAGAAAATATTTTG
>JAMOUS010000176.1 GCA_027067975.1 Bacteroidales bacterium | reverse complement strand
AGGGTACCGGATCTACCGGCGCAACGGCTTTTCAGGTTATACCCCCGATAGCTGTGTAGCGGGGGTGCCTGCCGGTATCGGCTATCAAGTGGTGGGAAAACTGCATTCGGGGTCGGATACGCTTTTTGTCGATAACGACAATGGTGAGGGATTGCAGCAGGGCACCGATTACTGTTATATGGTGGTGAGTGTATACAAGGATGGCTCGGAAAGCCTTCCTTCTGAAGAGGTGTGTGGCACCCTCATTCAAGGTACGCCCGTCCTGCTCAATGTCACCGTCCTGAAAACAGATCCCGTAGAGGGACGGATCCTGGTACGATGGGCCAAACCGACTCACCTGGATACCATCCCTGCCAACGGACCGTATGAATATCGCATCTACCGCTCCGAGGGGATCTGGGGATCGAATTACACACTTATCCACAGTTTTACGACCAACGATCTCAATGATACCACTTACCTCGACACACTCCTGAATACCACGGACCGTCCCTATACCTATAAGGTCGAGCTCTATAATGATGAGCCGGGCAACCGCTTCCTGATCGGACATCCCGACGAGGCTTCCTCGATTTTCCCCCTGCCCGAACCCAATGACCACCGGGTGACCCTCCACTTGCAAAAGAACGTTCCCTGGATTAACAAGATGTATGTGATCCACCGGAAAGATCCCGGCGCAATGCAGTTCGATTCGGTTGGGGTGGCTTATGATACGGTCTATACCGACAAGGGATTGATCAATGGACAAGAGTATTGTTACCGCGTGGTGAGTTATGGTTCTTACAACCGTCCCGGCCTGCCGGACACCTTGGAGAATGTCTCCCATGAGACATGTGCCGTGCCGGTGGACAAAACCCCTCCCTGTGCCCCGGCACTGAGTGTGGTATCTTATTGCGACAGCCTTTACAATCTGCTTACCTGGACCAAACCCATGCACACCTGCGGGGATAAGGATGTGGCGTATTATACGGTCTTTTACAAGGCGACCATTGACGGGGAGTTACAGGAGATCGCCAAAGTGGAGGATCCCTACGATACGGCTTACATTCATTTTCCGGAGACCTCGATGGCTGCCTGCTATGCGGTTTCGGCCACCGATTCGGTCGGGAATGAGAGCGAACTGTCGGTGCTCAGTTGTGTCGACAATTGTGCCTATTATGAGATTCCCAATGTATTCACTCCCAACGGTGACGGGAAGAACGATCTCCTGGTGGCCCGGACCCATCGCTTTGTCGAAAAGGTGGATATGAAGATCTACAACCGTTACGGGCAGTTGGTGTTCGAGACCGATGATCCGCTGATCAAATGGGATGGGCGTTACAAGGATAAGAACGAGATCGTTTCGCCAGGGGTCTATTATTACCTGTGCGATGTGTATGAACGGCGTCTGACGGGGCTGGAGGTTCGGAACATCACGGGTTTCATTCATGTGATCACCGACAAGGGTGCCCGCCCCGGCGGAGAAACAATTGCCAAATGAAAAGATGGGTATTGTCCATATTTGTTTTGATGTGTCTGTTCCCCCTGGCGGCGCAGGAGGATCTCCTGCATGCGGGGGTGGCGTTGCTTTTGCGGGGAGAACCATCGCAGGCTGCGGAACGTTTTGCGCAGTTGCTTCGCCAGGGAAGCGACGGGGCGGAGGTGTGGCTGTGGCGTGGACGTGCTTTGATGTCTGCCGGCGACCTGCGTGCTGCAGAGGTGGCTTTTGCCCGGGCCGACCGTCTTCATCCCGGTGAGGGAGCACTTTGGCTGGCACGGCTCTATGTCACGGAGGGTGACCGTGATAAAGCCTTTCAGGCGCTGCGGAAGCATCTGGCTTCCCCGTGGCGGCGGCCACGCCGCGAGATCCTTCTCGACACCTTGCTAGAACCCCTGGAGCGCGACCCCCGCTGGCGGTCCCTATGGCAAAAAGAATGGTACGACCGTCGCCAGCAGGCTTTCGATGAGATCCTGGGAGCGTTGGCTATCGGGAGAGGAGAGGAAGCATTGCAAGTCTGCAAAAGCATACGGGCCCAATACCCCGAAGATCCTGTTTTGGTCGCGCTGGAAGCTCGTGCTTATCTTCGGCAGGGTGATGTCAAAATGGCCCGGAAGGAGCTGAAGACCTTTCCTCTTGCTGCACATGAAGACACCACCTTTCTGCTCAGCCGGGCATGGGTGGCCGCGGCTGCAGGGGATCATGCACATGCCGCTGCCACTTATGAGAGGCTTTTTCATCTGCAGCCCGACGGATTTCATTATCTCTTAAGGGCAGCTACGGAATGGGAGGAGGCCGGCGACCAAAAGAACGCATTGAAAGACCTGGAACTGTACCTTCGCTATTTCCCCGCCGATGCTGAGGCACTCACACGTGCCGGCGAGCTTCATGCTGCGGAAGGGAACCTGCGCGAAGCCATGCGACTCCTCTCCCTCGCCGTGAAAGAAGACCCCGGCAACCCCATACGGTTTGTTGCCCGGGCTGACGTATACATGAAAAGCAGAACATACCGCTATGCGATCCAGGATTACGGGATGGCGCTCGACCTCGATCCGGTGAACGGACAGGTCTATTACCGGCGCGGAGAAGCTTACCTGAAGACGGGGCAGTTGAAAAACGCCTGCTTTGATTTCGAACGCGCCCTCCATTACGGGGTGAGGGAGGCCCAAAAATACCTTATGGAATATTGTGGGGACCGCTGATCACCCGGTGGAGCATGCGGGCCAGATCATCCGGTTTGAAAGGTTTGATGAGGATATCGTTCATCGCATATTCTTTGGCCTGCGAACGGATATCCATCAAGGCTGAGGCGGTGAGGGCGATGATGGGTACATTCTTTTTTCGAGGATCATCCAGGCGGCGGATGGCCCGTGTGGCCTCGTAACCGTCCATCACCGGCATCTGCAGATCCATCAGGATCACGTCATAATCATTGTCCTTCACCAGTTCCAGGGCTTCCTTACCATTTTCACACTGGTCGATCTCCATGCCCCATTCTTTCATGCTTTTGATTGCTACGATGCGATTCAGGGCATTGTCCTCGGCGATCAAAACCCTCCGGCCTCTCAGGTTGGCTGTGATCTTGTCTATATCTTCGTCAGTGGAGTTGCGCGTCCCTTTTACTTTTTTCAGATCCAAAATGAACGAAAAGGTGGTCCCCTGGTTTACCTTGCTTTTCACCTCGATGTGTGATCCGAGCAACTCGGCGAGTTTCTTGGAGATCGACAGCCCCAGTCCTGTACCTCCAAACTTGCGTGTGGTGGCTTTTTCTGCTTGGGTGAAACTTTCGAAAATGCTTTCCAGTTTGTCGGGAGGGATGCCGATGCCGGTGTCCGCCACCGCATACTCTACCCGTACCGTCTCTTTGCTTTCGGAGAGTTTCCGCAGAGATACCTTGATTTCTCCCTTGTGAGTAAATTTAATGGCATTGCCAATGAGGTTGGTGAGGATCTGGTTGATGCGTGTAGGATCGCCCTTTACTTTACGGGGAAGCGAAGGATCGATCTCCACAATGAACCGAAGTCCTTTCTCTTCGGCCACATAGCGATATGAACGGGCCAGTCCGTCGAGTTGGTCGGCTAGGTCGAAAACGATCTCCTCAATTACCATTTTGCCGGCCTCGAGCTTACTGTAGTCGAGAATGTCGTTGATCAGACGCATCAAATTGTTGCCGGAGATCTCCAGGGCATGGATGTATTCCTGTTGATCCGGGGTAGGGTGGGTGTTGGCCAGCAGGCGGGTCATCCCTATGATAGCGTTCAACGGTGTGCGTATTTCATGGCTCATCGTCGAGAGGAACTGCTCCTTGAAACGGGCATTCTCCTCGGCACGTTCCTTTGCGATGCGGAGCAGCTCCTGTGCCTGTTTGTGCTTGATCGCCAGGGCGATCTGGTTGGAGACGATCCGCAGGATCTTAAGGTCGTTCTGTGAAAACGCTTTCGGATTATTATAGTCTTGAATGGTGATGATCCCAATGATCTCTTCGTCAACTTCAAGCGGAACACCCAACCATACCTTGGCTAGGGAGCCGATCAAAACGAACTCGCCTTTGTCCCTAAGGCGTTGAATGTCTTTTTCAAAAAGCAGAATCGGTTTCCGATTACGGATCACATAGCCGGAAATGGTTTTGCGTGCAGGAACTTCGCGGAAAATTTCTTTGCCGTCCTTTTCATCCAAATGCAGTGGAAAGTGGAGGGTCTCTTTTTCTTTGTTGTACAGTGCAATGAACAGGTTCCTCGTATTCAAGAGGGTTGACAGCTCTTGGAGGATGACATCAAAGAAGTCGTTCAAAGTAGGGGTTGAGAGAGCTGCTGTCGAAATGTTGAGAATGGTTTCGGTGACCTTCTCGTTTCTTTTTCGGGCGGAGATGTCTCGGTAGGATCCGAAAACGCCTACGATCTTGTCATCGATGATGATTGGGCTTCCCAGGAAGGAGACAGGGATGGGAGTGCCGTTCTTGTGATATCGGACTGTCTCGATACTCTGGGGTTTCCCCCGTGCGATCTCACGGATTATCTTTAGGCCTTCTTCCCGGATCTTGTCATCATGTCCATAGAGGATATCCGACACCATTTCTCCGATGACCTCGTCTTCGGCATATCCGAACAGCCGGGTGAATTCCTTATTGATGCGGAGGATCGTTCCGTCCTTGAAACTTTGTATGATCGCTTCCGGTGCTCCTTCGATCAGACTCTCCAGATAAATTTTGTCGCGGCGTAGCTGTTCCTGGATCTTTTTCTCTTCGGTCAGATCGTTCAGAATACCCCGTACACCCACTACCTTTTCATTTCGAATGACGGGACTGATGACGAAGTTCATGGGGAAGGTCGTTCCGTCCTTTCTCAGGCCGGTGAATTCACTGGAGCGTCCTTCGCTCTTTCCCCGGATCTGCTGGTAGATCAGATGACGGGCCTGATGACGTTGTTCCGGAACGACCATCCGGATCAAGGGAAGACCTTTGCTGATGTCTTTTTTGGTGTAACGGAAGGTCTTCAAAGCCCTCTTGTTGGCATAAGTGACCGTCCCGTCAAGGTCGGCCTCGAAGATCACAACGGGCAACAGGTCGGCCAGTTCGCGGTATCTTTTTTCACTCTCTTTGATCTCTTTCTGATAGAGTTTCTCGCTGGTGCGGTCGTCGGAGGTAACCACCAGCTCGTCCCCGGGAAGTTTATGGATGAAGATGTCGCGCCAACGCTTATTGCCTTCTTCATCACGGAAAGTGATCGCAAGGAATGCATGACGTCCCGTGCGATACACCTCCTCCATCCTCGGGATGATATCATATTGGGTAATGGTGGGGAAAACTTCGCGGATCTCTTTGCCGAGCACATCCTCTTTCCGCAAGGCTTCCAACTCTTCCACCGCCCGGTTGAGGTCGGTGATGTAAAATCGCTTTCCGTTTTCCTCGGCCCGGTAGACCACCACACTTGTGTCGATGAGGTTCAGGACATTCTGATATCTTTCACTGAGGGAGTCCTCATGGCTGCGGGCCGTCACCTCCTGGGTAATGTCTCGGAATGTGATGAGAACAAAGTGTTGGGAACCCTGCTCGAGAAACAGGGAAGAGATCAACACTGTGCGAGTTTCTCCTTTGGCATCAGGGAATTCGATACGCAGATCCTTTATTTCATCCTGCAGAAGAGTGTGGGGGAGGGTCTCATCTGAAAAGATCTCCTTAAGAAGGCAGCATTCTTTCAAAGGTTTCCCGATGATCTCATTTTTGGCAAAGCCGGTGAGGTTCAGGAAAGCATCGTTTGCATCCAGGACCGTCTGTTGGAGGGGGTCGTACAACAACGAACCGACATTGATTCTCCTGAACACATCTGCGAAGAGGTTGGCCCTCTTCTTCTCCTGCTCAGGAGTTGACCTCTCCCGACGCTGTGATGATGAATGCTTTGCCATGCTCTTTACGGTGCCTCCCTGCTCCGTAAAAATAACTTATTTTTGGGGAAAACATTGTGTTTTCGTTCCCTATTTCACGAAGATCTCCCCTTTTCCGGGTCCGGTGATCTTTCCGATGATCCAGTTGTCGACACCTTCTGTTTCGAGGGCCTGTTGCAGGGCTTCGCTTTCTTTTTCGGGGATGGCGATGAGCAGGCCGCCGGAGGTCTGGGCGTCATTGAGCATAAGGCGTTGCAGTTCAGTGATGTTTTCGCTGTAGTGCGCCCAGGGAGAGGTGTAGTCGAGGTTGTTGCGTGTGCCGGCGGGGATCACTTTGTTGCGAGCCATCTTCTCGATACCGGGGAGAAAAGGTACCTGCTCGAAATAGACCTCCGCCCGGACATGGCTGCCGCGGGTCATCTCACTAAGGTGGCCCAGCAGGCCAAAGCCTGTCACGTCGGTGACACTGTCGACAGGGAAGTGCATCATCGTCTCGGAGGCCTTTTTGTTGAGGGTGGCCATCTGCCGCACCACACGCCGCTCCAGTTCAGGTTCCACAAGTCCCCGCTTGATGCCGGAGGTGATGATGCCGGTACCCAGGGGCTTGGTGAGGATCAGTACGTCGCCCGGCCTGGCTCCTTCGTTCGAGAGGATGCGCTCGGGACGGATCCTGCCGGTGACCACCAGCCCGTACTTGGGATCTTCGTCGTCGATGGTGTGCCCACCCAGGATGGGAATGCCTGCCTCTTCGCATTTTTCCTGCGCCCCCAGGAGGATCTCCTTGAGGATCGACATGGGTAGCTTCTTTGAAGGAAACCCTACGATGTTCAAGGCAAAGAGGGCTTCGGCCCCCATGGCGTAAATGTCGCTCAGCGCATTGGCGGCAGCGATCGCCCCAAACCAGTAGGGATCGTCCACAATGGGAGTGAAGAAGTCGACCGTTTTCACCAGGGCGGTGTTCTCGTCCAACTGATATACAGCCGCATCGTCATGATTCTCGGGGCCGACCAGCACATTGTCGTTACTGAGAATCGGTATGTCGATCAGCACCTGCTCCAGCGCTTGCGGACGCAGCTTGCATGCGCATCCGCCCCCCGTGGTGAAATGGGTGAGTTTGATCTCGTTCTCATCTCCTGTCCGGATCGTTCTTATCGTTTGTCCGTTCATCATGCTTTTTCTTTTGGGTGGAATAGTATCTGCAAAACTCTTTCAATCCGCATTCCTTACATTTGGGTTTCCGTGCCACACAGACATAGCGTCCGTGGAGGATCAGCCAGTGGTGGGCCAGAGGGATCAGTTCGTCAGGGATGTACTGTACCAGTTGTTTTTCGGTTTCCAAAGGGGTGCGGGCATTGCGGGTGAGCCCCAACCGTGCCGAGACCCGGAAGACATGGGTGTCCACCGCCAGCGCCGGCTTATTGTACAGCACCGACACCATGACGTGGGCGGTCTTGCGTCCCACCCCCGGCAGTTTCTGAAGATCTTTTTCATCTTCCGGTACCTTGCCGCCGAAGTCGTTGACCAGCATCTCGGCGATTCCCTTCAGGTAACGTGCTTTGCTGTTGGGATACGAGCAGCTTTTGATGTATTCGAAAATCTCCTCCCGGGAGGCCCGGGCCATTGCCTCCGGCGTGGGATAGGCTGCCAGCAGTGCCGGCGTGATCATGTTCACCCGCTTGTCGGTGCACTGTGCCGACAATACCACCGCCACCAGCAGATGGAACGGATCCCGGTAGTGCAGCTCCGTCTCCGCCACAGGCCGGTGCTCCCGGAACCAGGCGATCACCTTCTCGAACCGTTCTTTGCGGGTCATGAGAAAAAAACTCCTGCAAAAATAACGATTCCATAAGGGAAATCCTATCCAAGCCTGGTAAATGTTCCCAGTCGCTTCAGGGGCCCTACAGATGGCGTGCAACTATCTGGATGAGCAGCGTAAGCGCGATCACCAGGGGGATGAGGAGATGACCTTGCAAAACCTTTTTCTGCGGGGCGGGAGGTGTCTCGACCACCATGCCGGCCAGGATGAGAAGAAAACCGGCACCGTTCAGGAACAGGGCCGCATCCTTGATAACCCCTGTGATGGGAATGCCGATCTCGGCAGGGAAGGGATATTGCAACAGCAACAGATTGATACCTGCAAAGTAAAACAAAAGCCCGGTAAGCGTGAGCCGGCTGTGCATCCACAGGGACGCGAAGGTGACCGTCAGCAGGGCTACGCCGTGGTAGGTCATGTCGAAGATCTCCTGCTGACGCGGTTGGGGCAGCCGGACAAAAAGGCCTGCGATCAGCACCAGGCCGCCTGCCATTGCAAGATGGCGGTAGAGAAGCGTGTCATTGTGTGCCATCGTCCTCGGGAATTTGTAAGACAGAGATCTGACGGTCCTTCTGCAGGGTCCAACGCTTGTTGGGGTTGGCCGGGTCGGGGAGGCGCTGATCTTCTACCAGGAACTCGTAAGTGTACTCACCGGGTGCAAGATCCACGTTCCGCTGCCATTTTCCTTCATAGCGGATCATTGGGTAGCTCTTGCCACGGGAATGGGGAGGGTAGATCCTTACGAAGATGGGAAAAGCGTTTTCATGCCCTTCGAGCTCGAAATGGACATTCCCTTCAAGGTATTTCTCTTTCTTCTCCTGTTCGTTCAGGAGTTTGACTGCCACGATGTTCCTGAGCTGTTCCCGGTAGTGTGTGGAGATGATCTTCCCCTTGGGATCGATCAAGTAGGTTGTCGGGTA
>JAMOUS010000175.1 GCA_027067975.1 Bacteroidales bacterium | reverse complement strand
CGCCAACGCTCCCCATCCTCGTGGAAGCGCGCCAGCACCAGGTCGACCCCATCGAGCGATGTGCCCGACATCACCCCCAGCATGATATGTCCTCCTGCCTTTCCCATTGCTTTTTTGAAGGGTAAATTTAATAAAATGGTGCCGATTTCTTACTTTTGGCCACCGAACGATCAAACACCCTTTTGCCATGGATAAACCTGTTCTCCTCGTACTCGCCGCCGGGATGGGAAGCCGTTATGGCGGACTCAAGCAGATCGACCAGGTAGGACCCTCCGGCGAGGCGATCATCGACTATTCCATCTACGATGCCATCCGGGCCGGATACGGCCGTGTGGTCTTTGTCGTCCGGCCCGAGATCGAAGAGGCTGTGCGCAACTTCTTCGAAACCCGCCTGAAGGGGCGTATTCCCTTCGACTTTGTCCACCAGGAGCTTGGCAGGGTGCCCGAAGGCACCGTGGTGCCGCCCGAACGGAAAAAACCCTGGGGCACCGGCCATGCCGTGATGGTCGCCAAGGAGAAGATCCATGAGCCCTTTGCCGTGATCAATGCCGACGACTTCTACGGTCCCGGTGCTTACCGGCAAACCGCCGCTTTCCTGCAGGGGAGCCGCGATCCTTCTGAATATGCCATGGTGGGATACCGCCTGGAGAACACCCTCTCAGACCACGGGGCCGTGGCACGCGGCATCTGCCGCACCTCCCCCGACGGATACCTCCTGGAGGTCACCGAACATACCAAGATCTACAAGGACGATGGTCGCATCATCTCCCTCCTCGACGACGGCAACACCGTCGAACTGCAAGGCGACGTGCCCGTCTCCATGAACTTCTGGTGCTTCAAGCCCAACATCTTCGACGAACTGGAAAGACAGTTCGCAGAGTTCGTCCGCGAGCATGCCGCCGACCCCAAAGCCGAGTTCTTCATCCCCTTGCCGGTGTCCCGTCTCATCCGCGAAGGAAAGATCCGGATGAAAGTGCTTCCCAACAGTGAAGAGTGGTTCGGCGTCACCTACAAAGAGGATAAGCCCGTCGTCATCCGTAAGATCCGCGAACTGGTCGACAAAGGTGTCTACCCCGAAAAACTGTGGGACTGACCCTTTCCATGCCGCCGGGGGTGACGCGATAAGCTCCGGCGGATACGATAAAGCGATAAAGCGATAATGCGATAATGCGATGAAGCGATCCGCCTCCGCTGAGGCTACGGCGGACGAGGAAGGCAAAAGGGTTAAGGAAAAAGGCAAAAGGCAAAAGTGAGTTAATTCGATACTCCATGCTACGAACTCGGAACTTCTAGTAATCAAAGTACTCCAAGTACTCCAAGTACTCCAAGTACTCTAAGTACTCTAAGTACTCTAAGTACTCTAAGTACTCAAGGCACTTATACAAAACCCTGACGCTCCGCCTGCGGCTCCGGTCAGGGTCAATTCCACCAGCGTCTTTCGCATCGCCTCCGGCTCGCGAAAGCCGGGTGTCATTGACTCGATACTTCATACTAGGAACTTGGAACTAGGAACTTGGAACTAGGAACTTGGAACTTGGAACTATTGAACTAAGAACTCATTTTAGGCACTTGTAACTTGCAACCCTGACGCTCCACTTCGTTCCGGTCAGGGTCAATTCCACCAGCGTCTTTCGCTTCAGCCAAAGCTTCGCGAAAGCCGGGTGTCATTGACTCGATACTTCATACTAGGAACTAGGAACTTGGAACTTGGAACTATTGAACTAAGAACTCATTTTAGACACTTGTAACTTTCGACCCTGACGCCTTCGGGTCAGGGTCAGTTCCACCAGCGCCTCCTGCTTCGGCTACGCCTCGCACGAGGCGGGTGTCACTGATTTTAGGCTCTTGTAACTTACCACTTTAGTCACTCCTTAAAGTACTCCAAGCACTCTCTCACCAGTACAACACCTTTTCGTACACCGCCTTGTTGCCGCGGTCGTCGGTGACGACGATCTTTACATGGTGGTCTTTGCCGGAGGGGATCCTGGCGGGATCGAAAACGTACCGGATCCGTTTTTTCTTGGGCTCATACTCGAACAACGCCCATTGGCCGTCGATATATCCGTTGTAGCTGGCTATCCCCGAGAGGTTGTCTCGGATAAGGAACGAGATCTGTCCCTGTGCGCTCACATCCTTGTGTCCGGCCGGGAAGAGGGGGCGGATCACCGGGGGCAGGGTGTCGATCAACAGGGTGTATTTCCCGAAGGCGATCAGCTTGCCGGTGACCTCTTTCCCGTTCCATTTGCCTCCTTTGGCAGCAGGACGGGACGGATCGCTCACCTCGGCGATGAGCAGTTTGTCTTCCCGTCCCTCCGGACAATGGTCGGGCCGGATCCATACCGTGAAAGCTTTCTGCAAAGGGACGGTGGCCCGGTGGACCTTATATACCGGCGCATAGCTGCCTGGAAGGGGAGGAGAGAAGTCCATCGTATAATCCAGCGTGTCGTATAACGCCCCTTTGGGGACGTAGATCCTGAAGCCGTCAAAAGAATAATAATTGTCCCGGTCCCATAGCATCCGTGTCAAAGGGTTTGAGCCCTCCGGGCGACCGTCGCGAAGGAGGGGAGTACGGGCGACCTTCATCACGCGCAGTTCCAGTCGCGATTCGTTGCCGTGGATATCTCCTACCACGAATTCGACCGTATGTACCAGGGTGTCTTTTAGCATGACGATCCCCCGCCGCTTTACCTCGCGGTATATGTCCAGCCGGTTGTTGGGAAGGATCACCGTGCGGATCACATTGCGGTTGTGGAGTACCTTCTCCGCATAGTCAATATAGCTGTTGATATATCGGGTCTCCCCATAGGTGAACTCATCCATCGTATAATAGAAAAAGATCTTGCCGTCGAGCATTACCTTGAAAGAATAGACCCCGAAATGATTATGGGTACCGTTCATGCGGTCTAGTACCTCCAGTCCCAGCGAGAAAGGACCGGTCACTGCCAGGAGCGTGTCGCGGATGGCATAATGTCCGCGGGAACGGCGGCAAGCGGGAAAGACCCGCTTGCCCGGGCGCTGAGCGATATAGGTGGCAGGAGCTTCGGGATAAAGATACACCCTGCGGATGAGCGGTGTCAGCGTGTCTTTTACCGGAAAGCCGAAAAGCAAAGGATTCACGGGCGCCTCGCGGCGCGTCTCCCGGATTTCAAAATGAAGATGGGGCCCGAACGAGTTGCCCGTGTTGCCGGAGTAACCTACCAGATCGCCCCGCTTCACACGGAAACGCGATGCCGGTGGGAAAAGGTTGAGCGTATAGCTCTTCCTTGCATATTGCGCCGCCTTTACATACGCTTCCACCTCGGGTGTGAAGCGGCTCAGATGAGCGTATACCGAGGTGAAACCGTTGGGATGCGTGATATAGACCGCTTTTCCGTATCCTCCCGTGGCAACTTTGATGCGCGAGATGTAGCCCCCCTCTATGGCATAGATACGCAGTCCCGTCCGTCCCATCGTCTTGATGTCGATGCCCGAATGAAAATGGGAAGGCCGTATCTCCCCGAAATTCGAGGAAAGATAGAGCGGATACCGGACCGGAGGATCGAAACGGACCCCTTCGGTAGAGATCTGGGCAAATGCCCCCGAAAAGAGCGAAATGAAAAACCATCCGGATATCACCCTCTTGAACCACACTGCTTTCCCTGCTCCCTGACCCATGTTCCGTGGATTTTGAAAGGCAAATCTAAAGAATTTATCCCTACCGCCCGAAAAAAAATGAAAGAGGAATTTTTTTTTATTTCCGATAGCAATATTAACTTTGTAATTGTTGAAAACAGGTTACAGCATCGTGGAATGGCAGGCGAACAACTCATAGAAGAATTGAGGGAAACGGTGAGGAAGGCAGGAGCGGTGCTGAAACGCCTGGAAACGGAAAAGGAGGTCTTGGAGCAGAAACTCCAGGAAGCTGAAAAAAGGTTGAAAGAAAAAGAGGAGGAGTTGAAAGCGCTCCATTTGAAGTACGAAACGCTGAAAGTGGCAAAGTCCCTTGCAGGAGCCGTTCCGCAAGGAGAGGATGCCAAAAGCAAAATAAACATGATCATCCGGGATATCGACAAGTGTATTGGACTTTTGAACCGGTGATCGAAAGTGTTGAGAACAGGAGTTATGGAAGGTGAGGAGTTCACGATAAGGGTAAAAGTGGCAGACAGATATTATCCGCTGAGGATCCGTAGGAAGGATGAGGAGATGGTCCGCAAGGCAGCGCAAGGGATCAATGAGAAGTTGATGCAGTACGAAAAACGGTATGCGGACATGGACAGCCAGGATTTTCTGGCAATGGTGCTTTTGCAGTACGGTGTGAAGCTGCTGAAGTGTGAAGAAAATGCCGATATCTCATCCCTTATGGACAGCATCCGGGAAGTGACCCGAGAACTGCAGGGATACCTCAGCCCGGCCTGAACGTTCTTTTACATAAAATATTACAGTTATAGCCCGCTCCATTTCTATAACTCTGCTGAAAACTCAACACTATTAACATTGGAGCCCCGCTCACGGGTCGTACGACAGGCCCCAATCCGCCCCTGTGCGGATCCTCCTAAGGGAGGCAGGGGAAGCCGGAAAACCGGTGGCAGCTCCACCCATGTCTTTCAGGGGTTTTTGATAGACTTATAGAAATGGGCGGGTTTTTTTTGGGATGGAACCACCCCCAGGGGGAACAGTATAGATGATGTCGAAACATAAAAACGCAAGAAGATGATCATGATACAAATGACACAGGGAACGCAGGTCTCCTTGATCCTGTTGGAAATATTGGTGGTCGTGGCTTTCCTGGCCGGTGCCGGACTGGCTTATTTCGTATATACCAAGGCTCTCAAGAAAAAACAGCGCAGGATCATCGAGGAGGCCGAGTCGGAAGGTGAGGTGATCAAAAAGGACAAGATCCTGCAGGCCAAGGAGAAATTCATCCAGCTTAAGGCCGAACATGAAAAATTTATCAACGAGCGCAACAACAAACTGGCGCAGGCGGAACAGCGTTTCAAGCAGAAGGAGAGCGCCCTCAACCAACGGATCGAGGAGAACCGCCGCAGGGAGAAGGAACTGGAGGAGATGCGCAACAATGTGGTCCAGCAGCTCCAGATGGTCGAGAAAAAGAACGAGGAGCTTGCCAAGCTGCACAAACGCCAGGTGGAACAGCTAGAAGCCCTTTCCGGCCTCTCGGCCGAAGAGGCCAAGGCCCAGCTCATCACCTCCCTCAAGGACGAGGCCCGCACCGAGGCGATGTCCTATATCAACGAGATCATCGATGAGGCTAAGATGACCGCCACCAAGGAGGCCAAACGCATCGTCGTACAGACCATCCAGCGGGTGGCTTCCGAGACTACCATCGAGAATGCCGTGACGGTGTTCAACATCGAGTCGGACGAGATCAAAGGCCGCATCATCGGTCGCGAAGGCCGTAACATCCGCGCCCTCGAGGCTGCCACCGGTGTGGAGATCATCGTCGATGACACCCCCGAGGCCATACTGCTCTCTTGCTTCGACCCCGTGAGGAGGGAGATCGCCCGCCTCTCGCTCCATCAACTGGTGCTCGACGGTCGCATCCACCCCGCCCGCATCGAAGAGGTGGTGGCCAAGACCCGCAAACAGATTGAAGAAGAGATCGTCGAAGTGGGGAAACGTACCGCCATCGACCTGGGGATCCACGGTCTCCATCCCGAACTGATCCGCCTGGTGGGAAAGATGAAATACCGCTCTTCGTACGGTCAAAACCTTTTGCAGCACTCCCGTGAAGTGGCCAACCTGAGTGCGATCATGGCGGCCGAGCTGGGTCTCAACCCCAAACTGGCCAAACGCGCCGGCCTCCTCCACGATATCGGCAAGGTGCCTGACGACGAACCTGAACTGCCCCATGCCATCCTCGGCATGAAGCTGGCTGAAAAATACAAGGAAAAACCCGAGGTGGTCAACGCCATCGGCGCACACCACGACGAGGTCGAGATGACCACCCTGCTGGCACCCATCGTGCAGGTGTGCGATGCCATCTCCGGCGCCCGCCCCGGCGCCCGCAGAGAGGTGGTCGAGTCCTATATCAAACGCCTCAAAGACCTTGAGGAACTGGCCCTCGAATATCCCGGAGTCACCAAGACCTACGCCATCCAGGCCGGCCGCGAACTGCGCGTGATCGTCGGCTCCGATCAGGTGTCCGACCAAGAAGCCGAGAACCTCTCCTATGAGATCGCCAAGAAGATCCAGAACGAGATGACCTATCCCGGGCAGGTGAAGATCACGGTGATCCGCGAAACCCGCGCCGTCAACTATGCCAAGTAGCCGCGCCAGCATGATCCGACTCGTCAACCTCGTCGGCGCCCGCCCGCAGATCATCAAAGCTTCGGCCATCAGCCGGGCCATCCGTGGTCACTTCGCCGGGAAGGTCGAAGAACTGCTCGTCCATACAGGACAGCACTACGACCGGGAGATGTCGCAGGTCTTTTTCGAGGAGCTCCGCATCCCCCAGCCCGATGTGAACCTGGGCGTTGGGTCAGGCTCCCACGGCCGGCAAACCGCCCAGATGATCGAAAAGCTTGAGACCCTCTTCTTCGAACGGTCCCCCCACGTAGTGGTGCTTTACGGCGACACCAACTCCACCCTCGCCGGGGCGGTCGCCGCCGCAAAACTCCATATCCCCATCGTGCACATCGAAGCCGGCATGCGAAGCTTCGACAAGAAGATGCCCGAAGAAATCAACCGCGTGATGACCGACCACGTCTCCACGCTGCTCTTTTCCCCCACCATCGCGGGATTCAAGAACCTTGTGCGGGAAGGATTCGCCCCTGAGAACTCCCCCCCATACGACATCAACAACCCCAAGATCTTCCATTCGGGCGACATCATGTATGACAACAGCCTCTATTTCGGAGAGTTGGCCGAACAGAAAAGGCCATGGATGGAGAAGCTGGGGGTGGAGGATGATCGTTTCGTGCTGGCCACCATCCATCGCGAGGCCAATACCGACGATCCGCAACGGCTGGCTGCCATCTTCCGCGCCCTGGAAAGCATCGCCACCGACCATCATGTTCCGGTGATCGCCCCCCTGCATCCCCGCACAAGAAAGGCTCTGGAAGAACAACGGATCGACCATGCCGCCATCCGTATCATCCCCCCCGCATCGTTCCTCGAGATGACCCTCCTCGAAAAAACCGCCGCCCTCATCATCACCGATTCGGGAGGTGTGCAGAAGGAATCCCACTTCTTTCACAAGCCCTGTCTTGTATTGCGCCCCCATACCGAGTGGGTGGAACTGGTCAAGAACGGTACCGCCCTCCTCGTCGATGCAGATGAAAAAAAGATCATGGAGGGCTTCCATAAGCTCTACGGCCGTTCGGACCTCTCTTTCCCGTCCTTCTACGGCGACGGGAAGACGGCCCGTTTTATCATGGAAAGAATCCTCGAACTGTTTGAAGATGAGCCGGAAAAATGACTCTGCCCCCAGAAAGATCCTTGTGACCGGTACGGCCGGATTCATTGGCTTTCACCTGGTGAACAGATTGCTGCAAGACCGGCACCGCATCGTCGGGATCGACCAGATCAACGATTATTATGACCCGGCACTGAAGTATGACCGCCTGCGGCAGGCAGGCATCGACAGGGAGAAGATCCGGAAAGGGGAGAGGGTCACCAGTGAGCACAATGAAAATTATACCTTCATCCGGCTGGACCTGGAAGATGGCGAAGCCCTTGCAAAGATCTTTGCCGAAGAAAAACCCGACATCGTGATCCATCTGGCGGCCCAGGCCGGCGTGCGGTACAGTCTTACACACCCGCATGTCTATGTTTCGAGCAACATTACGGGGTTTCTCAACATCCTCGAAGCATGCCGTCATCATCCCGTGGAGCATCTGGTATATGCCAGCAGTTCGAGCGTCTACGGCCTGAACAAGGAGATGCCCTTTTCGGCGCACCGTCCTGTCGACCATCCTGTCAGTCTCTATGCCGCCACCAAAAGGGCCAACGAACTGATGGCCCACACTTACAGCCATCTTTTCCGGATCCCGTCTACCGGTTTGCGTTTCTTCACGGTCTATGGGCCTTGGGGCCGGCCGGACATGGCCCTCTTCCTCTTTACCCGCAAGATCCTCGCCGGCGAACCGATCGATGTGTACAACCACGGAGAGATGCAGCGGGATTTCACCTATGTCGGCGATATCGTAGAAGGGGTACGGGCCATCACCATGATCCCTCCGGAGGCCGACGAAAAACTCCGGGCCGAAGAGGCCGGTCCCGACCGTTCTTCCGCGCCCTTCCGGGTGCTCAACATCGGAAACAGCCGCCCCGTGCGCCTGATGGACTTCATCCGGGCCTTGGAAGAAGCCCTCGGCCAAAAAGCCACCCTCCGCATGATGCCGATGCAACCCGGGGATGTGCCGGCCACCTGGGCAGATGTCTCGGAACTTGTTGAATTGACAGGATATCACCCCGACACCGACGTCCGTACCGGTGTCCGCCGTTTCGTCAATTGGTACCGCGATTATTACCGCATCTGAACACCCTCCGGATCACCTTCCCAGGCAACCTCTAAAAATAAAGTCCTGTAGCAAGTAGAATGTCAGGATAATACAATGGTTCTACCTATTTAAATGTTTATTTAAATTCTTATTAAAATAGGTATATGAGG
>JAMOUS010000174.1 GCA_027067975.1 Bacteroidales bacterium | reverse complement strand
GCCCTGATCGGGATCGTGATCGGCTATCTGAATGAAAGGTACCATTCCCTCTGGCCGGGTTGGATCATTCACTATACCAACAACCTGATGAGCCTGTTGCTCCTTGCCCTGCTTTTCCGGATCTGATCGTTCCGGGAGTCCCGGCATTTTTCGGTTCTCCAGGGGCTATCGCCCGTTTTCGGATCACAATTCTCCCTCCCCGGTTTCCTTCTCTCCGATTTCCCCGGCGGGATTCGATGAAAGTTTCCATGGAACTCACAACGGGAAGCATCTCATATGAGTTTTCTCATTGTAACGAAAAAAAGATTATCGTTTATTTGCGATGATAGATACAAAAATTATCATGAAAAGGAGTCCGCATGAGATCAAATATTCCGAAGGCACGTTGCGGATGGCCCGTTTTGCCAAGGCATTGGGTCATCCTGTCCGGATAGAGATCCTGAAGTTCTTGGCCGAACAGTCATGTTGTTTCACGGGGGATCTGGTAGAGATATTTCCCCTGGCTCAGTCGACGGTTTCTCAGCATCTGAAGGAACTGTATGAAGCCGGACTGATCCGGGGGAAGATCGAGCCGCCCCGTGTTCGCTACTGTATCCATGAAGAGAACTGGAAAAAGGCGAGAGATCTGTTCGCGGATTTTTTCCAAAAACAGGAACTGGGATGACAGAGGCATTGATCTTTGTGATATCGTTCATCGCCTCATTTCTTTTTGCTTTGGGGGGAGTAGGAGCCGCGATCATTCTGATCCCCATTCTGGTCTCGCTGGGCATTCCGATCAACACGGCCAGGCCGGCAGGGTTGTTCTACAATACAGTCAGTATGGCCGGGGCCAGTTATCACAATATAAAGCACAAGCGACTGGATTTCAAAGTGGGCATTCCCCTCATTCTTTCTTCTTTCTTTTTTGCCGTTGTAGGAGCATGGGTTTCGCCTTCCCTTCCGTCCCGGCTGATCCTATTACTGTTTATCGCCTTTTTGCTCTTTTCGAGCGGGATGTTCTTTCTCCACCGCAAAAAAGCGGTGCACCAAAACCGAACCGACACTCCGTATATATCCCTGTCATTGACGGGGGCTCTGGCCGGGCTGCTTTCGGGATTACTGGGCGTGGGAGGGGGAGGGATTATCTCGCCGCTGATGCTGATGTTGGGGTATTCTCCCAAAAAGATCGCATCTATCACCGCCTTTGTCGTACCTTTCTCCTCTTTCTCCGCCTTTCTTACCTATTGGACCATGGGACATGTCGACTGGCGCCTCATGCTGATCGTCTCCACAGGAGGAATGGCAGGAGCGGTCCTCGGCACACGGGTAATGCACAACCATCTCAACCCACAGACTGTCAAAAAGATCCTCGGGATCATTCTGCTGGGAATGGCAATAAAGCTGATCTTCAAACTTTAACCAAACCACACCACCATGGATACCGCATTGAAAAAGATGACGCCGGAATTTTGCGGGTCAGGTCAACACAAGATCTCCATAGAAAAGTTCCTCGAAAGAGAAGGAGCGATCCTCCTTGACGTAAGGTCACGAGAAGAGGTGAACGCACTCCGTTTCGATCTTGACCTGTTCCGCATCTCATGTCTCAATATCCCGATCGACGAACTGCCGGACCATTACCCAGAACTGCCTGGAGACCGCTTCATCGGCGTCTTCTGTTCGTCGGGCACCCGTTCAGCCTGGGCATATATCTATCTTTTTTCAAAAGGTTACAACGTCCGGTGGATCGAGGGAGGGAATGAAGAGCTGGCCCGCATGCTCAAACCCGGGAGATTACACAAAAAACCATCTGAAAACATCTAATTTATTTCTCACCCCCCTTTTTTTTACTCCCTCTTCTCTAAATTATTCATAAAATTTTTCCACCACCCCCACCACAAAATACCTTCTTCATGGATTTTTTATATTTTTGCCAGACAAACCCAACCATCCTGAAGAATGAAAAAGATTCCCCTCATTTTGTTTTCGTTATTCCTTTTGGTAGATGTGGCAGGGCAAGAAGAAAGCCCTAACGTCCCCCTCACTTTTGGTGCGGATCTGGTAAACCGGTATATTTTCCGGGGGTTGGATTTCGGGAGTTCTCCGGCCATTCAGCCTTCATTGGTATTTTCTACGGGCAATTTCACCCTCGGTGCATGGGGCTCGTATGCTTTCGTGACCTCGCCTGCCGGAATCGAAGCCGACCTGTATGCCTTCTATTCATTTGATTTCGGACTCAGTGTTGGGATCACCGACTATTATTTTCCGTCCGAACGACTGAAGATCGACCAGAATGTGATCCTTCCCGTACGGTCCGGGAAATATTTCGACTATGCCCATCACCACTATTTGGAACTCAATGCCACCCAGTCGCTGGGATCTTTTCGGCTGAATGCCAACTATGGGTTCCTGAACTTGGATCATGCCGTATACCTGGAAGCCGGCTATGCTCTGAAGTGGGCGGACCTGTTCGTCGGGGCCGGCAACGGGTTATATTCACTGAGCGGAAAATTCAACGTGGTGAACGTGGGAATCAAAGCCTCTCGCGAGGTGGCGCTTACCAAAGACTATTCCTTTTCGCTCTCATCTTCTCTGATCCTCAATCCGAATGCCGAACAGATCCACCTGGTGTTTTGCCTGAGTCTGTAAGGATCCTTTCGCGATAGAATTTCCCGAAGTCCCGGAAGATCTCGTCCCGCACCCTGCGGAACACCGCCAGTACCTCTTCCGTCGTTCCGGTCGCTTCGGCAGGGTCGTCGAAGCCTATATGCAAACGGTGTTTCACCTCACCTGAAAAGACGGGACAAGCCTCACGGGCACCGTCGCATACGGTGATCACATAGTCGAAGGGGATATGGAGAAACTCTTCCACCGCCTGGGGACGGCCGCCACTGATGTCGATCCCTTTCTCTTTCATCACCTTCACCGCAAAGGGGTGCACCCGGTCACCGGGGGCGGTACCCGCCGAATAAATTTCGAGGCCGGGATCGAGCTGCCGCAGGAACCCTTCGGCCATCTGGCTGCGGCAGGTGTTGCCGGTGCATAGGATCAGGATCTTCATGCGCCGTCAATTTCTCCGGCCTGCGAAAGCGCCCGCGCGGTAATTTCCAGGAGATAATGGTGGAACACCTCTTCCATGGCCAGGATGTGAGCAGTATCCAGACGATAAAGCACATGTTTCCCTTCGGCCTCCCCGGTGATCATGCCCGCCTTTACCAGTTCCTGAAGATGATGTGACACGGTCTCACGGCTCAGGGGAATGCGATCGCATATCTCTCCGCTGATCATCTCCCCGGATCTGGCCAGCATATCCAGGATTGTCAGACGGGCAGGGTGGGAAAAAGCCCTGGCAAAAGAAGAGAGTTCCTGAAAACGTTTTGGGAAGTTCTCTCTTTTTGCGTAGGTCATATGAGTACTGTTTTTAAAATGAAAGGGAATCATGCTTTACCATAAAAATATAAAAATGTGACGGATTATTCCATCCACCACCTGGTGAATGTTTAAAACATTCGTCATGTTATTCTTATCACATTAATCTTCCCCTCATTCTTTTCCCATTTTGCCGATGAAAAAGTTTATCGCATCTTTGAAAAAAGAGCCATCTTTTTATGCTGCCGTATGAAAACGCGTGCCGGAAAGTTCATAAAAGTGTTCTTTTTCCTTATGGTCCTGTTTTCAGGCGTTTTTCTTTTCCGCTACCAGATGACCGTTCATACGAAGCCTTTGCCGGAGACGGGCCTGGTGGCGCCGGTGCCGGCGGCGTTGCGGGAGGCAGACCCCTTCATCGGCACGGGGGGCTGGCCGTGGGTGTGTGCCCATAACCACCCCGGCGCCCAGGTGCCGTACGGGATGGTGCGGCTGGGGCCGGAGACGGCTGCGCCTGTCACCCGCCCCCGTGCCCTCAACACTTCCGGCTATTACTATGGCGACTCCCGTCTGCTGGGGTTCAGCCACACCCGCCTCGTCGGCACCGGCGCCACCGAGGGCGGCCACTTCCTCTTTCTTCCTCTCCGCAGCAGGATCTCACACCACCGTCTGGTAAAAGGCTATACCCTTCCCTTCTCCCACCGTTGGGAGAGCGCCTCTCCCGGTTACTATGCCCTACGTCTGCGCCGCCAAAACATCACCGTCGAGCTGACAGCCACCCCACGCTGCGGCATACACCGTTATACCTTCCGCGACCCCCGCCCTGCCCATCTCATCCTCGAGGTGGGACATACCCTCGGCAACCCGGACGATTATCCCGCCAAAGACGGCTTTGTCCGTATCCTCCCCTCCCGGCGGGAGGTGGAGGGTCATGTCCGCACCTTCGGCACCTTTGCCCGCCGTTATGGCGGCGTGAAAGTCTATTTCGTCGCCCGCTTTGACACCCCTTTTCAGGACTATGCCCTGTGGGACACCCGTGGTTATTATCCCTCCCGTGACACGCTCAGTACCGACCGTCCCGGCGCCGTCCTCACCTTTGCCAGGAGTTCCTCCCTCACCCGGGTGACCGTGCGCGTAGGCCTCTCTTACGTCAGCCTGGCCAATGCCCGCGAAAACCTTGAGAAAGAGACGGCAGGAAAAAGCTTCGACACCCTCCTGGCAGCGGCCCGTCAGGCATGGCTCGACAAGCTCACCCGTATCCGCATCACCGGCGGCACCCCCGCCCAACGCCGCATCTTCTACACCGCCCTCTTCCGGACCTTCGAGATGCCCACCCTCTTCACCGACGTCAACGGCCGGTACCGTGGCTTCGACCGCCAGGTGCATGTGGCCGACACCTTCCGCTACTTCACCGACATGTCGCTCTGGGACACTTACCGGACGGTCCATCCTCTCTACACGCTCATCGCACCTGACGATCAGCGTGACATGGTGCGTTCACTGCTGACGATGGCGCGTCAGGGCGGCTGGCTGCCCCGCTGGCCGGCGGGTTACGGCTACACCAACTCGATGCTGGGCTCCCCTGCCGACATCGTCATCTCCGAAACCTTCCAGAAGGGGATCCGCAACTTCGACGCCCGCTTCGCCCTGGACAAGATGACCGCTTCGGCCCTAGGGCCCCATCCCCGCGGTGCCGCTGCCAGCGGCCGCCGCGACATCGCCCTCTACCTGCAATACCATTATGTCCCCGCCGACCTTACCGATGAGGCCGTGAGCAAGACACTCGAATATGCCTGGGCCGACGACGCCATCGCCCGCCTCGCCGCCGCCCTCGGCAGGGACGACACCGCCCGCCTCTTCCGCCAACATGCACAATGGTATAGCAACACCTGGAACCCGAAAACTAAATTCTTCCACCCCCGCAACAGCAATGGATCTTTCTCTCCCAGGTTCAAACCCCGGCGTCTCACCTACCTCGATCCCTCCGGAAAATACACCGACGACTATGTCGAGGGCAGCGCATGGCAGTGGCGTTGGGGCGTGCCGTGGGACCCCAAGGGCCTCATCAAACTTTTCGGCGACACTGTCTACTTTATCCACGAACTCAACACTTTTTTCGAGAAGGCCCCTGACAAATTACAACCCCTCTTCTTCGGGCCCTATTATTGGCACGGCAACCAGCCCGATCTGCATGCCGCCTGGCTCTTCAACGAGGCCGGCCGTCCCGGTCTCACCCAAAAGTGGGTGCGCTGGATCCTGGAACATAAATACGCCGATACCCCCACCGGCCTCGAAGGCAACGACGACGGCGGCACCCTCTCAGCCTGGTACATCTGGGCCAGCCTGGGTATATACCCCCTCGCGGGCACCGACACCTACGAGCTCACCTCCCCCCTCTTCCCAGCCGCAGAGGTCAACATGGGAAAAGGAAAGATCCTCCACATCCGCACCCGTAACTACGCACCGGAAAAATACCTGCTCCAGGAGATCCTCCTGAACGGCCGGCCCCTCCACCGCTACTACCTCAAGCACCAAGAGATCCGGGACGGCGGCACCCTGACCTTTATTTACCGGTAAAAGCAACAGAAAAACAGTAACAAGTTCCACGGAGACTTCCGGGTTTTTCATAATTTTACAAAAACTCAAAAAATGAGAAAGCTCCTCAAGATCCTGGGAATATCCATCGGAACCTTGCTCCTGATCGTCATTCTCTTCCTCGTCTGGGCCCTTGAGAAGGTCGATCACACCCCTTATTGGGAGCAAGAGTCATACACACTCACCCGCACCCGTTACGACTCGCTGGCCGTTCATCTCTCCCCGCAGCGGGGCAAGGTGTTTGCCGGTTTTTCGAAGGTGAGCCTCACCCCGACGTTGGGGGCCGGGAAGGATGATCCCGCACGGGGATCTTTCCGAGCGGTTCCGCTGGCCGGCTTCGGCGACCGTGAAGGCCGGCCGGCCGAAGGCATCCACGACAGCCTTTTCATCAAGGCCGTGGCCCTGCGGGTGGGTCGTGACACGCTGGTGCTCATCGCCTCCGACATCCTCATCGTCCCGGCCGAGGTGGCCGCAAAGGTAACGGAGGAGCTTGCCCGCACACAGGGCATGCGGCGCAGCCAGCTCTTCTTTTCCGCCACCCACACCCACTCAGGCGTGGGAGCCTGGGCCGAAAAATATGTAGGCAAAGAATTTGCCGGAGACTACAACCCAGCAGTCATCGACTGGCTCGTCCGGCAATACAGTGCGGCCGTGGTACAGGCGCTGGCCGACCTGCAGCCGGCGGCTCTCGCCTCCGGCACTTTTGAGATCCCCTCTTACGTCAAGAACCGCCTTGTCGGCGACAAAGGCTTCAAGAACGGACAGTTCGCCTGGCTGGTGGTACGTCAGGACAACGGCAGGAAGGCGGTCCTCGGCTCTTTCGCCGGCCATCCCACCACACTCGGAGGGTGGAACATGCTCCTCAGCGGCGACTATCCCGGCTACTGGCAACGTCGTTTGGAACGACAGGACTACAACTTGGCCCTCTTCTTTGCCGGTCCGGTGGGCAGCCACAGCATCCGCGGAAAAGGGGAAAAGTTCGACAAACCCCGCAACACCGGTGAGGCACTGGCCGACAGCACCCTGCACCACCTCGCCTCCCCGCACCTGGAGGACACCCTCATACTCGCATCCCTCACCCTGCCTGTCACCCTTCCTCCTTTTCATGTGCGGGTCACCGACAACCTCCGCCTGCGTCCCGCATTGGTCAACAAGCTCTTCCCCCCCGTTGGGAAGGTCTACCTCCAGGCTGCCCGTCTGGGCAAGATGATCTGGATCACAGCGCCGTGCGACTTCAGCGGCGAGCTGGCCCTTCACTACCAGGCACTGGCAGAGGCCCACGGCCTCCATGCCATGGTCACCAGCTTCAACGGGGCATACATCGGATATGTCATCCCCGGAAAGTACTACCACCTTAACGAATACGAATCCCGTCTGATGTCGTGGTTCGGTCCCTATACCGGCCCGTGGTTCGATGAGATGATCACACGGATGGAAAAGACCTTGCTGTCCACGGAGTGATCACCGCCGTTTCCGCAAGGTTTCCATTTCTTTCTCCAGTTGCTCGATGCGTTGCCGGAGCTTTTCAATGAGCTCCTGCTGTTCCTGCATCCCTTTGATCATTACGGGGATCAGCTTCTGATAGTCCATGCTCCAGAGGGCGGTCTCTTCATCTTCCGGCCGCTGGACGGCCTCGGGCACCACCTCGTATACCTCCTGCGCCACCAGGCCGATGGTGGGCATAGCCTCGGGGTGCAGCTTCAGGTTCCCTCCTTCGAAGGTGGAAGCATGCTGTTCGTACCGCACCGGCCGCAGGGACAGCACCTGCGCCAGACCGTAATCCAAAGGATGCTGTTGTTTCTTTATCCGCCCGTCGGAATAGGTAAGCCACTGGTTGGCACGCGCCCTTCCGCCCTCATCCGCCGTATTGGGCAGGTCGATACGATAGCCCGGTGTCGAGACGCCAAAACCCACAAAACCCTTGCTGTCCATGTTCATCCCCCTGGCCGCGTCGTCGTCGATGCGGATGTTCACCTTACCGTGCGCCGTGAGCAGGGCCGCCCATGGATATTCCGACGTGGCTGAGGAAGGCCCCAGCACCAGTGTATGGAGGCCGTCGGGAAGCCCCACATAGCGATTGGCACCCGGGATGAAGGAAAGATTTCCATCCACCGTCATCCGCTCCGACGGCACTGCCGTCCCTATGCCCACCTTGCCGTTGAATACCAGAATGTCTTTGTCAAAATCCCCATAAACCAACGCCGACGAAGAGTCGGCATCGCTGTTCTCGATATACAACTTGTCCGACCCTGTTTCATTGAACCCTGCATTGTATCCGATGAAGACGTTTCCGTTGCCGTCGACATTTTTCTTTCCGCTGAAGGCACCCAGAAAAACATTGCGGCTACCGGTCTTAAGAGAATAAGCTGTCTCATAACCGCACAACAGATTATGGCTGCCTGTGGAGAGATTTGAGGCACTGAACCCTCCGAGACTCGTATTCTGGCTGCCGGTGGTAAGCCAGAAAGCGATATAATCGCCGATAAAAACATTCTGATTGGCATTCGACATATCGCCAGCCGAGGCAAAACCACTGCGGTAACCGATCATGATATTCTGGACCCCGTAATCCAGGTACCTGCCCGATTCATTCCCGATCATGATATTCGTACCTCCGTCGAGATGTTCGGATCCCGCCGTAGTGCCCAGGAAGATGTTATCGTCCCCTGTATTCTTGTTCCCTGCAAAA
>JAMOUS010000173.1 GCA_027067975.1 Bacteroidales bacterium | reverse complement strand
AACATCACCGGGGACAATGTCCGCTACATCAGCGGCAATGTGCTCACGGGCAGCCGTATCTCCTCCAAAGGGTACCTGGGATTTTACGATACACTCATCACGGTGATTCCCGAAGGCAATCACAGCGAGTTCTTAGGATGGTTGCGGCCGGGATTTGGCAAGTTCTCCTTCTCACGTACCTTCTTCTCCTGGCTGGCACCCCGCTCGAAGAAATATCGCTTCGACACCAACATGCATGGCGGTCACCGTGCCCTGGTCTTTACCGGCCTGTATGAGAAGGTTCTCCCCATGGACATCCTCATGATGCAGTTGCTCAAGGCGATGATCATCGGTGATATCGACCTGATGGAGAACTTGGGGATCTACGAGGTGGTGGAGGAAGATATTGCCCTGTGCGAATTCATCGATCCTTCGAAGACCGAGATGCAGGCGATCTACCGGAAAGCCGTCGATCAACTGATCAAAGAACTGGGATAATCATCAAACCGGGAAAAGAACCATTCCATCCTTATGAAAGCACTCAGAGATTTTCTTGACAAGGTGAAGCCTCATTTTGAGGAGGGGGGCAAGCTGCACATGTTCCACTCCACCTTTGAGGCGTTCGAAACGCTGATGTTCGTTCCGGACAAGGTCACCACACAGGGATCCCACATCCGCGATCATATCGACATGAAGCGTTCGATGATCGTGGTGGTGTTTGCGCTGATTCCGGCTACTTTGTTCGGCATGTGGAACATCGGTCATCAGCATTTTCTGGCGCTGGGGCAGGAGGTAAGCTTCTGGCAGGCGTTCACATTCGGTTTTCTGAAGATGCTGCCGATTCTGGTGGTCACCTATGTAGTGGGGTTGGGGATCGAGGTGATCTTTTCCCAGTTGCGGGGGCACGAGGTGAACGAAGGTTTTTTCGTGTCGGGATTGCTGATCGCCCTGATCGTCCCGGTGGACATCCCTCTGTGGATGTTGGCCTTGGCGGTGGCCTTTGCGGTGATCATCGGCAAAGAAGTGTTTGGTGGCACGGGGATGAACATTCTCAACCCGGCTCTGACGGCACGGGCTTTCCTCTTTTTCTCTTATCCGGCCTGGATCTCGGGTGACGAGGTGTGGGTGGCGGGCCTGAAACACGGCCTGCAGGCCGTCGACAGCTTCTCGGGGGCCACGCCGCTGGCGGTGGCGGCAGCAGGAAAGATCGATCAGCTCCCATCGGCGATGCAGATGTTCATCGGTACCGTCCCCGGATCTATCGGCGAGACCTCTACCGTGGCCATCCTGTTGGGGGCCCTGCTGCTCATCTACACCGGCATCGGCAGTTGGAAGATCATGCTCTCGGCCCTTGCCGGCGGCCTCACCATGGGGCTCCTGCTCAACCTCTTTGCCGCCAACCCTTACATGGAGGTGCCGGCGTGGGAGCATCTCATCATGGGTGGTTTTGCCTTCGGGATGGTCTTCATGGCCACCGACCCCGTGACCGCAGCACAGACCGAAACAGGCAAGTGGATCTACGGCTTCCTCACCGGGTTCCTGGCCATCCTTATCCGGGTGCTGAATCCCGCCTACCCCGAAGGGGTGATGCTGGCCATCCTCCTGATGAACGTCTTTGCACCCCTTATCGACCATTATGTCATTGAGGCCAATATCAAGCGCAGGCTGAAAAGAGCGAAAGTAACCGTCCAATAACCTACCATCATGAGAGACTTCAGTAACCGATATATCTTTGTCTTTTCCACGGTCATGATCGTCATTGTGGCCGTGCTGCTCTCGTCGGCGGCGATGTTGCTGCAACCCCTGCAGAAAAAGAACATCGAGCTGGAGAAGAAACAGAGCATCCTGGCCTCTATTCATGTGGAGGTACCCCGCAAAGAGGCCGACAAGGTCTTCGAAAAATACATTACAAGCAGTTTTGTAGTGAACGCCCAGGGGGAGAAGGTCGAGGGGGTGGATGCCTTCAATGTGGATATGGCCGCCGAGATCCGCAACCCCGTTGAGGAACGGAAACTGCCGGTATATATCGCCACCCTCGACGACGGCTCGAAGAAGATCATCGTGCCGCTGCGGGGCAAGGGACTGTGGGGGCCTATCTACGGTTACATCTCGTTCGATGATGATTACAATACGGTTTTCGGAGCCACCTTTGCCCATGACAAGGAGACCCCCGGCCTGGGGGCGGAGATCGCCACGAAACAGTTCCAAAAACAATTTACCGGAAAGAAGATCTTTGACGAGAACGGCAACTTCACCTCGATCCGGGTGGTCAAGGGTGGTGCGCCGGCAGGCGATCCCCACGGCGTGGATGCCATCTCGGGGGGCACGCTCACCAGCAAAGGTCTGGAAGCCATGCTGCGCGACTGTCTCTCCGGTTATGTGGCCTATTTCAAAAAACAACAGGAACAAAAATGATCCGTAACGATGAGTGAGAAAGAACCTTTGTTTTCGAGCAAGAACCTGAAACTGATCACCGATCCGCTGAACACCAACAACCCCATCACGGTGCAGGTTCTGGGGATCTGTTCGGCCCTGGCCATCACGGTCAAGCTGGAGCCGGCCATCGTGATGGCCCTCTCGGTGATGGCCGTCCTGGCGGTATCGAATGTGGTGATCTCTTTGCTGCGCAAGAGCATCCCCCCACGGATCCGTATCATCGTGCAGCTGGTGGTCATCGCCTCGATGGTGATCCTGGTCGACCAGTTCCTGAAAGCCTTTGCCTATGATGTGAGCAAGCAGCTTTCGGTGTTCGTGGGGCTGATCATCACCAACTGTATCATCATGGGGCGGCTGGAGGCCTTTGCCATGGCCAACAAGCCCTGGCCATCGTTCCTCGATGCCATCGGCAACGCCTCGGGCTACGGCCTCATCCTCATCATCGTGGCCTTCTTCCGTGAACTGCTGGGGTCGGGAACCCTTTTCGGCTATCCCGTCATGGAGAAGATCGGTCTTTACAATATCGGGTATGAGAACAACGGCCTGATGATCCTGCCTCCCATGGCGCTCATCACCATCGGCATCATCATCTGGGTGCAAAGGAGCAAGAACCGTCAACTGATCGAAGAAAAATAAAGCCATTGCGGTATGGAACATCTTGTGAACATTTTCGTCAAGTCGATCTTCATAGACAACATGATCTTTGCCTACTTCCTGGGCATGTGTTCGTATCTTGCTGTCTCGAAGACCGTGAAGACCTCCTTGGGTCTGGGTCTCGCTGTCACCTTTGTGCTGACGATCACCGTTCCGGTGGATTATCTTTTGCACAACTACCTGTTGAAGGCGGGGGCCCTGAGTTGGTTGGGGCCGCAGTTTGCCGATGTCGATCTGAGTTTTCTCTCGTTTATCATGTTCATTGCGGTGATCGCCTCGATGGTGCAGTTGGTGGAGATGATTGTCGAGAAGTACACGCCGGCGTTGTACAATTCGCTTGGGATCTTTCTCCCGCTGATCGCGGTCAACTGTGCCATCCTGGGAGGGTCGCTCTTCATGCAGGAGCGCGACTACCAGAGCCTGGCCGAGGCGACGGCTTTCGGACTGGGCTCCGGCATCGGCTGGTTGCTGGCCATCGTCGGGATGGCGGCCATCCGGGAGAAGATCCGCTATTCCGAGGTGCCCAAACCCCTCCGCGGCCTCGGCATCACCTTCATCATCACCGGCCTGATGGGCATCGCCTTTATGAGCTTCATGGGTATTAAACTTTAACTAAACTTTTTCGCAATGATCCTCTTATCGAACACGGTCCTGGTCATTCTCACCTCCGTAGTGGTTTTCTTGCTGGTCATCCTTTTGCTGGTGATCGTGTTGTTGTATGCCCGCAAGAAGCTGACGCCCCAGGGAGAGGTGACAATCACCATCAACGACGAGAAGAAGATCCAGGTGCAGCCGGGCACTTCGCTGCTTTCGACGCTGGCAGCTCACAACATCTTCCTCCCCTCGGCCTGCGGCGGCCAGGGTACGTGCGGCATGTGCAAGGTGCAGGTGCTGGAGGGCGGCGGCGAGATCCTGCCCACCGAGACCGGCTTCTTCACCCGCAAGGAGCAGCAGCAGCACTGGCGCCTGGCCTGCCAGGTGAAGGTCAAGGAAGACCTCTCCATACACGTGCCCGAAGCGGTGCTGGGGGTCAAAAAGATGGAGTGCGAGGTCATCTCCAACCGCAACGTGGCCACATTCATCAAAGAGTTCAAGCTGGCCCTGCCCCCCGGCGAACACCTCAACTTCAAGGCCGGTGGATATGTCCAGATCGACGTGCCCAAGATCACCGTCTACTTCAAGGATATCGAGGTCGAAGAAGAATACCGCGACGAGTGGGACAAATATCACATGTGGGACCTCAAGATGGTCAATACCGAGGAGACCTTCCGGGCCTATTCCATGGCCAACCATCCTGCCGAGGGCGACATCATCATGCTCAACGTCCGGATTGCCACCCCGCCCTGGGATCCGGTGAAAGGCACCTTCAAAAATGTCAATCCCGGCGTATGCTCTTCGTACATCTTCTCCCGCAAGCCCGGCGACAAGGTGAAGGTGTCGGGCCCTTACGGAGAGTTCTTCATCAAGGATACCGACCGTGAGATGATGTATATCGGCGGCGGCGCCGGCATGGCTCCCATGCGGTCGCATATCTTCCATCTCTTCCATACGCTCAAGACGCAGCGTAAGGTCACCTTCTGGTACGGGGCCCGTTCCAAACGGGAGATCTTCTATGAGGAGGATTTCCGCGATATTGAGCGTAAGTTCGACAATTTCAAGTTTACCATCGCCCTCTCCGAGCCCAAGCCGGAGGACAACTGGACCGGCGATGTGGGGTTCATCCACCAGATCGTCTACGACAAGTACCTCAGCAAGCATGAGGAGCCGGAAGAGATCGAATATTACCTCTGCGGCCCGCCGATGATGATCGATGCCGTGCTGAAGATGTTGTATGATCTGGGAGTTCCGGATGAGATGATCGCTTACGACGACTTCGGCGGATGAGAAAAGTGATCCTCTCGGCGGCGATCCTGCTTTTGATCGTCTCGGCCGTCTTCCTGCGTTTCCGTTACAGGCAGGCGGCTTTCCTGCGTCTGGCGGGTTTCACCCAGGGCACCACCTACCATATCGTGGTCAAGCAGCCGCTGCGGGTGCTGTTGGCCGGGCGTCAGCTGGTCACCGGCGTGGAGATCGATTCGGTGCTGCACCGTTTCGACCTTTCCCTGTCGGCTTATGTCCCGGAGTCGGTGATCTCACGCATCAACCGCAACGACCCGGATGTGCGCACCGATAGCCTTTTTAATGTTTGTTTCCGGACGGCCCGCCGTATCTGGCAGGAAAGCGACGGGGCTTTCGACATCACCGTGGGCCCCCTGGTGGATGCCTGGGGTTTCGGTCCGGAGGGGCCTATCCCCGTGGACAGTGCGGTGATCGACTCGTTGCTGCAATTCGTCGGGATGGAAAAGGTGCATCTCGTGGGCAACCGGGTGGTCAAGGAGGATCCCCGCATCCGTCTGGATGTGAACGCGATCGCACAGGGATGGTCGGTGGATGTGGTGGCGGATTATCTGGAAAAGAAAGGTGCCCGCCACTACCTGGTGGAGATCGGGGGGGAGCTGAAAGCCCGCGGCCGCAAAGGGCCCGGCGACCCCTGGAAAGTGGGTGTCGACCGGCCCGTCGACAGTAATCTTGTGCCCGGTGCCCAGTTGCAGACCGTCCTGCAACTGCACGACAAAGCCCTGGCCACCTCAGGGAATTACCGGAAGTATTACATCAAGGAGGGGGTTAAGTACGGTCACGAGATCGACCCCCATACCGGTTATCCCGCCCGTAACCGTCTGCTCAGTGTCACCGTCCTGGCCGACAGTTGCATCCTCGCCGACGGCTATGCCACCGCCTTCATGGTGATGGGTCTCGAAAAAAGCAAAGCCTTCGTCGAAAGCCGCGACAACCTCGATGCTTTCTTTGTCTATTCCGACGAACAGGGAAACTTCCGCACCTCCTACACCCAAGGGTTTGAGAGGTTGATCCTGAAATGAACTTTCCTCTCTCTTCCTTCATCTCCGGACGGATATCCACGATAATGCGAACCGCCTTCTCCCGATCGACCGGGATTCGGCGGACACGTTGAAGTGACCCGACTCCGCCAAGGCTATGGCAGCCCCGATAAAGCGATAAAGCGATAAAGCGATAATGTGATGAAGTGATCCGCCTTCGCCAAGACAAAAGATAAAAGGACAAAGACAAAAGAAGGCAAAAGGGTTAAGGCAAAAGGCAAAAGTAGAGTAACTCGATACTCGGAACTCCGAACTCGGAGCTATGCCGGTAAGGCGAAAGGCAACCGTTTTTAGTATCGAGTTCCGAGTATGGAGTATCGAGTTTTCGTAGCACCAGGTATCCCCACGCTCCTATCCGTTTGTTTTCCATCGAGATCCAAATAGGCTTGTCCTTCTCTTACGCCGCTCATGGGGATTGGGTGAATTGAAATTATTGTTGTTCTCCTGGTAGAGAAATGTTTGAATGTTGGTAATTCCCTGAAGGGATGCCTTCGGCAGGTATTTTAAGAAACTCCCTACTCCATTACTAAGAACTCCGAACTCGGAACTTCAAGTACTCGAAGTACTCAAGGCACTTTTATAGTTACTCGGAACTTTCGTCACTATCACAAGGAAGCGATATCTGTAAGATTTTGTCCCTGGAGGAAAGAAACGTATGACAAGGACTGTCTTACTTTATTGTGAGGTTATAGAGGCTGCAGTTGACACACCCGGCAAAATCGGAGGGTTTCCCTTTCCGGATCAAGGCTTCTTCGGCACGGGGGCAACGGATACCCAGTTTCTTCATCTGCGGATTTTTGCCGATCTCCGTGACGGGGAAAGAGGCTTTCCTGGAAAACAACAATCGAAACGACATCGCCACCAGCGACATCCCCACGATCACGAACGACAATAAGAGCAGTTTCAGGAACATGACTTTTTGTGGGTGTTTGTCACAAATGTAACGATTTTGCGGATACCAGCAAGCACTTTATAGGATCATTTTGGGTGCTGCATCCTTTTCAGCAGTCGTTGAAGGTTGTCCTCAAAATAGAGGGGAAAGAAATGCGGATCGAAACGGGGATTGGGATGGCCGGTCAGGGTGGAGTGGTCGAAATAGCCCCGGATGAACTGTTCCGGGAGTACGTAAATGGGATTTTCCTCTTTGTTGTATGTGGGACGGGTCTTGCTGAGAGCCTCGGAAAAGTGATAGGGAGTGTGACGCAGCCGACGGCTGAAATCCTCCACCAACTTGGTGTTGATCTGGATGACCACGGTGAAATTGCCGTAATAGCGGCGGATCATCCGGAAATAGTTGAGTTCCACCAGGTCGGTGCCGGCTACCTGGTCGGAGGTGTTAAGAAGATGGCTTTCGAAACGCAGTCCTCTTTTCAGGATATTTTCAGCCCGTACGCGGGAGGTGGTGTTGTGAAGGAACGTGTACACTTCCGGTCCGCCGGCGATGAACTCACCGAAGAGGCGGATCGCCTCCGAAATCCCGTGGTTTCCTTTCATGACCATTCCCTGCAAAATAAACCTTTCCGTGAAGTTTTGCAATATATTTTTCTTTTGCGGATTTTGCCATTATTTTTGTTGTCGATGCAAAAACTGATAGAAATGGCAAGATATGATATTTTGATCATCGGCAGCGGCCCGGGAGGGTATGTGGCTGCCATCCGGGCTGCCCAGTTGGGCATGAAAGTAGGTGTGGTCGAGCAGGCCGAAGTGGGAGGTGTCTGCCTCAACTGGGGTTGTATCCCGACCAAGGCTTTGTTGAAGAGTGCCCAGGTGTATGAGTATCTCCGTCATGCGTCCGATTACGGCGTGACGCTGCAGGGAGAGGCGAAACCCGACCTGGCGGCCATGGTGGCACGCAGTCGCAAAGTGGCCGAAGGCATGAGCAAGGGGATCCAGTTCCTCTTCCGGAAAAACAAGATCGAGACGATCCGGGGCCACGGGCGTCTGGTGGCACAGGGAGTGGTGGAGGTCACCGACGGCGAAGGGGCCGGACGTTATGAGGCACCTCACATCATCCTTGCCACGGGGAGCCGCTCACGAGAGCTGCCTAATCTGAAACAGGACGGAAAGAAGGTGATCGGCTACCGCAAGGCCATGACCCTTACCGAACAACCCGATACCATGATCGTAGTGGGCTCCGGCGCCATCGGCAGCGAGTTTGCTCATTTCTATAATGCCATTGGCACCCGGGTGACCCTTGTGGAGTTCCTGCCCCGCATCGTGCCCCTCGAGGACGAAGAGGTCTCGAAGCAATTGGAGCGCTCCTTCAAGAAAGCCGGCATCAAGGTGATGACCTCTTCGTCGGTGGAGGAGGTGGATGCTTCCGGAAAGGGGTGCAAGGTGAAGATCAAGACCCCCAAGGGAATGGTCGAACAGGAAGCTGATGTGGTCTTTTCGGCCGTGGGGGTGACCCCCAACTTGGAAAACCTGGGTCTCGAAGAGCTGGGTGTGCAGATCGAGAAAGGGAAGGTGAAGGTGGACGCCTGGTACCGGACCAATATCCCCGGTCTCTATGCCATCGGCGACATCGTGGCCGGACCGGCGTTGGCCCATGCCGCCTCAGCCGAGGGGATCACCTGCGTGGAGAAGATCGCCGGCCTCGATCCCCGTCCGGTGGATTACGGAAATATCCCGTCGGCCGTATATACTTCGCCCGAGATCGCCTCCGTAGGGTATACGGAAAAAGAGGCGG
>JAMOUS010000172.1 GCA_027067975.1 Bacteroidales bacterium | reverse complement strand
TTTCGAGGGGAAGTGTTTCGAGTAGGTGGCAATGTATTCATTGGCCATGTTCGCCAGCGAAGGATCCTTTTTCTTGGCGATGTTGAACTGATCGACCGCAGCCCAAAAAACGGCAGCGTGGGCCAGGTCGTCATCCCCGTAGTTTTTGGCATTGGCATAGATACGTCCCAGCAGCATATGCGGCAACCCCGACTTGGGATCGGCCTGCATGGCCTTGACACAATAAGCTTTGGCGGTGGGAAGGTCCTTCTTGATGCGGAACATGATGTCGGCGATCTCCAGGTAGAACTTGCTCTTGAGGGTGCCATCATCCTCAAGGTTGACCGCCTGCTTCAGGTACTCGATCGCCTTGTCATAATCACCGCGCTTCTTGTAGATCCGTGCGATATCGTAAGCCAGGGCCGACTTGGGCTCGATCTTGTTCAGGGCGATCATCGACTTCAGATAGAGTTCGGCATCCTCGCAACCCGTGTTCTTCAACCAGAACACGTATTTTTTCATCACCTCGGGATTGTTTTTGTTCTCTTCGAATTTGGGCGAGAAGAGGGCGATGAGCGATTCGCACGAGGCTGCGCCACTGTTGGTGAACTGCGTGGCGATGACATCTTTCAATTTCAGGACCTCTTCGTTATCAGGATCTTCATTCAGTTTCTTTTCAATGATTTGTGACAAAGTGGCATAGTTGTTCACAACTTCCTCGCTGGTGATGACGCGGTCTTGGAAAAGCTGGATGGTCAGGTTCATATAAGCTGCCAGGATAGGCAGTTTGGTGCTCTCTTTTCCCGTTTTGATCGCTTTCCCTAACAGATCATAGGCTTTTTTCATTGCCCCGGGGGAATCTTTTTTGTACTTCAGCAGCGTCAGTCCCATATATCCCAGCACTCGGGCACTGTCCTGGGGGAAGAACTTCATCCTTTCCGAATAAAGATTCAAGACCGTATCCAAGTAAGCTGTAGCAGCCTGGTTGTCGTTTTTGGCCTGAGCCTCTTCGATCTTGGACTTGAAGATGGTCACCCCGTGCTGAAGCAACGACTTGGCATATTTACGGTACTTCCCGCTTTCAAAGAATTTCTGGGCGCATCCTTCGTCATGGGCCATGCGCCAATAGACGATTGCGTCGTTATAGTTTTTTTGTTTATAGTATTCGTAATACAAAGAATAATTCCTAAAGCATGGTGTCAGGTCGGCCTGGTTCTGTGCCTTTGCCGGATGGAATGCCAGCATGAATATGAAACCCATTGTGATCGTCTTTGCTAACCTTTTCATGACGTTATATGTTTTGGTTACTACTGGTATTTTCTTTTTACGAACCATAGATCGTTGACCGAAATGCCGAACTTGATGATGTTGTAACGTTCCCTCACGAAGTTCCGGCTTACATTGCCCCGCCATCCGGTTTCCACCGAAAAGTTGAGGGTGGTTCTCCCCAATAGGAAGGCCATTCCCGATCCGCGGTTCAGTATCGGTAAACCTGCTCCAAAACTTATGCCAAAGTCTTTCACGGGGTTACCGTTGACGGTAAAGTAGGAGTTCTGGTAATGGCCTCCCACGCGGTATTTGATGAGCTTCCAGTAACGTCTCAGATCACGGGGGTTGGGAGTATATTCGAACCCGGCCCGTATGTTGTGGGAAGCAATGAGAGAGTCTTTGCTAAAAGGGATATTGGCCTTTGTCCAGTTGCTGTAGGTATAATCTGCCCCTACCGTCCAGTGATGGTCTTTCACATAGGTGAAGCCGATCCCCAGCGTGGGAGGTAAAGTGATTTGCTGATTGTACAACGTATAATGGTTGATGGTGTCCAACTTGCGGGACCCGTTCGGGAAGAGCACCAGCGAATAGTCGAACGCCTCAAGCGTGTAGCGGGTCCGTTTGTTAGTGGTGCTGCCGATCATCCCGACCACCAGGCGTTTGTCCTCCCCGAAACGGACGGTATATTGCAACCCGATGTCAAAATTGAAATCGCTCACGATATAATTCCGTTCCAAACGGGTGTTGAAGGCGGTCGGATCATCGGGGAAATAGAGCTCATGCATCTTGTGGATCTTCCCGAAATAATAATCGAAATTGACTCCAACTGACAGATGGTCGAACAGTTCAATGGCGGTCCCGATGAAAAAACGGGTCACTCCACCATCCCCTTTAAAGTAGTATGACAATTCACCGATTTTCGGGTCATAGAGCGGATCGTCTTCCGTAACCTTTTCATTGAGGGCATAACCGTTGTAAATAGAGGGGACGAATCCCATCGCGACGCCCATATGCCGGGAAATGGGGAAGCTGAATACGAGGTTGCCGAGGTTAAGATCGTGTGTATGTTTGGCTCCCCGGGCGCTTTGCAGTTTGGTGCTCTTGCCGTTCAAGCCGAAGTCGAAGACGAAACTCAGGCTGTCGCGGGCCGAGAAGGAGGCCGGATTGTTGAAGTCGATGTACATCGGGTCGCGCATCGCGATCGAGATGCCGCCCATGGCGCTGCCGCGGATCAACACGGGATTGGGGAGGTCGCCGATGCCCTTCATGGAAAACGGGGAATTGTATGTCGTGGTCTGTCCCCATCCTGTCGTGAAGAGCAGGGAGGAGAGTACAACAAGGAATGCCCGCGAAACGTTAATCTTGTACATTGTAGCGTAAGATTCTGTTCAGCCCGTACGCGCCCAGTTCCGGGATGACAAAGATGCTATTTTTTAGTCTTTTCTCAAAAAAAACGGCATCTCCGCCGGTGAGGAGGGTCCGCAGTGCGGGATATTTCTCTTTTGTACGGGTGATGGCTGCATCGATCTCGTCGGTGAGGCCTCTGACCACGCCGCTGCGTATCGCCTCGTCGGTGGTGGTGGCAGGCCAGGGGGCAGGACCTTCGTCCTGGACAAAGGGCAGCCGGGCGGTGAAGGTGTGCAGGGCGCGGAAACGCATTGTCAGCCCCGGCGAGATCGCCCCGCCCTGATAGGTCCCCTGTGCGGTGAGCAGGTCATACGTGACCGCCGTTCCGGCGTCGACCACCAGCACATCTTCGCCGGGATAGAGATGGTACGCCCCGGCCACGGCCGCAATCCGGTCGTATCCCAGCGTATGAGGGGTGCGGTACAGGTTGTGAAAAGGCAGAGGGGTTTCCGGCCCCAGCTTCAGGAAAGTGCCCTCCACGCCCTCCAACTCTCGGATTATCCCGCCGGGCACTTCCCCCGATGCTGCCAGCAAGGCATGACGGACCCCCGGCGTGCGGAGGAAAATCAGGAACGCTTCCTCATGCGGATCCTTTGTGAGCGTCCTCCCTGCCAGCAGATCCCCGTCGAAAAGGTATGCTTTGGCAGTGGTGTTCCCGATGTCGACGACCAGGTTCATCTTGCTTTTTTGATAAAACTAAGAAATCCCTTCGATTATTTTACGGAATTGCGGGATATATCCTCTAATTTTGTTGTGTGATGCGATGGACGGTATATAAATTCGGGGGGTCGGTATTGCGGGATGCGGCGGGCCTCAGGGCGATGGCCCGGCAGGTGGCTGAGGGGCCCCGGCCGTTGGTGGTGGTCGTTTCGGCGTTGGCCCGCACCACCAGCCGGCTGGAGGGGCTGGCGGCGCGGGTCGCCCGGCATGAGCCGTGGCTGCCCGAGATGGAGGCCCTTGCCCGGTACCACAGGGAAGTCCTTGCCGGCCTGGGAAAGGTGCCGGAGCAGGTAGAACAACGTCTGGAAAAACTCCTCGGCCAGCTCTCCGCCCTGCTGAAGGCGGGGAAGGCGGAGGCCTTGCCCGCCTGGACCGACCGGGTGGTCGCCTATGGTGAACTCCTCTCTGCGGCCGTGGCCGGGGCGTACCTGCGTGCCCTCACACCGGAGGTGCAAGAGGTCGACATCCGCAATGTGCTGGTCACCGACAACCATTTCGGGGCGGCCGCAGTAGACATTGACACCAGCCGGAAGCGTGCGGAAAAAGCCTTTGACGGGAACCATCCTCTCTATCTGACCCAGGGGTTCATCGCTGCTACCGCCGACGGAACCCCTACCACCCTGGGAAGGGAAGGGTCCGACTATACGGCCGCTTTGTTGGGAAGCTTCCTTCAGGCAGAGAAAGTGGTGTTGTGGAAGGATGTGCCGGGGGTGATGAATGCCGACCCGGCGATCGATCCGCAGGCACGGCATTTGCCAGCCATCTCCTATCAGGAGGCGGCAGAGATGGCCTTCTACGGGGCCAAGGTGATCCATCCCAACACCATCAAACCCTTACAAAACCAACATATCCCGCTGGAAGTACGCGGCCTTTTCCATGATCCTGGCCAACGGACCGTGATCTGGGATTTTGAGGAGATGGAACGCCGCATGCCGGTCTTTATCCGGAAAGAACGGCAGATCCTCCTCTCCGTTTTCCCCCGGGACTATTCTTTTGTGCTGAATACCCATCTCGTGAGGCTTTCCGAACTTTTCCGGGAGTGGGGATTCCGCATTGGTCTGATCCAGATCTCTGCCATCAGCGTCAGTTACTGTATCGATGATCCCGGAGAGAGGCTTATGGAGCGGGTGAAGCGATTGCAGGAGGAGTATGAAGTGTATTTCAACCGTGGAGTGGAGCTCCTCACTTTCCGGCACTACCGGCCGGAAACCGTAGAAGAAAAGCTGGAAAACCTCCTCGTTCTGTTGGAACAAAGAACGCGACTGACCGTACAATATGTGGTGAAAAGGCCTTAAATTTGTAAAAAGGGGGACGGATGGTTGTGGCATTGGGAAAATGGAGTCTGGAGATCCCTGCCCTTGTGATGGCAGGGGGAGCTTTTGTACTGGCCTTATGGATCACATGGCTTTCCATTCCCTCGATCATCCGGGTGGCGGTGGCGCGGGGTCTTTACGACCGTCCCAATGAGCGTTCGGCCCATTCCCGCGATATCCCGACCCTGGGCGGGATGGCGGTCTTTGCCGGATTTACCATCTCGGCATCGGTTTTTGCGGGCCTTTTCCTGAGCCGCGAACTGTTGTTTCTTATTGCCGGGCTGATCATCCTTTTTTTCGTGGGGATCAAGGATGATATTCTGATGATCGATCCTTACAAGAAATTTATCGGTCAGCTTTTTGCCGCCTTCTTGGTGGTCATGGGAGGCGGCATCCGGATCGCAAGCCTGTACGGTTTTTTCGGGGTAGATACCCTCGGTTATATGCCGGGAGTGTTGCTGACGGTGTTCGTGCTGGTTGTGATCATCAACGGGTTCAATTTTATCGACGGCATCGACGGCCTGGCGGCGGGGAGTGCCTTGCTCGGCTCCCTCATCTTCGGGAGCTGGTTCATGGCAAAGGGTTTTGGTGCTTACGGGATCATCGCTTTCGCTTTTACCGGTACCTTGCTGGCCTTTTTGCGTTTCAACCTCTCCGGCGGGCGTCACAAGATCTTCCTGGGGGATACCGGTTCGATGATCCTGGGACTGATCATGGCCGTGCTGGCCGTCCGGTTCATGGAGTGTTATCAGCTGTTGCGGGGGGGGGATTCGGGGGTTTCCCCCGTGTTGGCCATGACTGTGCTTCTTCTTCCTCTGGCCGACATGCTGCGTACCGTCTTCCGTCGGGTCATCCGGGGAACGCCGATCTCCCGGGCGGAGAAGACCCACATCCACCATGTCTTTCTGGAAAAGGGTTTTTCCCATTTTGCTGCATGTGCCGTTCTCTTGGGAACCAACCTGCTGATCTTCCTGCTGATCTTTTTTTTGCGCTCTTTGGAGGGAACGGTCTTACTGATGATCCTCTTTTCCGTCACTTTTTTCCTGCTCGTGTTGCTTTCCATATGGCGGCGGAAGGGAGAGAACGCGTCAGCATCCCGGGAGGATCATTCTTTTCAGCCTTCTCGTTCATGACCTTCTCTGAAAAAGGTCATTTTTTCGGGCCGGCCGGTTGAAGTAGATATTCTTCGAGGTGGCGCTCAAGGGTACGCCGAGGATGATGCGTATTTCCGGGTCGAAATATCCCAGGTCGCGAACGGCCTGGCCGATGGAATTTGGATTTTTTTTTTTATATAATTTTATAGTGAAAAAATGAACAAAAAGTAGAGAATGCCAGTAATAAAATGATGAGCATTGATATATTGTTCTGCTTCTTGTAGCTCCCCCGTAAAGGGGGAGAAGTCTTGGTATATATATAAGGTTATATAAATTAGATGGACTTAGATGTAAAATCTTAAAATACTAGAAAAATGAAAACAAGAACAATATTTTCAGCTTTATTCATTTTAATGTTTGTTTTTTTTGCTTGTAATAAAAGCAATAATGATAATCTTCTAATGATTGATAACAGTTCAAGAGAAAATGCTATTAAAAATATTGTATATTCAACAAAATCAAATGTTGAATCGATTAAATTTGTAGTAAGACATTCAAATCCTCCGAATGGTAATTGCGAGTGTCCAGGATGTAAATGTCCAGGATGTCCATGTCCCTTAGGAATCTGTTTTTGTGGAGGTATTCAAAAGGCTCCAAATGGAGGATTAACAAAAGAAGAGAAAGCAGAAGATTTTGGTACCGCCTTTGCAGAAGTACGTGATGGAAAACTACATTTGATTTTTAATCAAGCTACTTCCTTACCTGATGGTACAATTCCAATTGATGAGAATTATGTTTTAAATTCTGATGAATTAAATTTACTTGGTATTCCAAAAGGTTGTTATATCCATGAAGGTATATATATTGTAGATTTTTCAAAAAATCCATTTGGAGAAGTTTATCTTGATTTAAGTTGGCTTTAGGGGAACAGGAAATAGCGAAAAATTTTTCGCTATTTCCTGTTTAGTTGCTATTTATTGAAAAAATAATAAAAATGAAAAGAATACTGATAGTTTTTATATTATTTTGGCTTGTTTTTTTAACATCTTGCAATTCTACGTTCTTATTATTTTATGGAGTCCATAATCCGGAAAAAGTAACTAAAGAAGAAATTCTTTTTCAAGCGAAAAAAATGAAAATAGACACAAACGAGGTTTATGTATTAATCAAAGGGGATAAAGAAAATAAGAAAAATAACAGTAAAGAAAATGTGGATAATTATTCTATTTCGAGTGGTGCGGATTTATGTGTTACCAACCCTGTCTCATATAGACATAATCAGCCATTGCAAGTTTTGTATTTTAATAGGGAGGGGAAATTAATTTCTTTTCATAATAATTGTTATGCGGGAGGATTTCCAAATCTTAAGTGGGATAAAAATCATGTATTTTCATCTTTCCCTCCTAAAACACAAATTCCGTTGGATTCTATCTTTACGCTGAGAAAAGTCCTTGAGAATGTTTATGATCTGAATGGTATACCTGCGAACAGAAAGATTGGAGAATCAGATTTTTATGTTGTTGTTTTTTGGAATATATTTATGAAACGACAGAGTAGAAGGTTGATAGAGATAGTAAACGACAACATCAAACTTGCTCATTCAGAATATGTGATTACTACATTGTATGTAAATGATGATACATACTTTTCCGAGTTGGTTAATGAAGATGGAGTTGAATGATGTTGTATAAGGTTGTATGGAGAGATTCTGTCTAATTCACTTTATGACTTTTTAAGCCGGTTGAAGTAGATATTCTTCGAGGTGGCGCTCAAGGGTACGCCGAGGATGATGCGTATTTCCGGGTCGAAATATCCCAGGTCGCGAACGGCCTGGCCGATGGTGTACATGACCCGGTTGTCCACGCGGTGGTCCATGGCCACTGACACGGCCGAGCCCACAGCGATCCCCAGGTCGATGTTGTTGTAAGCGCAGGGGTGGCCGGGATGCCTGTTTTTCTCGGCACAATCCTCAAAGCCGCACCACCCGCAGTAAGGCAGGTCGAGGGCCTTGATGCGAGTGCCGAAAAGCACCACCACCTCCGAGCGGCGGATGTCGTTGGCATCGCGGCCGAAGAAATAGGCGCCGGTGATCTCGCCGATCTCTTCCATGCGACGGGCGATCTTCTCGATGTCCTCTCCGTCCACGATCAGGAACTGCAGATTATCGCGCCCGCGGGTCTTGGGAGCCGTGCGGGCGGCCGTCACCATCAGCTGTGCCACCTGGCGGATGCCGGCAGCCAGCGTCTCTTCTTCGCGGTATATTGCCATATTATGATCTTATTTGTCAGGGTTCAACATTACCCGGAACACCGGTTTGTAGCCCCGGACGTTGCCTTGGTCGTCGTATACCTCATAGCCGAGCACCATGTAACGCACTTCCTTGCGCATGGTCAGGTTCAGGGTGTCGAAGTACCAGTCTTCGGTGAACTGGATCTTGGCGACCCGCGCACGGACCTCTTCGATCTCTTTTTCCCGTTCTTTCACCTGTTCGGGAGAGAGCTCTTCGCCCGTATCGAAGTCGGTTGCTGTGATGCGGCCCGCATAGATGGCGCGGAAGATGTCATCAACCAGCGTTTTGCGGTCGAGGCCTGCCAGGCACTGGCTGGTCCAGGTATCGTCGGGGTTGGGGTTTTTGATGATCACATCGTAGACAATGTCCCGTCCCACCTGGCCGGTTGTTTCTGCGTGCGGTGGCAACTGTTCAACAGGAAGATCCCCGCCATCAATATGGCGACTGGAATGCCTGTCCAGGAGGAAAACCGTTTTTGCTGTTTCATGATAGACCTCTTGTGAGGATTATGATTTTTCGGATGTGCATTGCAAAGATAATGGTTCATCGGACAAAGGTCAAAGCCTGTCCCTTGTAAGTGGGGTCGATCCTGTTCTCTTCATACACGGGGTGACCGTTTACGAAAGTATGGGTGATCCGTGCCCGGAAAGAGACCCCTTCGAA
>JAMOUS010000171.1 GCA_027067975.1 Bacteroidales bacterium | reverse complement strand
TAAAGACAAAACGTATCACGGAATCGCCGGGCAACACTTCCGCCTCCGACGAGTTGTATCTATGTCCTCCCAGGCGGACCGAAAAAAGCGGGACACGCCGACGCAGGTCGACATTCCTGCCGTCAGAGAGGTGAACCCCTCTGACCTCCAAACCATGATCATAGGCAAAGATCAGACCGCCGGCATCCTGTGCCGCCCCGGTGGTTCCCGCAAAGATCCAGAAAATTCCCGGCAACAGGAAAGTGCACAACGATCTCATCACCCGGTCACTCTTTTACTAAGAAACGAAACAAGGTATGCTGTTGGTATGTTTGTCCGGGATCCAGCCGGACGCTCGGGAACTCCGGATGATTGGGAGAATCCGGGAAGTGCTGGGTCTCCAGGCAAAATGCCGCATGTTTTTGATAGGCCACCCCCTCTTTGCCGGTGAGGGAGCCGTCCAGGAAATTGGCAGTGTAGAGCTGGACCCCCGGTTCGGTAGTCTCCACCTGCAAGGCGATCCCGCTTCGCGGTGCCGTGACCTCGGCAATGAGGCGGGGGGCTTCCGTCATCCCTCCATCGAGGACGTAACAGAGATCATATCCCATGGGAGTTTGTGCAATATCCTGCCCAAAGGGCTTGGCCTTCCTGAAATCATACGGCGTTCCGGCCACTTCGAGAATACGGCCTGTGGGGATAAGGTCGTCCCGTGTCTCGAGCATCTTTCCCGCACGGATCGTTGCCACATGGTCAAGGATATCCTGACGGGGATCTTCAAGGTTGAAATAAGAGTGGTTGGTCAGGTTGAGGACAGTAGGCCGGTCTGTTTCTGCCGTATACCGGATCTCCAGGACATTGTCGTCACGAAGGGTATATGTGACCTTCACTTTCAGGTTGCCGGGATAACCCTCTTCCATGTGAGGACTGAGGTAACTGAGAATAAGGGAAGCACTGTGAGGATCCTTCGCCGTGGCAGCCTCCCAGATCACTTTATCGAAGCCTTTCTCTCCCCCGTGGATGTGGTTCATGCCATCGTTCCTGGCCAGTTCATAGGTTTCTCCATCGAGGGTAAAACGTGCATTTCCGATGCGGCCGGCATACCGGCCTGTAATCGCACCAAAATGGGGATGTCCCCGCAGATATCCTTTCAGTTCGTCAAATCCCAACACCACATCCCGGGATTTCCCCTGCCGGTCGGGGACGAACAGGTGCGTAACGATCCCGCCATAGGTCGTAATCCTCACCTGCATCCCTGCACCGTTATCCAGGGTATAGAGGTCAACCTCCCGGCCGTAAGCCTCTCCGAAGTAATCCTTTTTGATCGTCATCATCACGAAACGTCTTCCTTCAATAAAAATGTCCGGCCGACACCGGACATCCTGTTATCTTCCGGATCTTCAACAGCACTCATCTCCCGCCACCTTCTTTATTCGTATGTTCAGTATGTGAACTTTCAGACGATTCCGCCGTTCAGGAAAAGTCGAAGTAGGGCAAAGACCATCGCAAAGAAGTTAATGGTGATCCCTGTGGTCTTTCCTTTGGCGAACAGACCGAGAGTCATTCCCAGAAAAGCCAGGAAGAGGACCAACCAGTGCATCCACCCCAACAAAGGAAACATTCCGATCCCCCCCAGCACCAGGGCGACCAGACCGATAATGGTAGAGATGAGGTTCATAGGCAAGGGTTTAGGTGAAGTTTGAAATAAAAATACAACAATTTTTCGAATATAAACTAAAAAGGTCTTCTTTTTACGGGTCTTCTAAAGCGGTGCATCTGCGATCACATGGATACTCAGCTTATGGGAGGCCGTATCCGCAATGGCAAGTTCGTAAGTGTACTTACCTCTTCCCAATGGTACTTCATAGGTATAGTCGACGGGCTTCAACTCATATTGCTCTCCATTGATTTCGAGGGTGATCAATGCCTGCCGGTACGCAATCTCAAAACGATGGTAAGGGGTTTCCGTATGAGGTTTCACTTCTCCGTAGTTATATTCTCCTCCGGAAGTGTTTACGTAAACATTCCGAAACACCGAGTCGGTGAGGTTCCGTATTCGGATATCGGTGGGGCCTTGAGGATCTTTCTTACAGGAAAAAAAGAGCGGCAGAAGGAAAAGCAGCAGTAAGAAGAGTTTTTGAACTTTTCTCATTGACTCAGATTTTGGTTATGGCTTCATTGGGCAACCACCCTTTACTGCCATCCTCCAATCTGATCTCGGTCCACTGGTCCAGTGTATCCACCACCTTCACTTTCATTCCCTCATGGATGACGAACAGGTCGGTACCCTCCTCACCCGGGGAGCTTTTCACAGTCACGGAAGGCTCCATCACGATGGCATGGTCGTGTGCAGTGAGCATTGTGTGGCTTTGCCAAGCAAACAGGAACAACACCGCTGAAAGGATCAACGTGACCACGCCCGTAATGAACCCTGTCCGTTTGAGCCCCTCTTTTCTGGCAAGCAGATACAAAGATAAGAAGAGCAAACCAAAAAAGAAAAAGATCATGCTCAGAATGGCCCAACCATCTGCCGGCAGACGGTCGAGGAACCAGTGATACCAGGCAACGAGAAAGAATTGGGGCAACACGTCAACCTTATCTGTCACATAGGTACGCGCCAGTTCAAGGTTATATTTGATGTCCTCGTTCCCCGGATCGAGAAGGCGTGCCCTTTCGTAGTACAAGATCGCATGAGGGATATCATGGGCTTTGAAGTAGGCGTTTCCCAGGTTGTAATAGAGTTCGGCCGCCGCATAGCCCGAATCCACCACCTGGCGGTAAAGACGGATCGCATCTTCATACATGCCGTTGGCGTAATAGAGATTCGCCCGTGTGATCAGGCTGTCGGGAGAAAAGGTTGCTCCCTGGAGGGGTAGGATCACGAAGGCAAGGAGCAGGCCGAGGAAGCCGGCCCGGACCCTGTTGTACCGTGCAGATTTTGTATGCCTCATCACTCCTGTTTTCATTTACAGTTTCTGTTCCAGTTGGCTGATAATCTCGACAGCTTCCTTGTACAGTTTATCCATGGCGCCGGTGTCCCCTTCGGGGGCATAACGGGCGAATTCGCACTGGTCGATCACACGCATCAACCGTTCAATGAGGTCTTTCCCGACCCCTCTGCTCTCCAGGGCTGCGGCCGCCCTTTCACGGGTCAGATCGGACATCGGCAGGAACATTTTGTCACTGAGATATCCCCACATCGCCCGGAGCACCTCTTCATAAAATCCGGACTTATCCCCACTTTTCAGGTACTGTCCTGCCTTTCTCAATCTCCGCTTCGCCACCTTATTGGCCTTCCGGTTCCGCACCCGCTGATGATCGCCCATCACTTTCCGGCGATGACGGTAAACCATCACCACGGCCAGAAAGAGGAGGAACATCCCCAGATAATAGAGTGGGAAGAACAAGGTTCCGAAAAGCGTATAACCCGCCCGCTTCAGACGGATCGGTTTGGTATAGATATAACGGATATCTTTCCCGAGGAACTTCAATGCCTCCTTGTCCCCCGAGACGATCACCTGTGTACCGGCACCCTCTTCGCCTTTCAGTACTTCCAATGTAAAGGCAGGTGTGCGAAGTGTCTTGTAACTCTTCTGCACCGGATCGAAATAGGAGAAAGATACCGGAGGGATCCGGTACTTCCCGGCATGACGCGGGATCATCAGATATTCGAACTGTTTGTATCCTGTTGCTCCGTGTACCGTATTTTTGATCCGGGTGACCACTTTGGGGTCATAGGTCTCAAAATCAGGCGGAAAATCGATCCTTGGAGCTTCGATCAGTTTCAGGTTCCCATTCCCTGAGATCCGCACTTTGAGCGTCACTGCATCATTGACCTTCAATTTCATCTTATCGACGGAAGCATCCAGTCCGAATGTTCCCACCGCCCCGTTAAAGTCCTGCGGTGCTCCCGGCGGCAGAGGTTTCACATGAATCTTCAGTTTGTTGCTGAAGATAGGCTGCCGAACGGTCTGATAAGTATCGAAGAAATCGTCGAAGAAGCCTCCCGGCGAGGCATGCATCCTCTTCCGGACCAGACAAACGATTTTGACCGGTTCGATGGTGATATCGCCCGTGGTCTGCGGAAAAAGAAGATAACGCTGGATCACGCCTGTGTTGTATGCAACGCCGTCGATATATTCCCGTTGCAGGGAGGTGAGAT
>JAMOUS010000170.1 GCA_027067975.1 Bacteroidales bacterium | reverse complement strand
ACCATTGAACTCGGGCATGTCCACTTCCTCAAAGCCGGTGAGACTGACACGGGAGAAGATCTTGACCGTGACGGCCACCGGCTCGCCGAGGAAGACCTCCTTTTTGTCAGAGATCATCCGGACGAAGAGATTGCTGTTCGCCGCCACCTGACCGGTATTCGTGGTGCGCTGGGCACCGGACGTTCCCTGGCCTGACGATCCTTTTACCACGGTGATCTTCACGGGATTCGATTCGTACACTTTTCCCTTCAGGGAAAGACGTGCCGGCGGAATGGTAAAATCCCCCGGCTTGAGGGGTTGGAGGATATAGGTGTACGTGTAACTGACATGGGTGGAGATATGGCCGTTGATGATCTGGGTGCTTTGGCTGTATGAGGTGCTCGGTCCCATGAGCACCTCAAAATCGTCCAGCTTGGGAGGGATGAACTTTCCTCCTTTTGTGTTGATCTCATAAACTAGCCGGAACTGCTGTCCCAGCGTCACCACCTTGGGAGCCGAAGCCCGGATGGTGATCTCCTGGGCGGAAAGGCTACCCCCTCCCACCAGCAGGATCCCCAACAGCATCCCTGAAACATATTTCACGATCCACTTTGTCATATCGTCACCAGTTGATCACGGATTTGACCCGATGTTTTTTTGCTTTGGCTTTTTTCACCTTTTCCTGCACCTTTTTCTCGTCATTGGCGAGGGCCTGCAATAACCGTTCCGCATCCTTCCGGGAGATCTGTCCCGGCACCGGTTTCTGTTGTTGCCGGTCCTTCTGCTGCTGCGAAGGTTTTTGTTGTTGGTCCCGTTGCTGATCCTGTTGCTGGTTTTGTTGTTGGTTTTGCCGGGACTGGTTGTTCTTTTGCCGGTTTTGTTTTTGTTGCTGGTTTTTGTTCCCCTGCTTTTGCTGTTGTTTCTTCTGTTGCTGCTGCTTTTTCTTCTTCATCGCATACAGCAAATTATATTTGGCGTCCATATCGGTAGGATCGTAGCGCAAGGCATTTTTGTAGGCCTGGATCGCCTCGTCGATCTTTCCGGCCTCCAGCAAAGTATTCCCCAGGTTGTAGTATGAATAGGCTTTTAACTTTTTATCCCGGCTTTTCTCTGCCACAGCCATGAAGTTCTCTGCCGCTTTGTCATATTTTTTTTGTTGATACAGAGAAGCCCCCAGGTCAAAAACGGGGATGGAGGGATCCTTGGCAACTTCACGGGCCTTGCGGTAATCGACCTCGGCATTGGCATATTCACCCTTTTTATACGACCGGTTCCCTTCCCGCACATATTTCCTTGCGCTATGCTGGGCCCACGCGGGGGCTGCCAGCAACGACAGGATGGCCGCTATGGTTATGATCTTTCTCATCGTTCACCTCCCTTTTCCGGTGTATTGAAAAGACGGATGGAAGAGAAGAAACGGCTTTTCCGTTCCGCGATCATCCATTCGATCAGCAGGAAAAAGAGGGCCAGGCCGATCACATATTGAAAGAGATCGTTGTATTCGGAATAGTTTTTCTCTTTCATCTCTTTTCGGTCCATCCCTTTGATGCGGTTATAGATCTTGTTCAGCCCCATCGAGGCGTTCGTAGCACGCACGTAGATCCCCCCGCCCGCTGCAGCGATCTCCTGGAGCAGTTTTTCGTCGAGACGGGTGATCACGGTATGGCCGTTTTGATCTTTCAAAAATGTCCTTTGTCCGTTCACGGTGATGGGGATGGGGGCTCCGGAGGGTTTTCCGATCCCGATGGTATGGATGGTGATCCCCTGTTCATGGGCCTTCCGGGCTGCCGCCACCGGGTCGGCCTCATGGTTTTCCCCATCGGTGATGATGATGAGTGCCTTGCTCTTCCCCTCGCCGGGTGTGAACGACTTCTCTGCCAGTTCGATGGCCGAGGCGATGGCTGTTCCCTGTTTGGGCACGGTGGAAGGTCCGATGGTGGGGAGAAACATTTTCACTGCCTGGTAATCCGAGGTGACCGGGATCTGCACATAGGCATCCCCTGCGAAGACGATCAGTCCCACGCGGTCGTTCTCCATCCTGTCGACCATCTTGGCAATCGCCTTCTTAGCCCTTTCGAGGCGGCTGGGCTGGATATCTTCGGCCAGCATGGAGTTGGAGACGTCGAGTGCCACGATCACTTCCACCCCCTTTTTCTTCACCGTTTCCAGCTTGGCTCCCAGTTGCGGTCGGGCCAGACCGAGCACGAGGAAAAGCCAGGCCAGGCTGAAAAAGAACAGTTTCATCGCCGGGCGGGAACGGGAAACGCCCTCCATCATCCTTTCCACGAGAGAAGGATCCCCCATCTGCCGTATCACCCGGCGCCGCCAGGAACGGACAGCCCAATACACCAGCCAGAACACCGGCAAGAGCAACAAACCGTACAAAAACTCTATGTTGGCAAATCTGAACATTCTCTTTTCTTATGGCAGTTTACGCAATACCGTATTCCCCAAAGCCCATTCGAGCAACAACAAAAGTGCCGCTGCCAGGGCGAACTTCAGGTATTCCTCTTCCCTTTTGCTATACTGTTTCACATCGATCTTCGATTTCTCAAGCTTATCGATCTCCCGATAGATCTCTTCCAGTTTCCGGTTGTTGGTAGCGCGGAAATACCTTCCTCCCGTCATCTCCGCGATTTTCCGGAGCACCTCCTCGTCGATCTGCACGCGCATTTGCTGGTAGCGGATGCCATACGGCGTTTGCACGGGATAGGGTGCTGTGCCGCGGGTTCCCACACCGATCGTATAGACCCTTATCCCGAAGGTTTTGGCGATCTCCGCCGCCGTAAGGGGAGCGATCTCACCGGCATTGTTCATCCCGTCGGTGAGGAGGATGACCACCTTGCTTTTGGCTTTGCTGTCTTTGAGACGGTTGACGGCCGTTGCCAAACCGTCGCCGATGGCCGTTCCGTCTTCGATCATGCCGCTTTTCACTTCCTTGAAAAGGTTGATCAACACCGCATGGTCGGTGGTGAGGGGGCACTGGGTGAAGCTCTCTCCGCTGAAGACCACGAGTCCGATCCGGTCGTTGGGCCGTCCGGAGATGAAACGGATCGCCACATCCTTGGCCGCCTCCAGACGGTTGGGCTTGAAATCCTGCGCCAACATACTGCTGGAGATATCCAGGTCGATGATGATATCGATCCCTTCGGTAGAGACCTTTTGCCAGCGGTTGACCGACTGGGGCCGGGCCATCACGATAAAAAGCAATGCCACGGCCAGGAGCCGCAAGAGAAAAAGAAGATGCCGCAGGTAAGCCCGCCAGGGAGTCTTCATGCCCTGGAAGGGTTGGAAACCGGGCACACGGAATGTGGTCTGGCGGTGCCTCTCCCGCCAGATGTACCACGCAATCATGGGCACCAGCAAAACCAGCCCGTAAAGCCATTCCCGGTTGGCAAAATGCAGCTCAAACATCCTTATCTTCCTCCACGCTTTCTCCTTTATTCTCTTCTTGATTCTCTTCCCGCGTCTCTCTGACGAAGCGAACAGCCTCCTCCCACATCTGCCCGTTCACGTCCGGCTCAGGAACATACTTTGCAAACTTCACCAGGTCGGCCGTCTCCAGGATCCGGCTCAGCAGCCCCAGGAGATTTTCATTGCTGAATCCACTCTCTTCGAGTGCCCGCAAAGTCTCCGGTGTGGTTTGCTCCAAGGCTTTGATATGATAGCGATACTCCAAATAGGTCCGGAGTATATCGGTCAGGCGGGTATAGTATTCCTTCACTTTTCCCTGTTGCCACAATTGCTCCTCCTTCAGGGTTTCCAGTTCTCTCATTGCGTACACATGGGGCGGTTCGGTAATGCGGGGACGCTGAACCGTTTCTTTTCTTCGTCTCCTGTGGTGAATCCACCAGATGAGCAGGCCGACCGCTGCCAGGAGGAGAAGTGCCCCGGAGATCCAGAGCAGCACCTCTTTCCAGGTAAGAGGGATCTTGAGAGGATCCTTGATGGGCTTTGGTTTTCCGTTGACATCCACCTGGGGGAGGCGCACCACCAACCACAGCGGTTTTGTCTCGAGGCGGGCGGTCATGGAGTCGGCCTGCCAGCTCACCTCAAAGGGTCCTGCCTGCACCACCCCGGTGGTGTCGAACGAGGTAACACGCCAGGTACGGACCACCTCGATGCGGCCATCCTTGCGGGGGATCGTATCAGTAAGCGGTTTTTCCACCACCTCAAGTCCCCGGGGGATGGTATCAAAATATTGCGGCAAGGTCACCCGGAGCGAGGGGGGCTGTACCACGCGGAGGGAGATCTCCAGTTGATCCCCAAACCAGATGGTGTCACGGCTCAGCCGTGCAGACACCTCCACCTGTCCCCGCAGGGGGAGGATGGAGAGCAAAAGGATCCCCACCACACCGCAAGCCCGCAAAAGGGCATGTATGTATTTCTTTTCCGTCATCATCTTCTTTTGAACAACTGCACCAATGGCACGATATAATCCTTTCCTGTCATCAGCTCCACATGATCCACGCCGCACTGGCGGAAAGTATTGAGCAATTCCTTTTCCCTGTTTTCCTGCCATCTGACGTAGTGTTCCCGGACGCTGCGCAGAGAGGTGTCGATCCAGCGCTCCTCGCCGGTCTCCGCATCCCGGATGCGCACCATCCCCACCGGTGGCAAAGAACGCTCCCGCTCGTCGAGGATCCGCAAGGCC
>JAMOUS010000169.1 GCA_027067975.1 Bacteroidales bacterium | reverse complement strand
AATGTCCCCCTTCTTTGGAAAGATCGGGCTCCCCCTTGGCGTTCCGGTCGAACTTGACGCCCAGCTCGATCAGCTCCCGGATCTTTTCCGGCGCCTCCCGTACCACCATCTCCACCACCTCCCGGTCACAAAGACCATCACCACTGTCCAGCGTGTCTTTAATATGCTTTTCGAACGAATCCCTGTCGGAAAAGACCGCCGCAATGCCACCTTGTGCATAACGGGTGCTCGACTCCTCCATCTCCGCTTTGGTCACGAGCAGCACCGACCCCTTTTCAGCTGCCTTTAAAGCAAACATCAGACCGGCCAAACCCGACCCGATCACCAGAAAATCAACTTTCCTTTTCATCACATGCACCGCTAATCTTTCGCAAAGATAATCACCTCCTTCCCCCTATCCAACGTTCACCGACACTGCTTCGGCAGCACTTTCCTTTCCGAACATCTTCTCATAGCGAAATTTCAATTACTTTTGTGGTTGCAAAACCAATCACTATGAATGATCAGGATCTTTTCAAGAAGCTTGTCTCTCACGCCAAAGAGTACGGTTTCATTTTCCCTTCGAGCGAGATATACGACGGACTGGGAGCTGTGTATGACTACGGTCCTTACGGCGTCGAACTGAAGAACAATATCCGGACTTATTGGTGGCATTTCATGACCCGCCTGCATGAGAACATCGTGGGGATCGACTCGGCCATTTTCATGCACCCTACGATCTGGAAAGCTTCGGGCCACACCGATGCTTTCAACGATCCCCTGATCGACAACAAGGATTCCAAAAAGAGGTACCGCGCCGATCAGTTGATCGAGGAATACCTGGACAAACAGGAAGCCAAGATCGCGAAAGAGGTTGCCAAAGCGGCCAAGCGTTTCGGGGAGGCCTTCGACGAGAAGATGTTCCTCGAAACCAATCCCCGCGTGCTGAAACTGCGGGAAAAGATCGAGACCATTCGCCACCGTTTCATCCGCGCCATGGAAGAGAACGACCTGGCCGAATTGAAGCAGATCATCCTCGACTGCGAGATCGTCGACCCCGTCAGCGGCACCCGCAACTGGACCGACGTCCGGCAGTTCAACCTGATGTTCAGCACGCAGCTGGGCTCCGTAAGCGAAGAGGCCAACACCCTCTATCTGCGTCCCGAAACCGCACAGGGGATCTTTGTCAACTTTCTGAACGTCCAGAAAACCGCCCGGATGAAGGTTCCCTTCGGAATCGCCCAGACAGGCAAAGCCTTCCGCAATGAGATCGTCGCCCGCCAGTTCATTTTCCGGATGCGGGAGTTCGAACAAATGGAGATGCAGTTCTTCGTAAAACCCGGCACCGAATTGGAATGGTTCGAACACTGGAAAGAAAAACGGATGCAATGGCATAAGACCCTCATCGGCAATGAACAGAAACTGCGGTTCCACGATCACGACAAACTGGCCCACTACGCCAATGCCGCTACGGATATCGAGTACCAATTCCCGATCGGCTTCAAGGAAGTGGAAGGGATCCATTCCCGCACCGACTTCGACCTCTCCCGCCACCAGGAATTTTCCGGAAGAAAGATGCAGTACTACGATCCCGAGTCGGGAGAAAGTTATATCCCTTACGTGATTGAAACCTCCATCGGCCTCGACCGGACCTTCATGATGATCCTTTCCCATGCCTATACGGAAGAAAAGGTTCCCAACGCCGAGGGGAAACTTGAGGAGCGTGTGGTCCTGAAGATCCCGCCGGCCTTGGCCCCCGTACAGGTGGCAGTCCTCCCCCTCGTCAGAAAGGACGGCCTGCCCGAAGTGGCCCGTAAGATCATTGACCGACTCAAGGTCGATTTCTACTGCCAATACGACGAAAAAGATTCCATCGGCCGCCGCTACCGCCGCCAGGACGCCATCGGCACCCCTTATTGCATCACCACCGACCAGCAGACCCTGGAAGACGAGACC
>JAMOUS010000168.1 GCA_027067975.1 Bacteroidales bacterium | reverse complement strand
GATCTCCACGAGATGCAGGAGATTCCCGCTGGTCTCTCCCTTCGTCCACAACTCTTTCCGGGAACGGCTGTAGAAGGTGACCAAGCCCGTCTCCAGGGTCTTTTCCAGCGCCTGGCGGTCCATATATCCCAGCATCAGCACCTGCCGGGTGCGGGCATCCTGCACTACCGCGGGGATCAGGCCGTCCCCCTTCTCAAAGTCCAGTTTTTCTATGTCCAACATCTTTTCCATGATCAGAATCTTTCAAAATCTTTCAGGATCATAACCGAACAGTTTTTTCTCACGGATGGTGCGGCTCACCTCCTCGGGCACATAAGCTTCCCATCCTTTCTCTCCTTCCCGGATCATCCGCAGCACCTCGTGTGAGGTGATAAAGAGATGGTCGGTCACACCGGAAGGAATGTCGATAATGAAGCGGTTCATCCGGAGATATTCAAACAGTTTCTCCACATCTTCGTCCATCCGCACCGAACGGGAGGTGATCAGGCGGCCGTCCTCTTCGGAACGGGTAGGATAGACATAGAGTTTCATATTGGCGGGGAAAAGCTTGGCCATCGCCTCCATAATACCGCCCCGGAGATGTTCGTAATAGCGCTTGTCGAGGATCTTCTCCAGCGCCGGCACCCCCACGACCACCCGCAATTTCTTGAGCTTGAAGTTGCTGAAGAAGTCCACCAGCTTGTAATATTCCCTAAAGTCAGACACCATCACGTTCTGTCCCAAGGCGTTGAGCATGTCGACGCGTTCGAGGAAGTCGCGGGTGTCCACCTCCCCTTCGGTGAGTATATTGTTGAGGGTGATCTCACAGAAGAAGTAAGTATTGTCCGGCTCATAATCTTCATCTTTCCGGAACATTGCAAGGCTTTGGTGAAGGATGTCGACGGTCACATTGGTGATGGGCCGGAAGCTGCCGCGAAAAGCCAGGACGTTTTTCTTATAGAGCATATCGGAAGGCTGGCGGATCTGGCCGTTGCGGTCGAACATGATGGCGTGTGTCATGCCGTTCTGTACCAGTTGCAGCCCGAGCAGGCGGTTGTCCACATACTCAAGGTCGGAACCCGACATCTGCATCATGGTGATCCTGAAGCGGTCGCGCGACAGGTCGTCCATGAGGGATTGCAGGAAGAGGTTGGGGGAATGGTGATAATATTTACACGCATAGATCAGGTTGACACCCAGGATGCCGAGGGTCTTTTGCTGGAGGAGGCCGTCGTTCTCGAGCAGTTTGACATGGAGGATGACGGTGTTGGCGCCGCCACCCGGTTGCAGTTGGAAGCGAATGCCCATCCAGCCGTGGGCATAGTTGGTCTTGGCATAGTTGAGGATCTCGACCGTATCGGCAAATGCGAAAAAGCAGGCGTCGGGACGTTCGTCGGCGAGCAGTTCCTGCAGTTCGCGGTATTCGGTCTCTAGCATCTTCATCAGGCGGTCCTCGGAGACATAGCGGTCGCTGCGTCCCTCGTTGTAGAGGACATCGCTGAAGCGTTTGTCGTAGGCTGAGATGGTCTTGGCCACGGTGCCCGAGGCGCCGCCGGCCTGGAAGAAGTGGCGTGCCACCTCCTGTCCGCCGCCGATCTCGGCGATGGTCCCGAAGAAGGATGTGTCCAGGTTGATGGACAAGGCCTTACGGCTCACGGGGATGGAATCATGTTGCATAGGCTCACGGCGCTGGTTTACTTTCTCACCCGGTAAAAGTAATCATTATCTCCGCACGGGCACGCCCCGGGCGGCCAGGTAATCTTTCACCTCGCCGATGGTGAGGCGGCCGTAGTGGAAGAGTCCGGCGGCGAGGGCGGCCGAGGCCTTGCCCTTTTTCCACGCTTCGTAAAAATGTACGGGGCTGCCGGCGCCGCCCGAGGCGATCACCGGCACGTCGACGAGGGAGGCGAGCGTGCGGAGGGCGTTGAGGGCATAGCCTTTCCCCGTGCCGTCGTGGTCCATCGAGGTGAAGAGGATCTCGCCAGCACCGCGCTCCACGCCCTCTTTCACCCAGCTGAAGAGCTCCTTGCCGGCGGGACGGCGGCCGCCGTGGGTGTACACCTGCCACGAGCCGTCCTCCTCGCGGCGGGCATCGACGGCCAGCACCACACATTGGCTGCCGAAACGGTAAGCCAGCTCATCGAGGAGCGAGGGGTTGCGCACGGCAGAGGAGTTGACCGAGATCTTGTCGGCACCCGCCGCCAACAACGCCTCCACATCCCCCGCACCGGCAATGCCGCCTCCCACGGTGAAGGGGATGTTGAGGCGCGCCGCCACCTTCTCCACCAGCGACACCAACGTCTTGCGCTTCTCGTGCGTGGCGGTGATGTCGAGATACACCAGCTCGTCGGCCCCCTCCGCGGCATAACGCGCCCCCAACTCGACAGGATCGCCGGCATCGGCCAGATTGACAAAGTTGACCCCCTTGACGGTGCGACCGTCTTTGACGTCCAGACAGGGAATGATACGAAACGTGAGCATGATCAGAGGAATTTTTTCAATTGACCGGTGGTGATCTTCCCTTCCAGGAGGGCTTTCCCGAGGATCACCCCCCATACGCCCATCGCGTCGAGGGTCTCGATCTCCTCGATGCGGCTGACACCGCCGCTGGCGATGAGGTTCAGATGGGGGAACTTTTCCCTTATCTCCCGGTAGAGGTCGATATCGGCGCCCTGCATGTTGCCGTCGCGGCGTATGGCGGTGACCGACAGGTATTGGATGCCGAGGTCGGCGAGGCGTCCGACGGCCTCCTCCCAGGAGAGATCGCTCTCCTCCTGCCATCCGCTGAGGGCGGGGCTGCCGTCGCGCACGTCGACGGCAGCGATGAAGCGCTCGTCGCCCAGGTGCATCATCCAACTGCGCAGGAGCTGCGGGTCGCGCACCGCCACACTGCCTACATTCATCTTCCAGGCACCGGCAAAAAAGGCCGCCTCGACCGCCTCAGCACTGCGCAACCCCCCGCCAAAATCGATCTGCAGGGAAGTATGGGAGGCGATCTCCTCCAAAACGTCCAGGTTCTGCGGCTTACCCTCCCGCGCCCCGTCAAGATCGACCAGATGCAGGTGACGGAACCCTTCCGCCTCGTAATACCGGGCCAACGCCAAGGGCGTGGTGTCATAATCGGTACGTTCGGAAAAGTCTCCCTCCCGCAGCCGCACCACACGGCCCCCGAGGATGTCGATGGCTGGAAAAAGCTTGATCATGAGCGTCCTATTCTTTCAGGTTCAGAAAATTCCGTAACACTCTTTCGCCGACCTTCCCCGATTTTTCCGGATGGAATTGCGTGGCGAAGAAGTTCTCCTTTTCCATGATGGCCGAAAAGGAAATGCCATACTCAGTGATGGCGGTGGTCTGCGGGGCGACTGCGGCATAATAGCTGTGTACGAAGTAGAAGTAGCTGTCGTCATCGACATCCTGCAAGAGGCGGCTGCCGCGGGTGTGCACGCTGTTCCATCCCATGTGGGGGATGCGGAGCGAGCGGGTCGCCTCTCCCTCCCGGCGGAAGTGATGCACTTCTGCATCGAAGATCCCGAGGCCGGGGATGTCTCCTTCGTCGGTATGGCGGCACATGAGTTGCAGGCCCAGGCAGATCCCCAGCACCGGCTGGGTGAGGGTGGGCAGGAGCGTGTCAAGCTCTTTCTCCTTGAGCCGCTCCATGGCGCTGGCGGCATGGCCCACGCCGGGGAAGATGACCCTCTCGGCCCGGCGTATCGCGCGGGGGTCGGCGGTGACGACGGCCTCCCGCCCCAGACGACGCAGGGCATAGAGCACAGAACGGGTGTTGCCGGCGCCGTAGTCGATGATCGCTATTGTTCCCATTTTTCTTCTCCTTTGGTGGAAGTATCCCCCTCACCGGCGACGGCGACGGCCTGGCGCAGGGCCCGGGCAAAAGCCTTGAAGAGGGCTTCGGCCTTGTGATGCTCGTTGTCACCGTAAGCCTCCAGGTGGAGCGTGACGCGGGCCGTGTCGGTGAACGACTTGAAAAAATGGTAAAAGAGCTCGGTCGGCATTTCGCCGATCTTTTCCCGGTGAAAGTCCGCTTTCCACACCAGGTAGTTCCTCCCTCCCGCCACGTCGACGGTGGCGGTGGCGCGGCTCTCGTCCATGGGGACGGTGAAGCCGTAGCGGGCGATGCCGCGGGCGGCTCCCAGCGCCTGGCGGAAGGCCTCGCCCAGTGCCAGGGCGGTGTCCTCGACGGTATGGTGCTCGTCGACGTGCAGATCCCCCTCGGCGTGTATCTTCAGGTCGAAGCCGCCGTGGAACCCTAGCTGTTCGAGCATATGGTCGAAGAAGCCGATGCCGGTGCGGATGTCGGTGACGCCGCTGCCGTCGAGTGCCAGCTCGACGACGATGTCGGTCTCGCGGGTGGTGCGGCGTACGGCGGCACGGCGCTGCTGCGCCCGCAGGTAGCGGTAGATCTCCGGCCAGTCGCGCGTGCGCAGGACGACGGTCTCCTCGAGGCCCGTGGTGTCGCCGGCCTCGTCGCCGCCCAGGCCGCTGCCGTCGTCGAGCCAGATGCCGCGCGCCCCGAGGTTGCGCGCCAGCAACATGTCGGTGATGCGGTCGCCGATGACGAAAGAGTTTGCCAGATCATATTCTTCCGAAAAATACTTCTGCAGCAGCGCCGTACCGGGCTTGCGCGTGGGAGCCTTCTCATGGGGGAAGGTGCGGTCGATGACTACCTCTGCAAAGCGGATGCCTTCATCCTCGAGGGTGCGCATCACCCACTCGTGCACCGGCCAAAAGGTCTCCTCGGGGAACGCCTCCGTACCCAGGCCGTCCTGGTTGGTGACCATCACCAGCTCGTAAGGCAACTCCCGGGCAATGCGCGAGAGTGCACAGAGCATCCCCGGCACCAGGCGCAGCTTCTCAAAACTGTCGAGCTGATAGTCGTCCGGCTCCTCGGTGAGCGTGCCGTCACGGTCGATGAAAAGAACACGTTTGGGATCCATAGTTCAAAGTTGAGAGTATCGGGTTAACGAGTATCGGGTTAGGGAGTCTCGAGTTTTTTCAGCGCCTCCCGCAACATACGGTTCTCCTCTTCCGTCCCGACCGTGATGCGGATGGCCGTACCGCAACCGGGGATATGGGGCCGCAGGCGCACGACGATGCCTTGATCAAGGAGGTAGCGGTACACCTCCTCCGGCTTGTCGAAGCAGGCCAGCACAAAGTTGGCTTCGGAAGGCCACACCTTTTTGACATAAGGGAGAGCTTCCAGGAAAGAGGTGAGAAGCTCCCGCTCGCGCAGGATGGCGTCGATCTTTTCCCGGTTCTCGCGTATGTCGTAACGCAGGGCTGCCAGGGCGAGGGTGAGACGGTTGAGGTTGTAAGGCAGTTTGACGGCATTGAGCCACCGGAAGATCTCCGGGTTGCCGAAGGCCATGCCGAGGCGTATGCCGGCCAGGCCGCGTGCTTTGCTGAAGGTCTGCAGCACCACCAGCCGCTCGTAGCGGTCGATGAGCGGCAGCAGGCTTTTCTCCGGTGCAAAGTCGATATATGCTTCGTCGACGATCACCAGACCGTCGAAGTGCCGCAACACCTCCTCCACTCGTTCCCGATCGACGGTGTTGCCGGTAGGGTTGTTGGGCGAACAGAAAAAGATCATCCGGGTATGTTCGCCGGCTGCCTCGAAGAGGGCAAACAGATCGGGCTGGAAGTGCCTGTCGAGCGGCACCTCCTTCACCGCCACGCCGTGGATGTCGGCCAGCACCTTGTACATGCCGTAGGTGGGGGGCTGGAGGATCACCTCGTCACGTCCCGGCTCGCAGAAGGTGCGGAAGAGCAGGTCGAGCACCTCGTCGCTGCCGTTGCCGAGGAAGATCTGTTCGGGACGCACTCCCTTGAGGGTGGCGATCTTTTTCCGAAGATCCTGGTGGTAAGGATCGGGATAGCGGTTCAGTTCGCCGGTGTCGAAGACCTCCACCTCCCGGCCTGTGGCAGGATCACGTACCACCAGCTCGAGCTGTTCGGCGTAAGGGTTCTCGTTGGCATCGAGCCATACCAACGCCTTGCCGGAAAACTCGTCCCGGGCCGAAGAGTAGGGTTTCAACGAGCGAATGTTCTCCCGGACCAGCTGCCGGATGGTTGGGTGCGGAGTGTTCATGGTACCATTGTTTTCAGGCATGGGGGTTTCGTATTTCCACGGCCCGGGCGTGGGCTTCGAGGTTTTCCGCCCGGGCCATGGTGGTGATGACGGGTGCCAGCTGCCGGAGTCCTTCGGCGGTGATCTCCTGGACGGTCATCTTCTTCACATAATCCTCCACGGAGACGCCGCCGTAGGTACGGGCATAGCCCGCGGTGGGGAGGGTATGGTTGGTGCCGGAGGCATAATCGCCGGCGCTCTCGGGGGTATGGTGTCCGAGGAACACCGATCCGGCATGGCGGATGGCCGGCAGGAGGCTGCGGGGGTCGGCGGTGGCGACGATAAGGTGTTCGGGGGCATAGCGGTTGCTTACGGCCACCGCCTCCTGGGCGTCGCGGGCGACGATGATGCGGGCATGGTCGAGGGCTTGGGCGGCGATGTCGCGGCGGGGCAGGGAGGCGAGCTGCCGCGGCGTCTCTTCCGCGACGGCGGCGGCGAGGGCTTCCGACCAGGTGACGAGGATGACCTGGCTGTCGGGGCCGTGCTCGGCCTGCGAGAGCAGGTCGGCCGCCACCCAGGCGGGGCGGGCGGTGTCGTCGGCAAGGACGAGCACCTCGGAAGGGCCGGCAGGCATGTCGATGGCGGTGCCGTGCTGCAGGGCGTACTGTTTGGCGGCGGTGACGTAGCGGTTGCCGGGGCCGAAGATCTTGTCGACGCGGGGGATGGTCGCGGTGCCCAGGGCCATGGCGGCGACGGCCTGGATGCCGCCGGCGCGGAAGAGACGGTGCACCCCGCCGAGACGGGCAGCGTAGAGGATGGCGGGGTGCACGGTGCCGCCGGCGCCGGGAGGGGTGCAGAGGACCACCTCGTCGCAGCCGGCCAGCGCCGCCGGCACGGCCAGCATGAGCACCGTCGAGAAGAGAGGGGCCGTGCCGCCGGGGATGTAGAGACCCACCCGCTCCAGGGGCCGCACCTCCCGCCAGCAGCGCACCCCCGGCGCGGTCTCCACCGCCTCCTCGCGCTGCAGCTGCCCCTCATGGAAACGGCGGATGTTGGCCGCCGCCCGCTCGAGCGCCTCCCGCAGCGCCGGCGGCACCGCCGCGGCAGCCGCCTCCACCTCCTCCGGCGAGACCTCCAGCCGGGCAGGCGCCTGCCCCTCAAAACGGCGGGCATACGCCCGCACCGCCGCATCCCCCTCCGCCGCCACCGCGGCAAACACCTCCGCCACCAGCGCCGTGAGATCCTCGCCCGCCGGAACAGGTCGCCGCAACAGCGACTCCAGCAACAAGGCATCGGGATATTTATAGATATTCATGATCTTAACAGTGACTAAAGTTGGAAGTTACAAGTGACTAAAGTTAAATTCATATTCATATCACCATCTTCTCAATGGGGATGATGAGGATCCCCTGAGCTCCGTTGGCCTTGAGCTGGTCGATCACCTCCCAGAAGTCATCCTCACGGATGACCGAATGGACGGAGCTCCAGCCGCTCTCGGCCAGAGGGAGGATGGTAGGACTTTTCATGCCCGGCAGGATCTTTTTGATCGCCTCGATGCGGTCGTTGGGGACGTTGAGCAGGACGTACTTATTATTTCCGGCGGTGAGCACGGCCTTCATCCGGAAGACCAGGTCGTCGAGGATTTTCTGTTTTTCCGGTTCCAGGCCGGGGCGGGTGGCCAGCACCGCCTCGGAGTCGAGGAGCTTTTCGACCTCCTTGAGGCGGTTCTGCAGGAGGGTGCTGCCGCTGCTCACCAGGTCGCAGATGCCGTCGGCCAGGCCGATGTTGGGTGCGATCTCCACCGATCCGGAGATGGTATGGATCGAGGCCTCGATGCCATGTTCTTTGAGGAACTTTTGTAAGGTATGGGGATAGGAGGTGGCGATACGTTTGCCGTTCCACCAGGACAGGCCGGGGTAGTCGACCGCCTTGGGCACGGCCAGCGCCAGATGGCAGCGGGCAAAGCCCAGCTTGAGCACCACCTCGAGGTCGTCCCCCTTTTCCACCAGCAGGTTCTCCCCCACGATGGCCACGTCGACCACCCCGTCGCGCACGTAGTTGGGGATGTCGGAGTTGCGCAGGAAGAGCAGCTCCAGGGGAAAGTTGTTGACCCGAACTTTCAGCTGTCCCTGGCCGTTACTGAAACGGATGCCCGCCTCATGCAGCAGTTTCAGCGAGTCGTCGTGCAGGCGGCCCGACTTCTGCAAGGCCATGCGCAAGATAGCCTCTTCTCTTTGTTCTTTTTCTTTTTCCATAACAATCAATTATTTCCACTAAAAAAGCCCGCATCAGCGGGCTTCAGGCATTTTCCGGATATCTTTCGATCCACACATCACACACCTTCCGCTCGCCTCAGCGGCTCATTCCGGAATGATGGTGATGATGGAAGAGGTTCATGTTTCACTTTACTTTTGTGCAGGCAAAGATAAAAGATTTTTCAGCAAAAGAAAAAATATAAGGTCCAAAAGATTTACACGGTTCCCGTATATTTATTGTTCAACAAATAACATGATGAATGTTTTAAACATTCACTGGATAACTTCACTTCGCTGATCCTGTGAGACATAATAAAAACACACTCATCTCGAAGGAGCCCCCTTCCCGTTCATCCATCCGGGAACATCCGGAATAATTTTCCAGTGAAATCTTTTTTCACCTAATGACCAAGACCGGGTTCTCCGAACATGCCCCACGAAGAGGCGGATCCAAAGGGGGAAGAAAGAGTTCCTA
>JAMOUS010000167.1 GCA_027067975.1 Bacteroidales bacterium | reverse complement strand
CCGAAGTTGCTATTTTTGTGAAAAGTTTGTAGAACCCTCAAAACCGCAAAACGATGAAAAATATCGACACTTACGACTTCAACGGCAAACGTGTGTTGGTACGGGTGGATTTCAACGTACCGCTCAACGACAAGTTCGAGATCACCGATGACACGCGCATCCGGGCAGCCCTGCCCACCATCAACCGCATCCTCGAAGGGGGCGGTATGCCCATCCTGATGTCGCACCTGGGACGCCCCAAAGATGCATACGACGAAAGGTTCTCGCTGAAACACATCGTTCCCCGTCTTTCGGAACTGCTCGGACGCGAGGTGAAGTTCGCGCCCGATTGCGTCGGCCCCGTGGCCGAAGAGATGGCCGCCTCCCTCAAGCCCGGCGAGGTGCTCCTCCTGGAAAACCTCCGCTTCCATCCCGAAGAGAAAAAAGGCGACGAACAGTTCGCCGCACAACTGGCCAAACTGGCCGACGCATACGTCAACGACGCTTTCGGTACGGCCCACCGCGCCCACGCTTCCACCACCGTCGTGGCCAAGTTCTTCCCCGAAGACAAAATGTTCGGCTACCTCATCGAGAACGAGCTCAAACACATGGACAAAGTGCTCCATAACCCCGAACATCCCTTCACGGCCATCATGGGCGGTGCCAAGGTGTCGGACAAGATCCTCATCATCGAGAACCTCCTCGAACGGGTCGACAACCTCGTCATCGGCGGCGGCATGGTCTATACCTTCGTCAAAGCCCGCGGCGGCAAGATCGGCAACTCCCTCGTCGAAGAGGACAAGCTCGACCTGGCTCTCCACCTCCTCGACAAGGCCAAGGAGAAGAACGTCAAGGTCATCCTCCCCGTCGATAATGTCATCGCCGACGCCTTCAGCAACGATGCCAACACCCGGATCACCCCCGTCGATGAGATCCCCGACGGCTGGATGGGCCTCGACGTGGGCCCCGAAACCATCAAGCAGGTACGGGAGGTGATCCTCAACTCCAAGACCATCCTTTGGAACGGTCCCATGGGCGTCTTCGAGATGGAAAAATTCGCCGAAGGCACCAAACAGGTGGCCCTCGCCATCGCCGAAGCCACCGAAAAAGGCGCCTTCAGCCTCGTCGGCGGCGGCGACTCGGTAGCTGCCGTCAACAAGTTCAACCTCAAGGACAAGATGGGGTACGTTTCCACCGGCGGCGGCGCCATGATGGAATACATGGAAGGGAAAGAACTCCCCGGCATCAAAGCGATCCGGGAAGGTTAACATCCCCTTGTCCCTTTAAGAGAAAAGCCCCGGATCCGGGGCTTTTCTCTTTGAACAGTTGAAGGAAAGATTTATTTCTTAATGAATCTCCGGACAATCATCCCCCGGTCAGTGGTGATCTGCAGAAAATAGACACCCCTCTGCAGACGGGAAATGTCCAAAGCACGGTCCGCAGGCAGCTCTTTCGCAACCCATACCGTACGACCTGCATTGTCCAACATCCGTAGCTTTCCGATGTGTTCCGCCCCGGCAACAAGATATAGCCGATCCCCGGCGGGATTGGGATAAATCCGCACACCCTCCGCCTCCAAATTTTCCAGACCGGTATCATCTTCCACCGTCACCGTTACCTGTTTTTCCGTCCTGTTCCCAAATTCATCCTGCAAGGTCACCGTCACTCGGACGGTACCCAGATCGGCTGTCGTGAGGGTGTCCCGGTCAAGAAGCGTATCCGCCACTTCACAGTTATCACTGGCAGCGATCACCACATCGGCAGGCGTAAGTACGGCATATCCGCTATCACCAAGCTGCAGTGTGATATCCCGTACCTCGAGGAACGGAGAGAGCGTATCCTCCACACGCACCCACACCGTCGCTGTCGTGCGGTTGCCATTTACGTCACGTACCGTCACCATCACCGGCACTTGGGAGCCGGCATCCGCACAGGAAAAGCCGGTGACCGACAGCACCGTATCCTCCACGCCGCAGTCGTCCCCCGCAACGAGCACCACATCGTCTGCCGTCACCCATGCCGTGCCTTGATCGTCTAAGTACACCGTATCATTCTGAACCATCACCCCAGGAAACAATGTATCCAACATCAGACGGACGGTATCGGAAAAGAGGACATAAGCAGGATTGCTCACCTTGCAGCGGAAGAGTGTACTGTCGAGTGAAGCGTCGAAAGCCACCGTGAGCACCTCCGTCCTGCTGCCGGAAAAGACCGCATCATCTGTCAGGTCGGTGAAAGTGTTTCCCTCGTCCCGGCTGATCTGCCACCGGTAATCCGTGGCATGCACTCCCTGGATCTCCAGTTGTATCACTTCCTCCTCACACAGATTGCTGCTGTCGTGCGGCTGTTTTGCGATGACTACCGGCTCATACTCCCTGAAGCCATAAACCGCACCGCTGCGGTATCCCACCGCATTGGCATACATCGCCCCCGACAGGAATCGGTCACTACGCAAGGCCACTGAATAGCCGAATTGTTCGAAAGCCCCCACCTCATCGGCGCTATACTTCTCCGACTCGGTCGTATCCTGCCAGCCACCGGCCGGCTTTCTGTACAGATAGACCGCACCCTTTTTCTCTCCCATACTGTTTGCCCAGGAGCAACCCACCACGATCCGTTCTTCCTCCATATCCACATCCACACCGAACTTATCATAGGTGCTCCCGGAAGAAGGGAGCAATTTGGCCCGTTCCGTGAGGCTGCTCCAATCATCGGCTGTTCGTTCGAAAACATATACCGCTCCGCTGTAATACCCGTTCACATTGTCCCTGCTGACAACCGCCAGGGCACCGTGGTCCGACGTCACCTTCTCTCCAAAACGTTTGTAAGCCCCCCCGTCTTTTGCGACCAGCTTGTTCGCTCCGGACATATCCGTCCAGCCGCCGGCCGGCTTTTCAAAGAAATAGACCGATCCTGTTCCCGGCCCCTTATCGTCATCGCCCGGTGCACCGATAAACACCGCCGATCCCTCCACCGCTACCGATGTTCCGAAATACTGATATCTGATCCCGTCAGATGGGGTGAGCAATGCCGTCGGCTCCATGTCGATCCAACCTTGTGCCGGCCGGGCGTATAGACAGACAATACCCCCGGAGTAGAACCCTCTGGCATCGGAGTAAGGGGCACCCGCCACCACGTACCCCTCACCGACAGCCACACTTTTTCCAAACGACGTGCCGGTAGCGCTGTCCGGCGGCACCAGGCAGGCACTCTCCGTCATATCCTGCCAGCCTGCCTCTCCCGCTTCAAACAGATACACCGCACCCATGTTTTCCAAATAGCCGGGAGCTCCCACCGCAATGGTCTTCCCCCGGATCGCCACATCATAACCGAACCTGTCCCACGGAGCTCCGGAGGAAGTTTTCAACTCCGCCACTTCCACCCATCGTTCACCTTCATAATGATAGACATACACACGCCCCCTATACACATCATAACCCGGGGCTCCCACCACAGCATAATCCCCGTCGATATCCAGTGCCGTCCCCATCTGTTCCATCTGACAGGTCAAGTAAACCTCCGGAAGAAACTTATGCTCTTCCTCCATATCTTTCCATATTTTGGCCTTTTTCCGGAACAGATAAGCAGCCCCACTGCTCTCACCCACATCGTAGCGCTTCGGTGCTCCCGCAAGCACCATCCCGTTTCCGATGCTCACCGAAGCCCCTAAATGGCAAAAATAACTGCCTGCATCCGAGGCAGTCAGTCGTGCACTCTCGGTCATATCGCTCCATCCGGACGAAGGACGAACATATACATAGGCTGCCCCCGAATACCGTTGATGAGTGTTGATAAAATATGCCCCTACCACGACCGTATCGCCGTTCACAGCCACAGCGGAACCAAAGTGGTCTCCATGATGACTGTCCGTGGAGGTTAACTTTGCCGTCGGCCCCATATCACTCCATCCGCCAGCGGGACGTTCGTACACCAAAGCATAACCGATACGGTCATACCTGTAATTATTCATCCCCACCACCACCGTCCTCCCCCATATACCTACCGAGAATCCCACGTTGTCGTGCAATTGTGGCCCCCTGTTATTATACAACATCGCCGTCTCGGTCATATCCTGCCAACCATCGGCAGGCTTCTCGAACAGGGCGACCCGGCCGATATTGACCTTCCCCGGTATACCTGCCACCACCATATTTCCCCAGGCATCCACCGAAAAGCCTAATTGATCTTTCATGTACCTCTGGGAAAGCACCAACCGCACAGCCTCTTCTTTACCTGTCCACTCTTTTTCGTTCTTCACATACAAATACACGACTCCTTTCTGTTCGTCGGCCTGCGGAGCACCTACCACCAAAAGGTCCTCCCAAAGAGCAACGGAATACCCACTACGCTGATCCTCCCCCTTTTTTGGGATCAACTTGATCGTCTCGGTCATGTCGTGCCAACCCTCTTTCGGCTTTCCGAAAAGATAGACTGCCCCACACTCTTTCCCACCTTCCTGGTCGTAAGGAGCTCCCACCGCAATGGTATCGCCGTACATGCTTACCGAATGACCAAAATGTTGTCCCGGGACAGGATCGGAAGGAAGCAGAACGGCAACCCGGACCCAATTTTTCTTTTCCCAAGCATAGACCGTCACCCGTCCTCTCAAGTTGTCATACCCCTCCTCCCCGATCACAGCATAGTGTCCACTGACCACCACCGCCTGCCCAAAGTTACTTTCTGCAGCATTTTGGTACGGCTCGGGAAGAAGCTCTTGGGACTCAACAAACTTCTGACCGAAACAAAATATTGCCGTTAGCAGAAATCCGAGAAAGAAAAGAATCTTTTTCATGCCGGGAGAGATTTTGGGGATTTATTAGATTAAAAAAAGGATAATTTACAATTTTTCCGTAAAATATTCCAGTATTCCCGGAAGTTTTTTTGCCGAAGGTTTATAAGAAAGGTTGGTTTGATTTTTGTTACTTTAATTGCGACACAAATAATAATGACAAAATGAAGAAACATTTTCTTTTCGTCTTATTTTTCTTTCCGTTGCTGTTGACTCTTCCCGCGTGCAGTGAGAGAGAGGAGATCCCGAACAACACAGGAATGATCACACTTTCTTCTCAGCTATACGGTTCGGGACCCTATTACGCCCTGGGTTACAATTTCGCTCTGGGCAAGATGGTCCGCACCCTCGATCATCCGGGTCCTGACCTCACCTTGCTGGTACGTACCAGCCCCGACAATGCCGTCATTGAGAGTGTTTATCTTTCCACCGACAACCTGAACGATTCGTTCGTTTTCAATGGTTCGTTCGACGGCGAGTCTTCTGCCCGCAACTTTTTCGACAACTACCTCGAGGTGGACGATGCCTCCGGCTACCGCGGCATCGCCGACAGCCTTGCCCCCTGGCAGGTGTGGACCTTCCGCACCGCCGACCGCCACTACGCCAAGCTGCTCATACTCAGCGTGACGAAAGGGTTCCGCGACGGGCAGCCTTATGGCGAGGTGCAACTCCGGTTCGTCTACCAGCCCGACGGCTCCCGCACATTCCCACAATGAAAACAAGATAAAAGATAAAAGGACAAAGACAAAAGAAGTCAAAAGGTTTAAGGCAAAAGGGCTAAGGCAAAAGTGAGAAAACTCCCAACTCAATTTAGTCACTTGTAAAACTTTAGGCACTCTAAATACCCAAGGCACTCCAAGTACTCTAGGCATTAATAATTTAGGCACTCGTGACTTTTAATCCCGACGACTTCGTGTTGAGATCGGTTCCACCAGCACCTCCTGCTTCGGTTACGCCTCGCACGAGGCGGGTGTCACTGAACTTCCTGCACCATCAGGTTACAACCGCGCATCTCGCTGTGGTCGAAGCGTCCTTCGACGGTGAAGGCCCCGTCGGGAAGGAGGCGCCCCAGGTCCTGCGTTTCAAGAAAAGCACACGACCAGACATTGGCCAGGTCGATGATGTTGATGCCGCCGGTACGGCCGGGGGGCATCCAGGCAAAGGGGTCGTAGCTGTCACGGACGAGCACACGCATCCACGGCGGTGTTCGGAACACTCCTGCCCCCTGTGAATAGGCTTGCGACAACAGCTCGGTCATACCATACTCCGAATGGATCGCCGCCACCCTGAACCGTTCTTTCAGGAAGCCGTGCAGCTCTTCCCGTACCGGCTCACGACGCCGTCCCTTCATGCCACCCGTCTCCATCACGATGAGGTCCATCGCCGGCAGACGGTAGTGCTCGGCAAAGTCGAGCAGCGCAAAGCTCACCCCAAAAAGGAGCGTGCGCTGCCCCGTTGCCGCCAGCCGCTGCAACGTGGCATACAAACGCGCATGATCATGCAGGTAAAAACCGCTCTCCTCATGACCCGAGCGCCGGATCAGCCGGTCCATCATATACACCAGCGAAGAACCCTCCCGCTCCAGATAGGAGGGGAGCAGCGCCAAAATACAATACTCCGTAGGATCCCCGTAAAAATGACGGAATGCCCGCAAAAAGCTCTCTTCATACAACGACAGGTGCGGCACATAATGCCTCGACGGCTCACCCCCCGTCGTGGTGCTGCTGGTGAAGACCGCCGCATAGGGACCTTCCGTCACGCTCACGCGGTATGACTTAAAGAAACGCACCGGCAGGAAAGGGATCTCCTCCAACCGTTCCACACGCAGTGGATCCACCCCGAGCAATGAAAGATAACGGTGATATACCGGATTGTGCTCCGCCTGCAGACGGAACAACGCCAGGGCGGTCCCCGCAAAATCCTCTTCCCCCCTCAGCAGGAATATCCGCTGCGCTATCTCTTCAAATGAGTTCATGCCGTACCTCCTCGTCCGCCGGAGCCTGTGCTAAGGCAGACAATGATGGCGGATCGTTTCACCGGATCAGTTCGCTGTATCGAGTATCGAGTTCTCAGTATCGAGTTCCTAGTATCGGGTATCGAGTTTTGAGTTTCAAGATCCGGAGATGATCGTATTATCGCTATCTGATCCCCAGCTTTTTCCGGATCTCTTTCGGCAATGCATCCTTATGCACGAGGATGGCGATGGTCTCGAGGCGCACATACGGCTCCGACATCATCAGGTATCCGCCATAATCGTTGCTCGCGGCCCCCCATGAGTTTTTGGTGAGGTAATATTTCGTGCCGTTGGCATCGCGGGCGGTACCGACCAGGTGCATCAGGTGGTCGTCGGTGGTGGCGTAGTCGTCGAAAGCTTTCTGCCGCATCGCCTGGGTCACCTGCAACTCCTTCACGGGATGCTTGAAGACCGAGTCGGCCTCTTCGCGGCTCATCTGTTCCCACGGCTTGGCCGGCAGCACGGCCACCCCCTTGCTGTGAGAAAAACCCCGCTCGCTCACATCGCCGTCCCACGCCACCGAATAGCCGTTGGCCAGGGCATGGTCGATCACCTGCATCAGCTCGTCGATGGGAAGGTTGTAATAGAGGTCGTGCGACCAGTTGTCCGGCACCTCCAGGACGAAACGGCGGTAAAAAGGATGGTGTGTGTAGGAGGTCAGCTCGACATAGTCGTCGGGGTTGAACTTCAGGTGGTCGCGGAACGAGGCAGGGGTGTAGGTTTGTCCGTCGTATTCGAACGAGGTCGGCTCGTCACCGAGATAGGCATGCACCACCGCTGTAAAGCCGCGGTCCCAGGCCGTCGTCAGACGGCGTCCCTTCACCACCCCCTTCAGATAATCCTCCAGCACCCGGTTCAGCTCACTGTGGTTGTGAAGGGTGTCGCCATAGTTCTTGCCGGGATAAACCCTTTCCGGCACCATTCCATAATCACGGATCATGTTCATCACATCATGTGCCTGCCCGCCCGGACCGAAGTTGGCCAGACCATGGTAACGCACGTACAACCGCCCCTTGTGCCGGTAGGCATGCTCCACGGTGAACATCTCCGAAAGATCGAGCTCCGGCCCGCCCATACGCAGGATCTCCGTCTCCACGAACGAAGTGGTGGCAAAACACCAGCAGGTGCCGGTGCGGTTCTGCGCCTTCACCGGCGTGGTGGGGATCTTCTTGATCTGAGTGAAATGGTAGGGATGATCGGCAAACTGCCCGGAAAGGCCCGTCGAGAAGAGTGTCAACCCCACAACGGTCATCCATGTACGAAAAGATCCGTTTTTTTTCATCGCGATTATCTTTTAGGGTGGACAATACCTCTCAAAGCTACGTAATTTCTTCCGCATTCCCTTCATGACCCAGCGTTTCACGCACCTTTTTCGGGAGGGAGTCCCTCACCAGACGGTACGACGCATCGATCCAGGCCCGCAGCTCCACTTCAGGGATCTCGCTATCTGTCAATACCGTACACCAATGTTTTTTGTTCATGTGATAGGCCGGAAATACCGCACCGGGATAGTGCTCTCGCCGTTTGAGGATCGCTTCGGGTCGGCCTTTGAGGTTGATCCGGCCGGCCCGCTCCAGGTCAGCCAACAGGAACATCTTACCCCCTACCTTGAACACCAGTGTCACCTCGTCGAAAGGGAACCCCTCCGTCACACCGGCCTTTTTCAAACAATATTCCCGGATCTCTTCAATGTTCATAGATTTTCACCCTTCAAACTCGATACTCCATACTCCATACTCCGTACTCGATACTCGATACTGGGAACTCCGAACTCGGAACTACGCCGGTAAGGCAAAAGGGTTAAGGCAAAAGGCAAAAGTGAGCTAATTCGATACTCCATACTCCGAACTCTGTACTCTGAACTTCAAGTACTCGAAGTACTTAAGGTACTCCAAGTGCTCCAGACAATAACAATTTAGGCACTTGTAACTTACAACTTTAGGCACTCTACTATTTACTCCATATTCCGAACCCTACATCGTCGGATAGAACGCCCTTGGGACATGCTCCAGTTCATGCTCACCGCCCCGGAAAGTGATGAGGATCACGTCGAAGCGGGTCTCCTTATCGATGGCATGCTTGCGGATATAAGCATCGGCTGCCTGTATGAGAAAGCGTTCTTTCTCAAGGGTCACCAGCTCACCCGGGTGCTGCTCCTGCTCTTCCCGCGTCTTCACCTCCACGATCACCAGCTCTTCTCCCTTCTCGGCAATGATGTCGATCTCTTTGTGATGAAAACGCCAGTTGCGCTCAAGGATGCGATACCCCTGCGCCCGCAACCATGCCGCCGCGATGTTCTCCCCGACCTTCCCCAGTTTCTGGTTATGCGCCATCTCCCCTTCTTTTGTCAATCTCACCGAAAGTTAAGGATATTTTCCCGCTCCTCGATGGAGATCTTTTTCACTCAAAACTCGGTCTACGTAGTTACCTACGTAGCTACCTACGTAGTTACATCCATACAATAAACTATATAACTGCACACTACACGACGATTTAACAGCTACCTTATTCGCAGTTTTATGAATTTACTTCCGACGTTCCCTGTATCCTTCTCTTTTGAAGCCGATTAGCCAGGGAGGAGGGGAGACGACATCCGAAATTCTCCTATCTTTGCAATCCGGATAAAAAAGAAACCAAAACAGACGACCATGCCTCGTTTCAAGCGACACCTGATCACCTCGGCCCTGCCTTATGCCAACGGGCCCATCCATATCGGCCATCTGGCCGGCGTCTACATCCCCTCCGACATCTACACCCGTTACCTGCGGCTGAAAGGGAAGGACGTGATCCATGTCTGCGGCTCCGACGAACACGGCGTACCCATCACCCTCAAGGCCCGCCAGGAGGGCGTCTCCCCCCAGGTGATCGTCGACCGCTACCACGAGCTTAACAAAAAAGCCTTCGAAGATTTCGGCATCTCGTTCGATATCTACTCCCGCACCACCTCCAAGGTGCATTACGAGACCGCCTCGGAGTTCTTCCGCACCCTATACGACAAGGGCGTGTTCATCGAGAAGACCACCGAACAGTTCTACGACGAGGAGGCGGGACAGTTCCTGGCCGACCGGTACATCACCGGCACCTGTCCCCACTGCGGCTATGAGAAAGCTTACGGCGATCAGTGTGAGCAGTGCGGCACCTCCCTCAGCCCCACCGAGCTGATCAACCCCCGCTCCACCATCAGTGGCAGCAAGCCGGTACTGCGCAAGACCAAACACTGGTACCTCCCCCTCGACCGCTACGAACCTTTCCTCCGCAAATGGATCCTCGAAGATCACAAGGAGTGGAAGACCAACGTCTACGGCCAGTGCAAGTCGTGGCTCGACCAGGGACTGCAACCGCGTGCCGTGAGCCGCGACCTCGACTGGGGCGTGCCCGTACCGGTCGAAGGCGCCGAAGGCAAGGTGCTCTACGTCTGGTTCGACGCCCCCATCGGCTATATCTCCGCCACCCGCGAGCTTACCCCCGACTGGGAAAAGTACTGGAAAGACCCCTCCACCCGGCTCATCCACTTCATCGGCAAGGACAATATCGTCTTCCATTGCATCATCTTCCCCACGATGCTCAAGACCGAAGGCTCTTACATCCTCCCCGACAACGTCCCGGCCAACGAGTTCCTCAACCTCGAGGGGGATAAGATCTCCACCTCCCGCAATTGGGCCGTCTGGCTGCATGAATACCTTGAAGATTTCCCCGGCCAGCAGGATGTGCTGCGCTACGTCCTCACGGCCAACATGCCTGAAACCAAGGACAACGACTTCACCTGGCGCGACTTTCAGGCCCGCAACAATAACGAGCTGGTGGCCATCCTGGGCAACTTCGTCAACCGCGCTCTGGTGCTCACACGCAAATACTTCGATGGCGCCGTGCCGCCACGTGGTGAGATCTCTACTTACGACCGCGAGGTGCTCGAGCAGATCCCCCTCATCCGCCGTCGCACCGAGCACAGCCTCGATCATTTCCGCTTCCGCGAAGCCCTCAAAGAGGCCATGGCACTCGCCCGCCTCGGCAACAAATACCTCGCCGACACCGAACCGTGGGCCCTCGTCAAAAACGACAAGGAAAGGGTCGGCACCATCCTCAACATCTGCCTCCAGATCACGTCCAACCTCACCCTCCTCCTCGAACCTTTCCTCCCCTTCTCCATGCAAAAGCTGCGGGAGATGGTGCACTTCGAGAAGACCGACTGGAACCTCATCGGCCGTGACGACCTGCTGCCCGAAGGCCACCAGATCGGTGAGGTGAAACACCTCTTCCGGAAGATCGAGGACGAAGAGATCGAAAAACAGATCGCCCGCCTCCAGGCAACCCGTACCGAGAATGAAGGGAACAATACAATCAAACTCCCCCCGCAAAAAGAAGAAGAGATCACTTACGACGATTTCGCAAAGCTGGACATCCGCACTGCCACCATCGTGGCTGCCGAAAAGGTGCCCAAGACCAAAAAGCTCCTGAAACTTACCCTCGACACCGGCATCGACCGCCGCACGGTAGTCTCCGGCATCGCCGAATTTTTTTCGCCCGAAGAGATCGTCGGAAAGCAGATCGCCGTGCTGGTCAACCTTGCCCCCCGCAAGATCCGCGGCATCGAATCGCAGGGCATGATCCTCATGGCCGAAGACCCCGACGGTCGCTTGCACTTCATCGTCCCCGAAGACGGCGCCGTGAACGGCTCACCCGTCAAATGACCGGAAGATCCGTGCCATGACCGCCGGAACATGCCATACCGGTACTCCCAACCCGCAACGGTAACTCCATACTCCGAACTAAGAACACGAATAGTATCGAGTTCCGAGTATGGAGTATCGAGTATCGAGTCAGACCCACCGGCAGATTCCGCTTCTTCTACGCCTCGCCCGAGGCGGGTGTCACGGACTTTAGGCACTTGTAACTTTTTATCCTGACGCCTCGGGTCAGGATAAATTCCACCAACGTCTTTCGCATCGCCTACGGCTCACGAAAGCCGGGTGTCATTGACTTTAGGCACTTGTATTAACTTTAGTCACTCCTAAAAGTACTCCAAATACTCGAGGCACTCCAGGCACTTATTGTTATCCTGACGCTTCGCCTGCGGCTCGGACGGACACGATGAAGCGATGAAGCGATGAGGCGATGAGGCGATCCGCCTTCGCCAAGGCTACGGCGGACACAGAAGGCAAAAGTGAGAAAATTCCGAACTCAATTTAGTCACTTGTAACTTACAACTTTAGGCACTCTAAATACTCAATGCACTCCAAATACTCGAGGCACTCAAGGCACTTATGATATCCCACGCTCCCCTCCGCTTGTTTTCCGAGGGCATCCAAATAGGCCTTTTCTTCCCTTACGCCATTAATTGGATAAGACAAATTTGATAATTATCTAACTTTCGGAAGGAGTAGTATTTAAATATGGGTGAGTCCCCGAAGGGACGCCTTATTCAGGCATTGTCAATTGTCAACTCGATACTCGATACTGGGAACTCTGAACTCCTAGTACTCGAAGTACTTAAGGCACTTCAGGCACTATCTTGTAACCCTGACGCTCCGCCTGCGGCTCCGGCGGACACGATGAAGCGATAATGAGATGAAGCGATCCGTCTTCGCTAAAGCCACGGTGGACAAAAGGCAAAAGGAACTCCATACTACCTACCCGGAACTCCGAACTGGGAACCAAGAACTATTTTTTGAGCAGCCAGTACCCGTCGCCGTTGAGGGCGGCTTTACGCTGTTCGCGCAGCACACGCAGCGCCTCGGCACGGTCGCTGTAGCTGCCGATGGCCACGCGGACGAAGCCGTTGGGGCCGTCCATGATCACCACGGGCAGGCCTGCCCGTTCCAGCTGGGTCTTCAACGTCTCGGCATTCTGCTGATGACGGAAGCTTCCCGCCACGATGTAATACTGCGCGGTCACCACCGGTGCAGCCTCCTCTTTCCCAACGGGTGCCGCAGCCGGATCAGCAGCTTCGTTGCCGGGAGCCTTTTCTTCCGCCACTGCCGGGGCAGAGGTTTCCTCTTTTCCCGCAGGCGTTTCTTTTTCCACCTTCCTCTCTTCCCCAGCCGCCGACGCTGCTTTCTGCTCCGTCTCGACCGCAGGTGCTGTATCCTCCTGCACGACCGCCTGCGTCACGGTCTGCCTATGGAAGGGGTTGAACGAGGAGAGGTCGAGCCGCTCCTTCCCCAGACGGGTGTTGACCCCCACGAAGACCAGCGCGGCGAGGGCGGCCGCCGCCGGCACACCGACCAGGATGCGACGCCTTCTGCGAGCGGCCATCTCCGCCGGCGTCACAGCATTCACCGCCGTACGACGGCGATCCCGGACATACTCTTCCAACGGCGCAAACTGAAACTCCTCCAGACCAAAAGCCTCCGCCAGGAAGTTCTCCGTCAGGCTCGGCTCGAACAACAGGTTCCCATCCTTGCCCATGCGGAACTCCCCCAACCCGGACACCTCCACGCGACGCCCCTTCTCCAGGCGCCGCTTCCACTCTTTCACCCTGCCCTGTACCCACTTGCGGGCATCCACGTACGACATCCCCGTACGCTGCGAAACATGACCGATCAGCAGGCCGTCATTGTTCGTCAGACTGCGGTTGAAAGTGATCGCTTTCGACGGAGGGGCAAACGTGTGACGGTTGTAGTTGATCTCCGCCGGCCGGTAATTGGCCACAAAACCGCCAAATTCCGGCACAATGACACAGTCATGTTCGTACAGCAGCTCTTTGATGAAGGATCCCAGTTCCATGGTTTCGGCTTTTGATACAAAAATAATCAAAAAAGCCGACACCTCCTTCCCCCCACGAAGGAGGTTTTTCAACAACCGCCGTACCGACCCTGGAAGACAACCGATCATACGAAAAACAAGATAAAAGACAAAAAGATCCGCCTACGCCAAGGCTACGGCGGTCACGATCAAGCGATAAAGCGATGAGGCGATGAAGCGATCCGCTTACGCCAAGGCTTCGGCGGCCGAGGAAGCAAAAGGCAACCGTTTTTAGCATCGAGTTCGTAGTATCGAGTATCGAGTATGGAGTATCGAGTCAGGCCCACCGGCGGATTCCGTTTCGTCTACGCCTCGCACGAGGCGGGTGTCACTGACTTTAGGCACTCGTAACTTTCAATTTTAGGCACTCTAAATATACTCCAGGCACTTTATACCGTTACACCGAACTCGGAACTGAATCCTCTTTTTCATATTTTTTCTACTTTTACGCTTTCTCTCCGGCGGTGCCGGTAAAAGATTTGTCTATGAAAGAGATCCGCATGGTCGACCTGCACACGCAGTATCTCCGTCTGAAGGAGGAGATCGATGCGGCGATGCAGGAGGTGATCGGGACCACTGCCTTCATCAATGGTCCGGCGGTAAATACCTTTGCCGCCCATCTGGCCGAATATACCGGTGCCCAGCATGTGATCCCCTGCGGCAATGGCACCGACGCCCTGCAGGCCGCCCTCGCCGCGCTGCAGCTGGACCCCGGCGACGAGGTGATCGTCCCCGACTTCACCTTCATCGCCACCGTCGAGACCGTCGCCCTGCTTGGCCTTACGCCCGTCGTCGCCGACGTCGACCCCGACACTTTCCTCCTCCAGCCCGAGCACGTCGAGGCGCTCATCACCCCCCGCACACGGGCGGTCATCCCCGTCCACCTCTTCGGCCAGTGTGTCGACATGGAGCCGCTCCTGGAGATCGCCCGCCGTCACGGGCTATACGTCATCGAAGATGCCGCCCAGGCCCTCGGCACCCGCTATGCCTTTTCCGACGGCACCGAGAAGATGGCCGGCACCATGGGACACATCGGCTGTACCTCTTTCTTCCCCTCCAAGAACCTCGGCGCCTTTGGCGACGGCGGCGCCCTCTTCACCGACGACGACGATCTGGCCCTCTTCCTCCGCTCGTACGTCAACCACGGCACGACAAAAAAATACTACCACTCCCGCGTGGGCATCAACTCGCGCCTCGACACGTTGCAGGCGGCCATCCTCGATGTAAAACTGCGCCACCTCGACGAGTTTATCTCCGCCCGTCAGCATGTCGCAGCACGCTATGACGAAGCCCTGTCCGGCCTCTCCTTCCTGCAAACCCCCGCCCGCGCCCCCCGCACCACCCACAGCTATCATCAGTATACCCTGATCACCCGTGGCATCGACAGGGAACACTTCCGCGAACACCTGAAACAGGCCGGGATCCCCTCCATGGTTTATTATCCCCTGCCGATGCACCGGCAGGAAGCTTTTTCAAGATATCCTTTTTTTGAGAAAGAATACACTGTGAGCGACCGCCTCTGCGCGACGGTCGTCTCCCTTCCCATCCATACAGAGATGGAAGAGGAACAGCTCGACCATATCATCCAACGGATAAAAGCTTACACACCCTGAGCATGGAAAAAAACTATTTCGCACACGAGACCGCCGTCATCGACGAAGGCTGCACCATCGGCGAGGGGACGAAGATCTGGCACTTCACCCACATCATGACGGGTGCCGTCATCGGGAAGCGTTGCAACCTGGGACAGAACGTGGTGGTCTCCCCCGGTGTCACCCTCGGCGACAACGTGAAGGTGCAGAACAACGTCTCCATCTATACCGGCGTGATCTGCGAGGATGACGTCTTCCTGGGTCCGTCGATGGTCTTCACCAACGTGATCAACCCCCGCAGTGCGGTGGTGCGTCGCGACCAGTACCAGACCACCCTTGTGAAACGCGGCGCCACCATCGGCGCCAATGCCACCATTGTCTGCGGCATCACCCTCGGGGAGTACTGTTTTGTCGGCGCCGGCGCCGTGGTGATCCGCGACGTAAAACCCTATGCCCTGGTGGTAGGCAACCCCGCCCGCCAGATCGGGTGGATGAGCGAATACGGCCACCGTCTCCATTTCGATGACAACGGCATCGCCGTATGTCCCGAGAGCGGCCAGCGTTACCGCCTCGAAAACGAAAATGTTGTTAAAATCAGCGATTGACCCTACCTTTGTCATCCTGAAAAAACCTTCCCCCATGAGCGAGCAGTCCCGCCCTCGTAACTTTGCCCTCATCGGTGTGGCCGGCTATATTGCCGAGCGGCATCTTCGGGCCATCCGCGACACCGGCAACACGCTGGTAGCCGCCCTCGACAAACACGACAGTGTCGGCATCATGGACTCCTATTTCCCCGAGGCCGATTTCTTCGTCGAGTTCGAACGTTTCGACCGCCATATCGACAAACTGCGCCGCCAGGGGGTGCAGCTCGACTATGTGAGCATCTGCTCTCCCAACTATCTCCATGACGCCCATATCCGTTTCACCCTGCGGCAACAGGCCGACGCCATCTGCGAAAAGCCGATGGTGCTCAACCCCTGGAACGTCGACGCCCTGCAACAATTTGAGCAGGAAACCGGCCACCGCGTCTTCAATATCCTGCAGTTGCGGCTCCACCCCTCCATCATCGCCCTGAAGAAAGAGGTGGAAAACGCCCCTCCCGACAAGATCTTCGACTTCGACCTCACTTACATCACCAGCCGCGGCCACTGGTACCACATCTCCTGGAAAGGGGATGTCCAGAAATCGGGAGGCATCGCCACGAATATCGGCGTCCACTTCTTCGACATGCTGCAATGGATCTTCGGGCCCGTCCAGGAGAACCGCGTCCACCTGCTCGAACGCGACAAGGCGGCAGGCTTTCTTGTACTTAAGCGCGCCCGCGTACGCTGGCTGCTGAGCATCGATTACAACGACATCCCCGTCAAGGTGAAAGAGAGCGGCCAGCGAACCTACCGCTCCCTCACCCTCGAAGGTCGGGAGGTGGAGTTCAGCCGGGGCTTTACCGACCTGCATACCGAAAGCTACCGTAAGATCCTCGCCGGCGAAGGGTTCGGCATCGACGAGATGCGCGAAGCCATCCGCATCGTCTACGAGATACGCAACAGCCGCCCCACCGGACCCAAAGGGGATTACCACCCCCTCCTGAAAGAGATCCTTAAATAAAAAAACAGACATCACTCTTTAACCATGATCGACAAACTGAAAAAAGGCGAAGCAAAGATCTCGGTAACGGGACTGGGATATGTAGGCCTGCCCATCGCACTGGAGCTGGCCCGCCATTTTCCCGTGATCGGTTTCGACATCCGGGAGGACAGGGTGGCGATGATGCGCCAGGGCATCGACCCCAGCAAAGAACTGCCGCCGGAGGCTTTTGAGGGGAGGAACATCGAGTTCACATCAGATGCCCGGCGGCTGTCAGAAGCCCACTTCCACATCGTCGCCGTGCCGACCCCCATCGACGAGCACAACCTTCCCGACCTGGAACCGCTCCTCTCGGCCACCGAGACGCTGGCCCGCTACATCAAGAAGGGCGACTACGTGGTGTTCGAGTCGACCGTATACCCCGGCTGCACCGAAGAAGAGTGCATCCCCGTGCTGGAGAAACACTCTTCGCTCACCCTCAACAAAGACTTCAAGGTGGGCTACTCCCCTGAACGTATCAACCCCGGCGACACGCTGCACACCCTTACGAAGGTGACGAAAGTGGTGTCGGGTTCCGACGAGGAGGCCCTCGAGAACATTGCAGCCGTCTATGAGACCATCATCGAGGCGGGCATCCACCGCGCCTCGTCGATCAAGGTGGCCGAGGCCGCCAAGATCATCGAGAACACCCAGCGCGATATCAACATCGCCTTCATGAACGAGCTGTCGATCATCTTCAGCCGCATGGGCATCAATACTTACGAGGTGCTGGAGGCGGCCGGCACGAAGTGGAACTTCCTGAAGTTCACCCCCGGCCTCGTGGGAGGCCACTGCATCGGCGTCGACCCCTACTACCTCACCTACAAAGCCCGCGAGCTGGGATACCACGCCCAGATCATCACCTCCGGACGCTTTATCAACGACTCCATGGGCGGATATATCGCCAAACAGGTGGTCAAAAAGCTCATCGCCACCGGAAAGGTGCTGCAGGATGCCCGCATCCTGGTGATGGGCATCACCTTCAAGGAGAATGTCAGCGACATCCGCAACTCGAAAGTGGTCGATATCATCCGTGAACTGGAATCGTACGGCCTGCACACCGACGTCGTCGACCCCTATGCCGAGCCGCCCCAGGTGATGGAAGAATACGGCCTGCAGCTCAAAGAAGCCCCGGAAGGACCCTACGACGCGGTGGTGGTGGCCGTGAGCCACAAGCCGTATTCCGAAATGGAAGAAAAGGACTTCGCCGCCTTCCTCAACGAAGGTGCTGTCTTCGCCGATGTAAAGGGCATCTTCCGCAACAAGATCAAGAACTTTGCTTACTGGAGCCTGTAAAAACCTAGCAACCATGGCCAAGATACTGGTAACAGGCGGAACCGGCTATATCGGATCCCATACGACCGTCGAACTGATCGAACAGGGTTTCGAGGTGGTGATCGTCGACAACCTCTCCAACTCGCACGAATGGGTCCTCGACGGCATCGAGCAGATCACGGGCGTGCGGCCGGCTTTCGAGAAGTTTGACCTGTGCGACCGGGAGCGCGTGCAGCAGCTTTTCCGCGACCATCCCGACATAGATGCCATCATCCACTTCGCCGCCCATAAGTCGGTGGGTGAATCGGTACAAAAGCCGCTGAAATACTACCGCAATAACCTGGTCTCCCTGATGAACCTGCTGGAGGCGATGAACGACCATCACATCAAAGGCATGGTCTTCTCCTCCTCCTGCACGGTATACGGCGAGCCCGACGAGTTGCCCGTGACCGAGCAGGCTCCCATCAAAAAGGCCGCTTCACCGTACGGCAACACCAAGCAGATCTCGGAAGAGATCATCGAAGACCAGCTGAAGGCCGTTCCTTCGTTGCGGGCCATCTCGCTGCGCTATTTCAACCCCATCGGCGCCCATCCCACCGGCCTCATCGGCGAGCTGCCGTTGGGCGAGCCGGAGAACCTGGTGCCCTACGTCACCCAGACGGCCATTGGCATCCGCAAGATGCTGCGCGTCTTCGGCGACGACTATAACACCCCCGACGGCTCGGCCATACGCGATTACATCTATGTCGTCGACCTGGCCAAAGCCCATATCGTCGCAATACGCCGCATCCTCGAAGAGAAACAGAAAAAGAACTACGAGGTGTTCAACCTCGGCACCGGCCGCGGCGTGTCGGTGTTCGAGATCATCCGCACATTCGAAGAGGTCACCGGCGTGAAGGTCAACTATGTGGTGACCGGCCGCCGCCCCGGTGACATTGAAAAGATCTGGGCCGACCCCTCATACGCCAACCGCGAGCTGGGCTGGAAAGCCGAAAGCACCCTCGGCGAGGCCCTCCTCTCGGCATGGAAGTGGGAACAACACTACCGCAAGAACCTGGAAAAACAAAAAGCCTGATCATCATGCCCTCCTTCCGCGAAGCCATCCTCATCACCGGCGGCGCCGGCTTCATCGGCTCCCACACCGTCCGGCGTTTCGTCAATAACCACCCCGACAAGCTCATCATCAACCTCGACAAGCTCACCTATGCCGGCAACCTGGAGAACCTGCGGGATATCGAGGGGAAGGAGAACTACCTTTTCATCAAAGGGGATATCGCCGATACGGAGGTGGTGGAGAAGATCTTCCGCGAGCATCCTGTCACAGGGGTGATCCACCTGGCCGCCGAGTCGCATGTCGACCGGTCGATCACCGACCCGATGGCGTTCATCCGCACCAATGTCATCGGCACGGTGACGCTCATGAACGCTGCCCGCAAAGCCTGGGGCGATAATCTTTCCGGCAAACGCTTCTACCAGATCTCCACCGACGAGGTATACGGCAGCCTCGGCCCCGAGGGCAGGTTCACCGAAGAGACCCCCTACGACCCGCAAAGCCCTTACTCCGCCTCGAAGGCCAGTGCCGACCATTTCGTGCGGGCTTACGGCAACACCTACGGACTGCCGTTCGTCATCACCAACTGTTCGAACAATTACGGGCCTTACCAGTTCCCCGAGAAACTGATCCCCCTCACCATCAACAATATCCTTCACGAACGACCCATCCCCGTCTATGGCCAGGGGGAGAACATACGCGACTGGCTCTATGTGGAGGACCACGCCCAGGCCATCGAACTGGTCTATTTCAATGGCAGGGAGGGCCGTACCTACAACATCGGCGGCGACAACGAATGGAAGAATATCGACCTGGTGAAGAAATTATGTGATATCACCGACCGTCTCTTGGGAAGGCCGGAAGGATCCTCCCGTCGTCTCATCACCTTCGTAAAAGACCGTGCCGGCCACGATCTCCGTTATGCCATCGACGCCTCCCGGATACGCCGTGAACTGGGATGGCAGCCGCGCACCTCCTTCGACGAAGGTCTTACCCGCACCGTCCGTTGGTACCTCGACAACACCGAATGGCTCGAACATGTCATCAGCGGCGAATACGAAAAATATTACGAAAAACAATACGGCCGCCGCTGAACCCCCCTTTTCTTCCATAAAACGGTAGAGCCCAAAACAATACTATCCGCCTTTGCCAAGGCTACGGCGGTCACGATAAAGCGATAAAGCGATGATGCGATGATGCGATAAGGAGAGAACGCCCCGGAGGGGCAGCTTGGCAAGGGAGCAATGGCAAGAGAATTTCATTCTTTCCCTCCGGGGACATGATATGCCGATAACCAAATTCAATGTTTGAATATTGGAAAATTTCCCGAAGGGATACCTCCGGCAGGGATTTGAAATTTGGGATTTATTTTCCCATAGGGATGCCTCTGACAGGAATTTCCAAAAAACTCCATACTCGATACTGGAAACTTGGAACTCCAAGTACTCGAAGTACTCAAGGCACTCCAGGCACTTATTGTTATCCTGACGCTTCGCCTGCGGCTCCGACGGGCACGATAAAGCGATGAAGCGATGAGGCGATGAGGCGATCCGCCTTCGCCAAGGCTACGGCGGACACAGAAGGCAAAAGTGAGAAAATTCCGAACTCAATTTAGTCACTTGTAACTTACAACTTTAGGCACTCTAAATACTCAATGCACTCCAAGTACTCTAGGCATTAATAATTTAGGCACTCGTAACTTTTAATCCCGACGACTTCGTGTCGGGATCAGTTCCACCAACACCTCCTGCTTCGGCTACACCTCGCACGAGGCGGGTGTCACTGACTTTAGGCACTTGTAATTTCAAACTTTAGGCACTCTAAATACTCCAAGCCCTATATTGCTACCCTGCCGCTCCGCCTACAACTCGGTGTAAATGAGGATCAGCTTGAGGGGCCGGCTGTTGTTCCAGCCGTTAAGCACCACCCGCTCCATGTCGAAGGCCGGATAATCGGTCATCAAATAAAAAGAAAGGTCGTCGTTATGTTTCAGGAGGTATTGCTGTACCTGGGCGGTGAAGTTGATCACATATTCCTCTTTCTCCTCGTCGTATCTCCCGTTATAGAGGTCGGGCACCTGCCGATCGGCCACATCGATGAAGAGGGAGTCGCCCAGCCGTACCCGCAAGGCCAGAATGGAAGGCTTTCGCATGATCGCTCCCATGGGGTCGTTGTGAAAGGGGATCACCAGCCGTACATTGTTCAGCACCACCAGCGAATCACGATAGCGCTGCAGGCCGGGGATGGTAAGCTTGCTGTAGACACCGGCAAGACCCTGGACGTAGAGGACCGTGTCTTCCTTTTCCTGGTCGAGATAGCGGACGGCTGTCTCGGGCGGAGCCTCATCGTAATGATGCTTGTAAAGACCGATGCGTGCACAGTAAGTGTTGATGCCGAAACCATAAGTCAGTTTATCGGCCAGGTCGTTATGATAATAGATCGCCAGATAGGTCTTGGCATCCAGCAGGTTGACCTTGGCAAAGCCCCCCTCGCCCAGAGCCCCACTCTTTCGTGTGGTGATGTACAATCCCGGGAAATGGTCGGTGAAGATCTTATTGTCCTGTAATGCCGCCGTATCCCGGATGATGCGCCGCCCGAAGGTCTTCGAGAGATAGACCACCACCATCGTGTCTTCGGGATGAAAGGTGGCCGAACCTACCGGCCATACACTGATCGAGTCGTACATTTCAAAGTTGGAATAGTAGACCGTATCATAACGGATATGCCGGAACGACTCATACACATCCACCGTCATGGGGGTGACCTCATTGCCGGTATAGTCCCCGATCACCAGGAAGAGCTTCACCGAGTCGACATCCGCATTGTTCCCAGGTATCCAGGGAGCCGTCAGCCGGTATTGTGTGACGAACGAAGCATCCGTCCACCCGAAGACGGGATCCAGGATATTTCCCAGGATCAGGCTCGAAGAGTGGTCGGTACGCATCGAATCGCGCGACCAGGTCGAACTGTAGACCCGCAGCGTATCCACATACACCGGTTGTACCTTGCCCAAAGCACTTTTCAGTTCCAGACCGATGTCCGTGGGATCATCCTCACATGCGACGATAAGAAAGAAAGAGAAAAGCACCACCACTGCCGGCACGGAAACCTTCCACCACCGTCTTGCCCTACTGATCCTCTGCATGAGCTTTCCCATTTAAAACGGTGTCATAAAAATGTGTATAAGCATCGAGATAGTGCTCCTCATCCTGATATTCCAGCACCGGCATTCCTTTTTCCCGTACGAACGCCTCTACTGCAGTATCGACCTCTTTGCTGCCATAGATCACGGCATCAGAGTGCTCCAGGGCCAGACGCATCACCCCTTCCCAGGTAGGTTCCTCCATCACCCGCAGGTCCTCCTGCGTGATGCCTTCGAGCATCAGTTTCTCCCGGAACTCCGACCGGAGCGCCCCCTCGAACTTGTCGTTATAGACCGAATAAACCACTTTCACATTCGAAAAGATCGGATCATCCTGATAAGCCTTTTTCAGGTACAGCGGTACCAAGGCGCCGAACCATCCCAGACAATGGACAATGTCGGGGGCCCAGCGCAACTTTTTCACCGTTTCCAACACCCCTCGGGCAAAGAAGATCGCCCGCTCATCATTGTCCTCGAAAGGCTTGCCTTCCTCATCCTCAAGAACGAACTTGCGCTGGAAATAGTCTTCGTTCTCGATAAAATATACCTGCATCCGTGCAGCCTGGATCGATGCCACCTTGATGATGAGAGGATGGTCGGTCTCATCGATGATGATGTTCATCCCCGACAGGCGAATCACCTCATGCAGTTGGTTGCGGCGTTCGTTGATGTTCCCGTATTTGGGCATGAATGTCCGGATCTCGTTCCCCCGCTCCTGAACCCCCTGCGGCAGATAACGCGCCACCTTCGATATCTCACTCTCAGGAAGATAGGGGGTAATCTCCTGGGAAACATAAAGAACCTTGTACTTTTTCATCCTGCGATCTTTTTTCCGTTCAACAGCCCCTCTCACAGGCACTTACGATCCCCTGCGCCGGAACTTCAGAAAAACCTTTTCTTTTTCCTGAAATTTTCATGCAAAGATAGTAAATTTTATTCATATTTGCGTTTTATTCCTGAAGGTAAAGAGGATAGCGCACTGAACGAGAAGTTTTTGAAGTAACCGGCAGACCATGCGCACGGTACAGTTTCCTGACGAACTTGACGAAGCCCTTGCCCCATTCCGGAGGACAGGAGCGAAGATCGGTTTTGTGCCGACCATGGGGGCCCTCCACGAAGGGCATCTCTCCCTGATTCGCTGCTCCTTGCCCCGTGACACGGTCACGGTGGTCTCGATCTTCGTCAATCCCACCCAATTCAACGACCCCGAGGACCTGCGCCGCTATCCCCGCATGCCGGGGCATGACCTCGCTCTTCTGGAAAACCTGCTACGGGGTGACGATGTGGTCTTCCTGCCCGACGAGAAGACGATCTACCCGGAACCTGATCACCGCCATTTCGACCTGGGCGACCTCGACACCCTTCTCGAAGGGGCCTTCCGTCCGGGTCATTTCCAGGGCGTCGCGCAGGTGGTGAGCCGCCTCTTCGGGCTGGTACGCCCCGCCCGCGCTTATTTTGGGGAAAAAGACTTCCAGCAATTGGCCGTCATCCGCAGGATGGTGCATCTCCTTTCGCTGCCGGTGGAGATCGTTCCCTGTCCCATCATCCGCGAAAAGGACGGGCTGGCCATGAGCTCCCGCAACCTTCGCCTCAGCGAGGAAGCTCGCCGGCAGGCTCCCCGCATCTATGAAACGCTGTTGGAAGCCTACAGGAAAAGAAAGGAGATGCCTTTCCCCGAGCTGGAGAAGTGGGCCATCTCCCGCATCGACGAGGCACCCGCCTTGCGCACCGAATATTTCCGTATCGTCCGTGCCGACACTTTCCGCCCTGCCCGGCACTGGGATGACCCCGGCCCCAAAAGAGCCCTCACCGCCGTCTGGGCCGGCGACGTGCGGCTCATCGACAACATCCCTTTCGACTGATACCGCATCCAGGCATTGTTTTTGTTACAAATCACTGAGAACAACCTACTGAAAGAATGCGTATATTTGCAACGTTATGTGGATCGAGGTCGTCAAATCGAAAATACACAAGGTGACGGTCACCGAGGCCAACCTGCAATATGTGGGCAGCATCACCATCGACGAGGAGCTGATGGAGGCGGCCAACATCATGGAGAACGAGAAGGTGCAGGTGGTGAACATCAACAACGGTGAGCGGTTGGAGACTTATGTCATCCGCGGCGAGCGCGGCTCCGGCGCCATCTGCCTCAACGGCCCCGCCGCCCGCAAAGCCGCCGTCGGCGATGTCATCATCATCATCTCCTATGCTTTCCTCACCCCCGAGGAGGCCCGTTCGTTCAAACCCACCCTCGTCTTCCCCGACACCGCCACCAACAAACTCGTAAAGTAGCCCGTCTTGAAGCCACAAATCCTCAAGACTTTCCGCTCTCTGCTCTTCCTGGCTTTCGCCCTTTTCCTGCTCTATCTGGCTTTCCGCGACATCGATACGGAGGGAGTGTGGAATGACCTCCGGCATGCCCGTTACGGGTGGCTGGCCCTCCTTCTCCCGCTGGGATTGCTGAGCCACCTCTTCCGCGCCTGGCGCTGGAAACTTCTCATCCGTCCTTTGGGCTACGACCCCCCTCTCAGTCATACCTTCTATGCCGTAATGTCAGGATACCTGGCCAACCTGGCCCTCCCCCGCCTGGGAGAGGTGGCCCGCTGCGGCTCCCTCACCCGCACCGACCGCATCCCCTTCGACAAACTCATCGGCACCGTCATCACCGAACGCATCGTCGATATGCTCATCCTCATGCTCCTTACCCTCCTCACTTTCCTGATCAAGATCCAATTCTTCGGGGCCTTTTTCCGCGACCAGATCTTCACCCCCCTCGGCAAACGCATCTCCTCCCTGGTGGAGGGTCCCCACCCCTGGGTGTGGGCGGCGCTGCTCCTCTTCCTGGCCGCCACTGCCTATCTCCTCTGGTATTTCCGGCATATGACCCTCTTCCGGCGGATGCGGGATTTTTTGAGGGGGATCCTGCAAGGCATGCACACGATCCTCCGGATGGAGCACCCGGGCCTGTTTCTGCTCTCCTCCCTTTTGATCTGGGGGATGTATTATCTGACCGCCTGGCTGGTGGTGTACACGCTGCCGGGCACCTCGTCGCTCACGGCCGTCGACGGGCTCTTCCTCCTGGTGGTGGGCAGCTTCGGCATGGTAGTGCCGGTGCAGGGAGGGCTGGGGGCCTACCACCTCATCGTCTCGACCGCCCTGACCCTCTACGGCATCCCCCGGGAGACCGGCCTTGCCCTGGCCACCATCGCCCATGAGTCGCAAACACTTCTCATCCTCGTCGTGGGCGCTTTCTCGATGATGATGGTGGTGATGATTAAAAGACGCGAGCCCCCGCTCCCCGACACGCAATAAAAGAGGGGATAAGCCCTGCCGACTTTTTCGTATCTTTACGTTCCCTGAACAGGAGCTATGGCAAAAAAACGCACCGTATGGGTATGCCGCAACTGCGGTGCCGAGTCGCCCAAGTGGGTGGGACGCTGCCCGGTATGCGGGGAGTGGAACACCTACGCGGAAGAGACGGTGGCCCCCGCCACATCGCGACGGCCCGGGCGGAAGAGCACCTCCGCCGAGCCGCCGCGTCCCCTGCATGAGGTCACCTCCCCCGTACGACGCCGCCTGCATAGCGGCATCGGCGAGGTCGACAGGGTCCTCGGCGGCGGCATCGTTCCCGGCACACTCATCCTCCTGGGCGGTGAACCCGGCATCGGCAAGTCGACCCTCGCCCTGCAGATGTGCCTGCAACTGCGCGAAGGCACCACCCTCTACGTCTCCGGCGAGGAGAATGCCGAACAGATCAAGATGCGCGCCGACAGGCTGGGCCTGCCCCAGGAGAACACCCTCATCTTCGCCGAGACACGCCTCGAGGAAATCCTCCACCAGGCCGAACAGTTGCAGCCTGCCCTAATGGTGGTCGACTCGATCCAGACACTCACCACCGAAAGCCTCGACACCCCCGCCGGCACGGTGACCCAGATACGCGAGTGCGCCGCCCGTCTGCTGGCCCTGGCCAAAGAGAGCGGCATCCCCGTCCTGCTCATCGGCCACATCACCAAAGAAGGGACCCTCGCCGGCCCCAAGGTGCTGGAACATATCGTCGACGTGGTGCTGCAGTTCGAGGGCGACCCCCGCTTCTTCTTCCGCATCCTGCGGGTGCTGAAGAACCGTTTCGGGGCCGCCTCGGAGCTGGCCCTCTTCGAAATGCACGAAGAGGGTCTCCGCGAAGTACTGAACCCTTCCGAGCTGCTCCTCTCTCACCTGGACAGCTCCCTCAGCGGCATCGCCACGGCCGCCACCCTCGACGGCGCCCGCCCCTTCCTACTGGAGGTGCAGGCCCTGGTGAGCCCCGCCGTCTACGGCACACCACAACGTACCACCACCTGCTTCGACGTGCGGCGCCTCCACATGCTGCTGGCCGTCCTCGAAAAAAGGGCAGGCTTCCGCCTGTCGGCGCGCGATGTCTTCCTCAATATCGCCGGTGGCCTGCGCGTCGACGACCCCGCCCTCGACCTGGCCGTCACCGCCGCCATCCTTTCCTCTTATCTCGACATCGCCATCCCACCCTCCCTCGCCTTTGCCGCTGAAGTGGGTCTCTCGGGCGAAATACGCCCCGTCACCCGTCTCGAACAACGCATCGGCGAAGCCGCCCGCCTCGGATTTGAAAAGATCTTGATCTCCGGGTACAGCCGGGACAAGATCCCCCAAGGAAAACACCCCATCACCCTCGTCCCGGTGAAGCGGGTCGAAGAGATGGTAAAATATTTGTTCAACCCCAAAAAACCGGAACCATGAAAAAGCTCGTTCTGCTCTCTTCGCTGCTAATACTGATCACCATGAACCGCTGCGACGTATTGCAGCAACTGGAACTGCCCACGGGCGGAACCCTGACAAAAGACGAGGTGGTGAAGGCCCTCAAGGAAGCCCTGCGCATCGGCACCGAAAAGGCTGTGACCCAACTGGCCCGGGAAAACGGCTTCTACCTCGATGACGAGGTGAAGATCCCCTTCCCCGAAGAGGTGCAGTTCGTCGAAGAAAAATTACGCACCCTCGGCCTCGGGAAACTGGTGGACAACTTCGTCGAGCAGATGAACCACGCGGCCGAAAAGGCCGTCACCAAGGCCGGCCCCATCTTCTACGACGCCATACGCCAGATGACCATCGCCGATGCCGTGGGAATCCTCAACGGCAACGAACACGCCGCCACCGACTATTTCCGGGCCAAGACCTACGACCAACTCGTGGCCGCTTTCAAACCCGACATCGAAAAGGTACTCAACACCATGCACGTGGCCGATTACTGGAAAAAGGTCACCACCGCCTATGACAAACTGCCTTTCACAAAGAAGGTGGAGACCGACCTGCCGCTCTATGTGACCCAAAAGGCGATCGACGGCCTGTTCGTGAAAGTGGCCGAACAGGAGAAACTGATCCGGGAAGATCCGAAAGCCCGTACGACAGAGCTGCTGAAAAAGGTGTTCGCCCAGGCCGGTCGTGCCGTGGTCCGCTGAACCGGCCCCTTCCTACCGGATCAGATCATCCAGCTCATTTACGGGAGAGGGGACGGTCGCCTCATCGCAATCGAGATTGATGTCGAAATCGGGAGGCGGCTCGAACTCTTCGGTCTGCAGAATCCCGTACTGCGGATCTTCATAGATCTTTTTCATGTAAAGGGCGAAAATAGGAAGGGCCATATTGGCACCCTGTCCCAGGTGCAGGGTGCGGAAATGGACGGAACGGTCCTCCCAACCGGTCCATACCCCCGTTACCAGACTCGGCGTGACCCCGATGAACCATCCGTCGGAATGGTTCTGGGTGGTGCCCGTCTTGCCACCGATCTGGTTCATCAGTCCGTACTTGTACCGCAGCCGGATGGCTGTCCCCTCCTTCACCACTCCTTCCAGGAGGTTGATCATCTGGTAAGCATCCTTTTCACTGATCGCCTCGTTGAAATAGGGTCGGAAAGTGGAGATGGTATTGCCCGTCTTGTCCTCGATGCGGCTGACAAAGATCGGTTGTACGAACACCCCCTTGTTGGCAAAGGTGCCGTACGCCCCCGTCAACTCATACAGGCTCAGATCGGAAGTGCCCAGAAAAATGGAATAAACCGGATCGATATGGCTGCGAATGCCCATTTTCCGCATGATGTTGATCACCGACTGCGGATTGAATTGTTTCATCAACCAGGCTGAGATGTAGTTTTCCGAGTTGGCCAGGCCCCACTTGAGCGTGACCATCTTGCCCCAGTACTCCTTTCTGCCGGTGCTTTTGGGGATCCAGACCGTATCGTTCACCTTGAACACCTGGGGAATGTCGGGCACCTTGTAGCAGGGCGTATAGCCGTCCTGCATCGCCAGGGTATAGAGGAAAGGCTTGATCGTACTCCCCACCTGGCGCTTTTGCTTGATCACCGCATCGAACTTGAAGAACCGAAAATCCGGCCCGCCTACATAGGCTTTCACATACCCCGTATGCGGATCGAAGCTCATCATCCCCGAACGGATGTAAAACTTGTAATACCGCAGTGAGTCCATCGGCGACATCACCGTGTCGATGATCCCTTTCCAGGAGAAGACCTTCATCGGCACGGGTGTGTTGAAAATCCGGATGATGGTGTCCATGGGCACCCCCTGCCTGCGCAGGCGGCGATAACGGTCGGTGCGACGCATCGCCCGGTCCATGATCTCCCGGATCTGCGAAGGCTTCAGATCATCCGAAAAAGGCGGATGGCGGTTGTTTTTCACATCCTTGAAAAAGGCCTCCTGCAACTCCCCTCCCAGATGTTCCCGGACCGCCTCTTCGGCATAACGCTGGAACACCGAATTGATGGTGGTGTAGATCTTCAGACCGTCACTGTAAATGTTATAGTCGCTGCCGTCAGGCTTTTTGTTCTTGTGGCACCACCCGTACAAAGGATCATGCTCCCACTGGTAGAGCGCCTCCTCATATTGCTCGTCGGTGAGGAAGTACTCCCGCTCCGGATAGCTTTTCATCATCGTGGTACGGATGTATTCCCGCAAATAAGGGGCCAGTCCTTCGTTATGGCTTTCGATCTTCAGATGTACACCCAGGGGCAGTTGCTTGACGGAATCGTACGTGGCGCGGTCGATGAAACCGTATTTCAGCATCTGGGCGAGCACGACGTTCCGTCGCCGCAGGGTCACCTCCGGCCGCCGGACGGGATTGTAATATGCCGGGTTCTTCACCATCCCCACCAGCATGGCCGCCTGCTCAAGGGTCAACGAATCTGGGGTGGTCTGAAAATAGATCTCCGCCGCCGAATGGATCCCCACGGCCTGGTAAAGGAAGTCGAACACATTGAGATACATGTCGATGATCTCCTCCTTGGTGTAGCTGCGTTCGAGCTTCACCGCCGTAACCCACTCCTTGAACTTGACCAGTGCCAATTTGGCCATACGGACCGGAGCGAAACGTGCATGGGAAGTGTCCCTCGGGAACAGGTTCTTAGCCAGCTGCTGGGTGATCGTACTCCCCCCCCCGGCACTCTGCTGCCCCATCAGAAAAGTCTTCACCAACACACGCCCCAAACCCCGGACATCAATGCCCGAATGCCGGTAGAAACGCACATCCTCCGTAGCCACCAGCGCTTTCGTCACATAAGGCGAGATGTCCCGGTAATCGACCCACACCCGGTTCTGTACATAGAACTTCCCCAGCAAGACCCCATCTTCCGAATATACCTCCGAAGCCACATTTTTCTTCGGATTTTCCAACTCCTCGAACGTAGGCATGGGCCCCAGCTTGCCGAGGGAGATCAGGACAAAGACCAACACGATGGAAAACATCCCCAGGCCATACAACACCCAGAAACCGATCACATATTTTTTCTCCCGCCGCATGGCGGGTTCTTTCTCCTTGACCCTCATCATTGCCGCCAAAATTAGTAAATTATGGAGAATAAATTTTGAACTTCCATTACATATTAATTTACTTTGCAGCGATCCAAAAACGTGTGACCGTGGCAAAAAGTATGGAGAGCAGGAGTAATCTGATCATCGTTGAATCCCCGGCCAAGGCGCGGACCATCGAGAAGATCCTGGGCAAAGAATACCGGGTGAAATCAAGCTTCGGACATATCCGCGACCTGGAGAAAAAAGAGCTGGGGATCGACATCCAGCATGACTTCCGACCCAAATATGTGGTACCGGAAGAGAAAAAGAAAGTGGTGAGCGAGTTGAAAAAGGCCGTAAAAGATTCCTCCCGCATTTACCTGGCTTCCGATGAAGACCGTGAGGGGGAGGCCATCGCCTGGCATCTCTCCGAGGTGCTGGGGCTCTCGCCCGACAACAGCAAGCGGATCGTCTTCCACGAGATCACGCCCCCGGCCATCAAGGAAGCCCTCCAGACACCCCGTGACATCAACCACGACCTGGTCAACGCCCAGCAGGCCCGCCGTATCCTCGACCGCCTGGTGGGATATGAGCTCTCACCCATCCTATGGAAAAAGGTGAAACCCTCCCTTTCGGCCGGTCGGGTGCAGTCGGTGGCCGTACGCCTCATCGTCGAACGCGAAAGAGAGATCCACCGCTTCGAACCGAAATCCTATTACCGTGTGACGGGCGAGTTTTATATCGTCCGCGACGGCAAGGTGTCGCTCGTGAACGCCGAGCTGAGCGAACGCTTTGAGAGCCGGGAAGAAGCAGAATCCTTCCTGGAAGCCATAAAGGACAAGCGCTTCCGTGTGGCCGACATCACCCGGAAGCCTTCCGAACGTACACCGCCGGCCCCCTTCACCACTTCCACCCTTCAGCAGGAGGCCAGCCGTAAACTGCGGTTCTCGGTGGCCTATACCATGTCGCTGGCACAGCGGCTCTACGAGGCCGGCCATATCACTTACATGCGGACCGACTCGGTCAATCTCTCCAAACTGGCCCTGGGCGCCGCAAAAAAATGGATCACCGAACATTACGGGGAGGAGTATTCCAAGCCGCGCCAGTACAAGACCCGCTCGCGCGGTGCCCAGGAGGCCCACGAAGCCATCCGCCCCACCTACCTCGACAAGGAGAAAGTACCGGGATCGGCTGCCGAACAAAAGCTCTACGACCTGATCCGCAAACGCACCCTGGCCTCACAGATGGCACCTGCCAAGCTCGAAAAGACCACCATCACCATCGTACCGGAAGGTTCGGACAAAAGCTTTGTCGCCACCGGAGAGACCATCCTTTTTGACGGTTATCTGAAAGTCTATTCCGATAAGGAAGAGGAGGAAGAAGGCGAAGGCAAAGGCTTCCTGCCTCCCCTGGAAGTAGGCACCCCCCTGCAATACAAGCAGATCACCGCCACCGAACGCTTCACCCAGCCGCCGGCACGCTACAACGAGGCCATGCTCGTGCGAAAACTCGAAGAACTCGGCATCGGCCGCCCCTCCACCTATGCCCCCACCATCACCACCATCCAGCAACGGGGATACGTGGTCAAGGAAGATCGCCCCGGTGAAAGCCGCCAGATCCACCTGCTCGTCCTCAAAGAAGAAAAAGAGAAAATCGAGAAAAAAACCAAAAAAGAGACCTTCGGAAAAGAACGGGGAAAACTCTTTCCCAGTGATATCGGAATGGTGGTCAACGACTTCCTCCTCGATCATTTCCCTGACATCCTCGATTACAACTTCACGGCCACCATCGAGAAACAGTTCGACGAGATCGCCCAGGGGAAGATGAACTGGACGGAGATGATCCGGCGTTTTTATGAGGAATTCCACCCCAAGGTGGAAGAGACCGAACGCTCGACAGGCCGTACCACCGGCGAACGTGTGTTGGGCAAGGATCCCGAGAGCGGCGAGGAGGTGATCGTCAAGGTGGGACGTTACGGGCCGGTGGTACAACTGGGCCGCGGTGAGGGAGACAAAAAGCCCCGCTACGCCCGCCTCCGGAAAGGCCAGCTTATCGAGACCATCACCCTCGAAGAGGCACTCGGACTGTTCCGCCTGCCCCGTACCGTCGGCACCTTCGAAGATACCGAGATCATCGCCTCCATCGGACGCTATGGACCTTACCTGCGCCACGGGAACACCTTCTATTCCATCCCCAACGGGGAGGACCCCCATACCATCACCGAAGAACGGGCGATCGAGATCATACGGGAAAAAAGAGAAGCCGAAAAGAAAAAGGTGATCCGTATCTTCGAGGAAGATCCTTCCCTGCAGGTGCTGAACGGCCGGTGGGGACCCTACATCAAACACGGAAAAAAGAACTACCGCATCCCCAAAGGCCAGAAAGCCGAAGAACTCACCTACGAAGCCTGCATGGAGATCATCCGCAAGGCCGATGAAAAAAAGGGGAAAGGATAATCGCCAACGATGGACCTGAACGACTATTTCGAACCGGTAAGCCTCACCCACCCCTCTCACCGTAACGTACGGGCCGCCGATGAGTTCGCCCGGCGCTTGACGGTGCATGTGCCCGACCGGCCGATTGAGGAGATTGGCCAATACGATGTGGCCATACTGGGGGTGCCGGAAGATCGCAATTCCGACAACAAGGGTGCCGCCGAAGCCCCCGCGACGATCCGTCAAAAACTCTATTCCCTGAGCCAGCTGCGCAGCCCGCTGAAGATCATCGACCTGGGCGACATGCATGCCGGCACCACCCCCACCGACACCCTTTACGGCCTGCGGGACATCATTTTCCATCTTCTCGAACACGATGTGATCGCAGTCGTTATGGGAGGAACCCAGGAAATCACCCTCACCTGCCACGAGGCGGCTCAACGTTACAAAGGCCGCGCCTCGGTCGTGAATGTCGACGCGCGCCTCGACCTGGCCAAGGACCGGGAAGAGCTCCGCGCGGACACCTGGCTCGAAGAGCTGCTGGAGAACGGCACCCCAGTGACCTGCCTCGGCTACCAGGAATACCTCGTCAGCCACCATGACATCCAACGGCTCATCTCCCGGGGACACATCCTGCACCGCCTCGGAAAAGTACGCGATGATCTGCCCGACCACGAACCCTGTTTCCGCGATGCGGTCATCCATAGCTTCGACCTCTCCGCCGTTCGCATGAGCGACGCCCCCGGCACCCTCGATCCCTCCCCCAACGGCTTCACCGGCACCGAGATCTGCCAGATGAGCCTCTACGCCGGACTGAGCAACCACGTGGGCGTCTACCTCCTCACCGAAACCAACCCCCGCCTCGACCAACGAGATCAGACCAGCCACCTCGCCGCCCAAATGATATGGTTCTTCCTCAGCGGCCTCGCCCGCCGTACACGCGAAATCCCTAATACCGACGACGAAAACTTCGTACAATTCATCCTCGACCTCCCCGATACCGACGAAAAGATCATTTTCCTCAAAAGCAACCTCACCGACCGGTGGTGGTTCCTCTCACCCCTCCCGGACAAACACACCGGCAAAAAGGAATGGATCCCCTGTTCCTACCACGATTACCAACGGGCCGCCCACCAGGAAATCCCAGAAAGATGGTTCTCCCTTCTACAGAAATGATCCTCCGGCACCATCCCGAAAACCTTTTCCCCTTTTGTAACTTTTTGGTCAAAACTTCAGTATAAAAGAGTTAGTCCGGAAAGATCCGCCAAAACGAGTTATCAACAGGGGCCTGTTGATAATATTGGAGGAATATATTATTTTTGCTTACTTTACCACATCGAACTGTGGATCTCACGAACATTGGGTTACTGACAACTGATGAAGAGCCGGAAAGGAAAGATCGTTTTGGGAATGTTCATGGTGATGGCACTGGGGATGGCAGAGGTGTCCGGCCAACAGGATCCGCAATGGAGCCAATTTATGTTCAGTAAACTGACATACAATCCCGGTTTTGCCGGGAGCAATGGAGGGATCTGTGTGACAGGGCTCAACCGGCAACAATGGGTTGGGTTCAAGGGAGCCCCCTCCACCACTGTTTTTCAGGGCGAGGCATTCGTCAAGCCTTTCGGATTGCCCAGCGGGGTAGGAGTTACCCTGATGAGCGACAAGCTGGGGTTCGAGAACAACCTCTCAATCACAGCCACTTACGCCTACCGCCTCGACCTGGGCAACGGAACCCTGGGCATCGGAGCCAGTTTCGGACTGCTCAACAAATCCCTCGACCCCTCGTGGGAAATCCCGACCGACGACTACCATACCCCACCCAGCGGCGACCCGCTCATCCCCGACAACAAAGAGAGCGCCATGGCCTTCGACCTGGGAGTGGGTCTCTTTTACCATTCTGACGACTTTTATGTGGGCGTCTCCTCCACCCACCTGAACGCCCCCGTCATTAAATACACAGAAGGCGAACCTTTTATCGCCCGTCACTACTATGTCGTAGGAGGATATAATCTGCGCCTCCCCGATCCCGCCTTCGAACTGCGACCCTCCTTCTTCATGCAGTCCGACGGGAAAGCCACACAGTTTTCCATGAACCTCACTATGCTTTACAATAAAAAAGTATGGGCAGGCGTTTCTTACAGAACAGGAGACGCCATCGTGGGAATGATCGGCTTGCAGCTGATGAACGGATTGAGACTCGGATACGCTTACGACTTCCAAACCTCCGAACTGAAAAAGAACACCGGAGGAACACACGAGGTGATGGTGAAATATTGCTTTAACCTCAGCCTCCAAAGGGAGCCCAAGAGCTATAAAAGTATCCGATTTTTATGATTTTTGAAAAAAATTGTATTACTTGCAGTATCAATAACATTGTAGCGTTATGAAAAAGTTGTGTGTTATCGGGTTGATCGTGATCTTTTTCCTGAGCGGTTGCGGAAGCTCGTACAACGGCGAGTTGGTAGGGATACCGGGGAAAAAATATTTCGAACCCGAACCCTATGGTATGGTCTTCGTTCCTCAGGGAAGCTTTAACATGGGCCCGAGTGATCAGGATATCAGTTGGGCCATGAACTCCACCAGCAAGACCGTCACCGTCGACGCCTTCTGGATGGATGAAACCGAGATCACCAACAGCGAATACCGGCAATTTATCAATTATGTACGCGATTCCATCATACGGTACAAACTGGGTGAAGCCGGTATCGACGGATTCTTTAAGGTCGATGAGAACGGCGATCAGTACGATCCTCCTGTCATCGACTGGGAAACCAAGATCGACCTGGAAAACGAGGACATCCGGAACATCGTCGACGAAATGTATTACCAACCCAATGAACGTTTCTTCGGCAAAAAACAGATCGACACCCGTAAACTCATTTACTCCTATTTTTGGATCGATCTCAAACAAGCTGCGAAAGCCTCTAACTCTTACGATTACAAAACCAAATCGTATCACGGAAAAGTATACGACTATGTAAATGAAAAATGGATTCCCATTCAGGACCGTTCCGCCTTCATCTTCCATGACGAGGTGCCCTGCTATCCCGATACACTCGTATGGATCCGCGACTTCACCTATTCTTACAACGAACCGTGGACCAACATGTATTTCTGGCACCCGGCCTTTTACGATTATCCTATCGTAGGGGTCACCTGGAAGCAGGCCAATGCCTTCAGCATCTGGCGGACCAAGACCTTGAACGACTTCCTCCGTTCGGAGGGACGGCCGGAAGTACAGGAATACCGCCTCCCCACTGAGACCGAATGGGAATATGCCGCCCGCGGCGGTCTTGACCTTTCCATGTATCCCTGGGGCGGGATCTACACCCGTAACTACCAAGGCTGCTTCCTGGCAAACTTCAAACCGCTGCGCGGTAACTATATTGACGACGGAGCCCTCACCACCAACAAGGTGGGATCTTATGAACCCAATGAGTTCGGCCTCTACGACATGGCCGGGAACGTCGCCGAATGGACCTCCAGCGCTTACGACGAATCAGCCTATCAGTTTATCCACGATATGAACCCCGATTACAAATACAATGCACGTCCCGATGAAGCTCCCGTTATGAAACGCAAGGTCATCCGCGGCGGCTCCTGGAAAGACATTGCTTATTACCTCCAGGTCAGCACGCGGACTTACGAATACCAGGACTCGGCCAAGTCGTTCATCGGCTTCCGGAACGTACGTTCCTACATGGGTACAGGAATTTAAATTAAAAAGTAAAAGAGTAACGGTCATTCATAAATAATCTTTAGATCATGAAAATCAAAGAATTAGTTCAGACAAGCGGTTGGAAGAACTTTATGGCCAAACTGTATGGCTGGGGCGCATCTGTGGTGATCATCGGCGCTCTCTTTAAGATCAACCACTATCCCGGTGCGAATATCATGCTGGTGCTGGGGCTGACGACCGAAGCCATCATCTTCTTCTTCTCGGCTTTCGAACCCCCGCACGAAGAGCCCGACTGGACACTTGTATACCCCGAATTGGCCGGCCTCACCGACGAAGATGAGGCTCTTCCCTCCGGGGGTCGCCACCGCGGAGGCTACGCCGGCTCCACCTCGGCCTTGGAGAAGTTTGACAAACTGCTGGAAGAAGGCGAAATCACTCCCGACCTCTTCAATAAACTGGGACAAGGCCTCCAGCGTCTGAGCGACACCGCCGAAAAACTGAGCGATATCTCTGACGCAGCGGCCGCCTCCACCAAGTACGCCGAAAGCCTTGAAAAAGCAGCCGAAACCGTCGATAAACACACGGAAAACTACGTCAGTTCCACAGAAGAACTGAAAGGCTCGGTCGACCGGCTTTCCGAAGCCTATGACAAAACCGCCAACCTCATCACGGAATCGGGCACCAACTACCAGCGGCTTGCCGAATCCTTCAGCCACATCGAAGACGGCAGCAAATCATACAATGAACAGCTTGAGACCCTGAACAAAAACCTCTCGGCCCTGAACGCCGTCTATGAACTGCAGCTGCAAACCTCCAACGAACAACTCAAAAAAGCCGAAGAGGCTTATTCCGGCCTGGCCCAGATGATGGAAGACCTCAAAGCCTCCGCCGAAAGTTCGGCTCGTTACAGGGAAGAGGTGACCAAACTGAGCGATAACCTCGCACAGCTCAATACCATCTACGGGAACATGCTGGCTGCCATGAACGTGATGCGCAAATAATCAACACATATAGATCCACTGCTTGTACTGAGCAATCGCAATTATTCCATAAACCAAGAACACTATGGGCCACGGAAAAGAAACCCCGAGACAAAAGATGATCGGGATGATGTACCTGGTGCTCACCGCACTCCTTGCCCTCAACGTATCCAAAGAGGCGGTCGAGGCGTTCAAACTGGTCGACGAGAGTCTCAACCAAACCACTGAGATCAACGTCGAAAGGAACAACCAGGTATACGCCGACTTCAACCAGAAAGCCATCACAAACCCCACCAAAGCGGGTCCTTGGAGGGACAAGGCAAACGAGGTGAAGAACCGTGCCGATGAGATGTACGACTATATCCAGGCCATTAAACTGGAGATCGTGAAAACCGCCGAAGGGGAAGACTCTCCCGCCATCGAGGGAAACAAGATCATAGTTGAAAATATCCATAAAATCGACGAGAACAACGTCCCCTCCCAGATCCTCATCGGTGCCAACATGGACGGGAAAGCCTATGATCTCCACCACGCGCTCGATGATTATCGGGAATTCCTGCTGGGCATCATCGGCAACAAAAACGCTAAGCTGGTAGAGTCGATCAAAAAGACCCTTGACACCTCCGACAAAATGGATCCGGGAGGAGAAAAGGTATCTTGGGAGATCCATAACTTCCATACCCTGCCTTTGATCGCCGTGATCACCATCCTCTCCAAATTGCAGGGAGACGTGCGGAACACCGAAGGCCTTACCCTCAACTACCTCTACAGCCAGATCGAAGCCAATGACTTCAAATTCAACAAACTCGTTCCGACAGTCATTTCGAACAGTAATTATGTAATGAAGGGTGGCGAATACCAAGCCCATGTCTTCCTTGCTGCGACAGACACCACACAGAAACCGCAAGTGCTGATCGGACAGTATAAAAAAGTGAAACTTCCCGACGGTGGCGTTACCTATAAAATGGTGGGGAAGTACGATGTACTGCCGGTGGATGAGCAAGGTCGCGGAGTATATAAAGTTCGTGCCACCACCATCGGAGAGAAAAAATGGGGCGGTCTCATCCGCCTGCGAGCTCCTTCCGGTGATACCATTGCTTATCCTTTCGAGGCACAGTATACCGTAGCCGCCCCCAATGTGGTGGTCTCGCCTACCGCTATGAACGTTTTCTATGTCGGTGTGGACAACCCCGTGGACATTTCCGTCCCGGGTGTCGGCTCCGACAAGATCTCTGCTTCAATGACCAACGGCGTCATCAAAAAAGGGAGAGTTAAGAATTTCCGCGGTTCGTGGATCGTCCGTCCGAAAACACCGGGTAAACCTGCCAAGGTGAAAGTGTTTGCCGATGTCAACGGAAAAAAGATCTCTTTCCCGCCAATCTCCTTCCGCGTAAAGCGCGTACCACCGCCTGTGGCTAAGGTGGCAGGAAAAACCGGCGGCTCAATCAGCAAGGCAGCTCTTGCCGCACAAAGTGTCGTATTGGCTGAGATGGAAAACTTCGATTTCGACCTGAAATTCCGTGTTACCTCCTTCCGTCTCTCCGTCACCCTGAAAGGGTTTACATACGACGAGATCTCCAAAAGTGCCAAGATTACGCCGAAGATGAAATCCCTGATCAACCAGATGCGTCGCAACAGCAAGGTCATCTTCGACGACATCAAAGCGGTGGGACCCGATGGCGTAACCCGTAAACTGAGTCCCATTGTGTTTACCATCCAGTAATAAATGGAACGACCATGAAAAGAACGATTTTTACGGCCCTCGCAGCATTGTTGCTCCTGGCTCCCCTCTTTAGCGTAAAGGGACAGGAAGTCACGAAAGAAAGATGGATCTATGAGAAGTCGATGCAGGACAGGAAACCGGTGCCGTATCCTTATGTACGCGAAGCCGATGTTATGTGGGCAAAAAAGATTT
>JAMOUS010000166.1 GCA_027067975.1 Bacteroidales bacterium | reverse complement strand
GCCGTTGTCGTAAACATCGTTGGTAAGTTGCCACACATTCCCCACCAGGTCCTCCACCTTGAAGGGGCTTCTTCCTTTTGGGAAAGCATCCACGGGAGTAGGTCTGGTAAAATTGTTATTACACCGCGTCCCGTAAAACTCGTTCCCCCATGGCCAGAGGCGTCCGTCGGTCCCTTGGGCCGCATATTGCCATTCGATCTCGGTTGGAAGTCTTTTCTTGGCCCAGCGTGCATAGGCCCTGGCATCTTCCAGGCTCACCCACACAACAGGATAGTTGGCCATGCCGGGAGGATATTTCCCGTTTTGCCAGTGCTTCAGAAAATTTGTCGGATCAGCCGGCTTGTAATGCGTTGCCAGCAGAAAATTATAGAATTCCTCGTTCGTGACAGGATATTTGTCCATGTAAAAGGCCTTTACATGCACTTTCCGTGGCCGGGAATAGTCGGGATAGGGAATGAACTGCTCCGGATTGGAGACTTTGAAAATAAAGTCGCCTTCGGGGATATAGACCATCCCGTTCGGCGTATAGGAGATCGGCGGTGTACGCTCCACCCTGCTCACAAGATAGGGTTTCCCCACCGGCATGATCACGATCTGTTCATCGATCAGGCGCTCCCCGTCAAAGAGTTGGACGACATATTTTCCCTCAAAAGGACGGAATCGTTCGAGCAAATTGACCATTGTGTCTTTGACGGGGAAACTCATGTAGCGGTTCTCATAAGAAGGATTCCCTTTCCACAGGCGTATTTCGGTACCTTTGCGGGCTCCCATGTGCAAGGTATCTTCGATCCGCTTTACCTGCAACCATTCCGGGAAACGGGCGATGCAGTCGACACTCCCTTCCCTGCGGGTGTTCCGGTATTCTTCGGGATAGGCTGAGGTGTTCACGGGCAGATAGGTCTGCCCGTTCTTTTCTACCGGCATCACAGGCTGATGATGCCAGAGGCTGACGAAATGGAAACCCTCTTCATCTTTTACGGGGGTGAGAGGTCCCTGATAACCGGCGGGGTCGAAATTCAGCACGGTATAGACCGTTTTCAGACCATCGTCCCAACGGTTGATCCAGGTACTGTCATGGAGCGAAGGGAGGAGGGGTGTCCAGGGTGCGCCGGAAAAGGCGGAACTGTTTTCCCGTAAGATCCGGACCACCTTGCCCAGGTAGCGGTACTCTTCGGGGATCCAGTCGGGTCTTCCGGGAGCAAAGGTATTGATCTCGATCCCATAGCCATTGAAGAGCGAGATATTCACTTCGCGACGCAGGCGTCCCTGGCTGAGTTGACACACCCGGAAAAAGGAAAAATCGGGCCGGATCACCTTGTTCAGGTTCAGAGGGGGGGAATACTGCACGGCATCATGGATCCGTCCGGCCAGGATGTACGGCATATCCCGGGGGACCGCCATTCCTTCGGAATACATGATCACCCCTTTCCGGATGGTATCGACAAGCCTTTGCAGTTCGCGTGAGGAGCTGCCCCGTGTATCCAGCACCACGCCATCCGCCCCCACACGGCGCACCATGCGTGCCAGGCCGGTCATGGGATCAATGTTGCGGGCATAGGTATCCCACGGGTTGAAAGAGATAAAAAAGCGCGTTCCGTTATGACGGGCAAAATCGGCCAGTTCCTTCAGTTTGTCCACCCCCCGGGGCAGATCGGCATACAGATCCCACTGGCTGCGGTGGTCCAACCCCAGTCGCGGCCATGTGGGCCAAAGAGCATAGATATCGTAGCCCCCAAAATACTCCTTGCCACGCTTCAGGAACTCGTAAAAACGGTATTTCCGTGCCGCCCGGTCGTAAAAATCATGATCCCAGGCGGTCTGCAGTACGGCCACATAGGCATTGTGGATCCATTTCAGATCCGAGCGGTGATAGAGGGTCTCGTCAAACTGATCGATATCATAAAGATAACGGTCGTGGAACACCTTCTTCAGTCCTGCTTGCCAGGGGCCTGAGAAGACTTCCGCATAGAGCCGGTATTCCACCCATCCGCGGGGCTGGAGGATGGTGGCATACCGTTCCGAGCGGGCATTGAAAGTCCTGCTCCGGCGGGCAAGCAATGTAACGGAGAGGTCGTTCTCCAGATCGACAGAGGCATAGCCCAGTTCCCAGGCATTGTCGGGAAGGATCACGCCAATGGGGGCTGTCCCGGGCAGGAAGAGGCAGGCCCGCATGAGGGGATCCCCCCTGCCAGCGGTAATGTACGGATGAGAAGGAGAAGCACCGAAAGGCACCAGGTTCGTAAGGCGCAAGGTATCACTCGTCATGTTTCGGA
>JAMOUS010000165.1 GCA_027067975.1 Bacteroidales bacterium | reverse complement strand
CACGAAACCGGAAAAAAAAGATTGACCCTTCGGCCATGAGAAAAAACGCTCTCCTTCTATTGTTTCTTTCCCTTTCGACAGCACTCTTCTTTACCGCTTGCGATGACGAGACGGGCGAGGTGCAACCTGATGCACATGAGGGGATCGTACGGGATTACTCCGGACTGGACGGCTGCGGATATATCATCGAAATGCTCAACGGCGACAAGCTGGAGCCGGTAGAGATGGCCGACAGCACTTCCCGCTTCTACAACGGCCAGCACGTAGCAGTATGGTATACGGATCTCCCAAACGCAGGATCTTTCTGCATGGCGGGCAAGACCGTCCGCATTGACAGCATCCGGCCCTTGGGGTGCGATGCCCTGACCGACTGGTCGGCCGACCTGCCGCACGACCCGTTTATTGTTGAAAAAGCTTATATTGAAGGGAATTGTCTGGTGCTTCACCTCTGCTACGGCGGAGGATGCCAACCTCACGACTTCTTCCTGAGCCGTCTGCCCACCATGAGCCCGCTCCCTGCCGTCACCCTCTCCCATGATGCCCACGGCGATTGCTGTGAAGCACTGATCCATCAAACCCGCTCTTTTGATCTCACCCCGCTTCAGTCGCCCGGCACCCATTCCGTCATCTTCATCCTCACCCTCAACATTGAAGGCTCCTCCTTCCGCAAAGAGCTCACCTACCATTACTGAGCCGTCCGGACCACCCCCCGTCCGCGCCAAACAAACATGAAAAACCCAAATCTATAAAAATATAGGTATTTTTCAGAACCGGTTAAAGAACTCGACGAGCTTTTCATGAGGGACGGAAACACAGATGCGGGCATAATGTTTAGCCTTCTCTTTCTCGTCGCGGGTGAAGAAATCGAGCGGGACACTTCCGATCTTCTTCTCCAGCAGCTCGTCATAGGAGCGGTTGGCAATGACGAAGATGCCCATCGGCTCGGAATCCTCATAGAACTCTTCGGCCAAAAAGCCCCGTTTCCGCAGATAATCGATATTTTTCCGGATATCCGTGCGGGTTTTCTCTTTGAACTCCTTCACGGCCTTTTTCCCTTCGGGTGAGGCGAGCAGCTGATAGACCAGCTGCTGGGCAAAGCCGTTGACACCGTTATGCACATAAAGGATCCGCAGGTTGAACTCCTTGATGAATTCCGAATCGTTCGACCACACGAACCCTACCCGCTGGCCGCTCAGCCCCACACATTTGCTGAAACTCTCCACAATGAGGACATTCTCCAGATCCATCAGCCGGACATACATCTCATCGTCATCATCATAAAAGACCCGCCGGTAGGGGCTGTCATACACAACGGTCACACCGCTCTCACTGAGCAGACGGATCACGCGCAACACCTCTTCATCGGGCAATTTGTTGCCCACAGGATTGTTCGGGTCGCAGATCACCACCAGGTCGTTGCGCAGCTCCCCGCGACGCTCTTCCAGGTCGCCCAAACCCCGGTACACATCAAACTCTTTCTTCCGGATCCGGCAGACGTTGGCATACGCCCCCCAATAGTACAAGGGAAGCATGACCTTCTCCACATCCAGCATGGCAAAGATCTGGTCGAGAGCACTCATCGACCCTCCCGAAACCGAGATCAAAGACGTATCGGCCCGGCCATGGAAATAGACCTCGTTAATGGCCTCCTTCAGGTTGGGTGCACCTGCATTGGGGGGATAGACCTGGATCGCCGGACTGTTGAAATCGATATTGCGAACCACCTCCGTCAGGTCGATCAGCACCACCGCATTCACTCCACGATTCAGAAGAAGATATTCTTCTCCGGTCTCCTGCATCCTTTTTTTCAATTCTTCGCCGATACCGACGATGGCGGAATATTTCGCACCGCTCTTAATGATGTTCATGTTGGGTTTCCGTTTTCGTATGTATTGAGTATTGAGTATCGAGTTTGGGGTATCGAGTATCAAGTTTGGAGTATCGAGTATCGAGTTGGCAACTCTAAACTCGATACTCAATACTTCGAACTTTACAAATGTATCACTTCTCCATACGCGGCGGCCGCCGCCTCCATGATGGCCTCCGACATGGTGGGATGCGGGTGCACCGATTTGATGAGTTCGTGACCGGTGGTCTCGAGCGTGCGGGCCACGACGATCTCGGCGATCATCTCGGTGACATTCTCCCCAACCATGTGGGCACCGAGGAGTTCTCCATACTTCGCATCGAAGATGAGTTTCACGAAGCCATCCTTTTTCCCGGCAGCGCTGGCACGTCCCGAGGCGGTAAAGGGAAACTTGCCCACCTTCACCTCATAACC
>JAMOUS010000164.1 GCA_027067975.1 Bacteroidales bacterium | reverse complement strand
AAAAAGGCAGTGCAGTCGAGCACCGACCTCTTCAGCAGGTGAGCGATCATCGTAGAGGTGGTGGTCTTGCCGTGCGTGCCGGCCACAGCCACCGGCCGCATCCTGTCGGAGATCATCCCCAGCACTTCGGCCCTCTTGTAAAGGGTGTAGCCATGTCCGGTAAAATAGTGCATGATGGGATGATCGTGGGGCACGGCCGGCGTATAGATGATCAGCGTATCCCCACGACGGCGGGGATCGCGGAACTTCTCCGGGAGGGCGGCAGGATCGTCGTCGAAAAAGAGACGCGCTCCTTCCTTGCCCAGCGCCTCAGTGATAGGCGAAGGCGTACGGTCATATCCGGCCACCTCATACCCCGCCGCCAGGAAATACCGCGCCAGGGCGCTCATCCCGATGCCGCCGATCCCTACAAAGAAGATGCGGTTATATGTTGTGATGTCGCTCATCTTTTTTCTACCGTTTTCATGATCTCATCCACGATCCTGTCGGCCGCGTCGGGCCGTGCCATCTCTTTGAGCCTCTGCCCGAGACGGTTTCTCTCCTCTTTGTTTTCGAGAAGTCGGGATGCCGTTTCGGCGAGCTTTTCCCTGCATTCGTCGTCCCGTACCAGCAAAGCGGCTTCCTTTTGCACGAGCGCAGCCGCATTCCGGGTCTGATGATCTTCGGCCACGTTGGGCGAGGGCACAAGGATTACCGCCTTGCCCACCACTGCCAGCTCGGAGATGGTACCTGCGCCGGCACGGGAGATGATCACATCCGCGGCGGCATAGGCCATCTCCATACGCTCGATGAAGGCCACCGCCTTCACATTGGGCAGAGCCCTCTCTTCCAAGCCCTTTTGCACCCACTCATAATCCCGGCGGCCGGTCTGCCAGAGGACGAATACCGGACGACCGTGCCACAGGTCGGCCTTTTCGAGCAGCGCCCTGTTCACCGACGTGGCCCCCAAGCTCCCGCCCAACACCAGCAACACCTCATGGCCGGCCGGGATGCCGAAATGAGCCAGGGCTTCTTCCCGCGACACCTTCCCTTCGATGATCTCCTTCCTGACCGGATTCCCTGTAAGGACGATCTTTTCCGCAGGGAAATATCTTTCCATCCCCTCATACGCCACACAGATCGCAGAGGCATAACGTGCCAGCAGACGGTTGGTGACGCCGGCATAGGAGTTCTGTTCCTGCAGCACCACCGGGATCCCCTTTTTCCCGGCCACGCGGCACACCGGACCGCTGGCGTAGCCTCCCACACCCACCACCACATCGGGGGCAAAGTCGTTCACGATGCGGCGGGCTTTTCGCAGGCTCCTCCACAGGTCGACCAGCACCCCTGCATTGCGCCAGGGCCGCTTGCGGTCGAAACCCCGCACCGGCAGGCCGACGATGGGAAAGCCCGCCTCGGGCACCTTGGTCATCTCCAGCCGGCCCTCCGCCCCGACAAAGAGGATCTCTCCCCCCGGATGCCGCCGCTGCAGCGTCCGGGCAATGGCAAGGGCCGGGAAGACATGCCCTCCCGTTCCGCCACCACTAATGACCACCTTCAATCGCTCCTTCGGCATATTCCATTCGTTCTGTCAGATCAGCTTCCTCTTCTCCCAAAGCCACGGTACGGCTCACATTCAGGATCACCCCCATCTCAAAGGCGGTGACCAGCATCGACGACCCTCCCATGCTCACCAGGGGAAGAGTCTGTCCCGTTACCGGGAAAAGGGACACAGCCACCCCCATATTCACAAAAGCCTGTGTGACGATCAACAAGGTCATCCCCGCCACCAGAAAAGCGGGGAAGGTACGCTCACATTTCCGGATGATCACCCCCGCCCGGAACAGGAGGATCAAATAGGCCAGGACGATCGGGATCGCCCCGAAAACCAGCCCGTATTCTTCCACAATGATGGCAAAGATGAAATCGGAATAGGGATGCGGCAGGAAATTACGCTGCGTGCTTTTGCCCGGTTTCTTCCCGAAAAGCCCTCCTGTGGCCACGGCGATCCGGGCCTGCTGGACCTGATAATTCTCCCCGCTCTCCTCGTTGCCACTGAGATAGTTCTCGATACGGTGCTGCCAGGTGGTGATACGTCCTTTCTGGCCGGTGGCCAGGGCGAGCAACAATGCCAATGCCCCCAGGACCACGGTCACTCCCACCATCCCCAGCAGCACCCTGATCTTCACCCTGGCAATGAACATCAACACCAGACTCACCATGAAGAGGATCATGGCGGTCGAGAGGTTCGCCGGCGCGATGAGCAACACGGTCAGGAGCAAGGGCACGCCGACGGTCTTCATCACCTTACGGAAATTGCCGCGATCATCCTGAAGCAGCGACAGCTCCCGCGCCAGATACATCATCAGCGACATCTTCGCCACATCGGAGGTCTGAAGGGTGAATCCCAGCCCCGGCAGCGTCAGCCACCGGGAAGCTTCGTTCATGCGGGTGCCGGCGATCAGGGTGACGATCAGCAACAATAATGAGATCACCAGCAGCAGCACCGAAACCTGGAAATAATATTTGTAAGGGATCAGATGCACCACATAAATGAGGAGAAAGCCGGCCAGCAGGATCACCCCGTGCCGTACAAGATAATAGGTCGTATTGCCCCCCATCTTCTTATAGGCCAATGTACCTGTCGAACTGTACACCGCCAGCAGGGAGAAGATGGCAAGGCCTATGAGCACTCCCCAGATCACCTTGTCTCCTGTCAGATATCGTTTTACTTTCTCAACCATCGGATCCCTTTCGATCAATTTCTTATTTATAGGTTTCTCACCGCCCGTTTGAACTGCCGCCCCCTGTCCTCGTAATTTTCAAAGAGGTCGAAGCTCGCACAGGCAGGGGAAAGGAGCACGGTCTCCCCGTCATGCGCCAGATAATAGGCATTGCGCACTGCCTCGTCCATCGAATCGCATTCGACGATCAACGGGACGATCTCGCGGAAGGCTTCCATCAGTTTGGTGTTGTCCTTGCCCAGGCACACCAGGGCCTTCACCTTTTCCTTCACCAGATCGGTCAACACGGAATAATCATTCCCTTTGTCGATCCCTCCCGCGATCCATACCACGGGAGTGGTCATGCTCTCCAGGGCATACCACACCGAATTGACATTGGTGGCCTTCGAGTCGTTGATGAACTCGATCCCATGCACTTTCAGCACACGCTCCAGCCGGTGTTCGACACCCTGGAAGTCCATCAGACTCTCCCGGATGACATCTTTCCGGATGCTCAGCACACGACCGGCAATGGCCGCGGCCATGGAATTGTAGAGATTGTGCTTACCTTGTAAGGAAAGATCCATGATCGTCATTTTTAATGTATCGTTTTGATAGTGAATGATCAGTTTTTCCTCTTCCACCCAGGCGGTTTGGCCTACCCTTTCCTGTATCGAAAAGGAAAGTTTCCGGGCGGGGGTTGGGAAAGAGGGCATCCGCTCCCGCAGTACCGGATCGTCATAGCACCAGATCGCCGTATCCTCTCCGCGCATATTTTGGAAAATGCGGAACTTGGAACGGATGTACGCCTCCATGTCATAACCGTAACGGTCGAGATGATCGGGAGTGATATTGAGCAACACGGCCATATCTGCTTTAAAGTCGTACATCCCGTCGAGTTGGAAGCTGCTGAGCTCGATCACATAATAGTCGACCTTTTGCTCGGCCACCTGCATGGCGAGGCTTTTCCCCACATTTCCCACCATCGCGGCATTCAGTCCGGCCTTTTTCAGGATATGGTAGATCAGGTGGGTGGTGGTGGTCTTGCCGTTGCTGCCGGTAACACATATTTTCATACCTCCGGCATAGCGTCCGGCAAACTCGATCTCGGAAATGACGGGTACACCTTTTTCTCGCAGGCGCCGTACCAGAGGTGCATCTTCGGGGATTCCGGGGCTCTTGATCACCTCGTCAGCTTCCAGGATACGCGCGTCGCTGTGCTCTCCCTCCTCATAAGGGATGCCATGCTTTTCCAGACGGTCGCGGAAACGGTCGCGTATGCGGCCTGCATCCGAGACAAAAACGTCATACCCCTGCTGCCGGGCCAACACCGCCGCACCCGTACCGCTCTCCCCTGCTCCCAATATAACGATCCTCTTTTTCGACATCCCTTACCGTATCTTTAATGTTACTACCGTGAACACCGCCAGCATCATCGCCACGATCCAGAAACGGGTGACGATCTTCGGTTCGGGGAATCCCTTCATCTGAAAATGATGATGCAGCGGCGCCATGAGAAAGATCCTCCTGCCTTTCCCGTATTTGCGCCGGGTATATTTATAATAACTCACCTGCAGGATCACGCTGAGGTTTTCCACGAGGAAAATGCCGCACAACACCGGGATGAGCAACTCTTTGCGGATGATAATGGAAAAAACCGCAATGATCCCTCCCAAGGCCAGGCTGCCGGTATCCCCCATGAAGACCTGCGCCGGATAGGCATTATACCAAAGAAAGCCGACGGTGGCTCCGATGAACGCCGAAGCAAAGATCACCAACTCCCCCGAATCGGGAATGAACATGATGTTCAGATAATCGGCAAAGAGCATGTTCCCGGAGACATACGCGAAAATGCCCAGAGTGGCGCCAATGACCGCAGAGACCCCCGTAGCCAGGCCGTCCAGTCCGTCGGTAAGGTTGGCTCCGTTCGAAACGGCCGTGATAATGAAGATCGTGATCAGGACGAAAACCACCCACCCCGCAATGTCCTTGTACCTTCCCATGAAACCGACCAGGGACTTGTAATTGAACTCATGGTTCTTCACAAAGGGAATGGTCGTGACCGGCTCCTTGATGTTTTGGTACACATATGCTTTTTTGCCTCCTTCCGCAGAAGATCTTTCTGCCGTCTGTTCTGCCTGCACCGGTATTTTTTTTCGCACCACCACCTGATCGGAGGAATAGAGAACGATCCCGACGATCAGTCCGAGGGTCACCTGACCGACGATCTTGAACTTGCCGGCCAGTCCTTCCTTGTTTTTTTTGATCACCTTGATATAGTCGTCGAGGAATCCGATCCCTCCCAGCCAGACCGTCGTGATGAGCATCAGCAGGACATACACGTTCCGCAGGTCGGCGAACAGCAGCACCGGCACCAGGATGGAAGCCAGGATGATGATACCGCCCATGGTGGGGGTCCCTTCTTTCTTGTACTGTCCTTCGAGGCCCAGGTTGCGGACCACCTCGCCCAACTGCATACGCTGAAGCCAGCGTATTACCGACTTGCCCAGGATCATCGAGATGATCAGAGAAGTGATCACGGCACTGGCCGAACGGAACGAGATATAACTGAAAAGCCCCGCTCCCGGCACATTGAGTTTTTCAAGATATTGGAACAAGTAGTATAGCATAATTCCTATCTTCCGTTATTGTTCATGATCCCTGGTCACTTCGGCGGGAAGTCCCATTGCCTTCCTCACCTCTTCGCGGTCGTCGAAATGATGGCGCACGCCTTTGATCTCCTGGTAATTTTCGTGTCCTTTCCCGGCCACGAGGATGATATCTCCCTTTTTGGCCATCATGACCGCGGTTTTGATCGCTTCTCTGCGGTCGGTGAGGGTGATCACGCGATTGCGTTCGGAGGGTTCCAGTCCGGCAAGCATCTCGTCAATGATGGCGCGGGGGTCTTCGTCGCGGGGGTTGTCGGAAGTGAGGATGAGCACATCGCTAAGTTCATAAGCCAGTCGTGCCATCCGGGGTCGTTTGCTGCGGTCGCGGTTGCCGCCGGCGCCCACGACGGTGATCACCCGCTCCTCACCGTGACGCAACTGGGCAATGGCCTTAAGCACTTTCCCCACCGCATCGGGCGTATGGGCATAATCGACAATGCCGCGCACCCCCTCGGGCGAGACGATCACCTCAAAGCGCCCCGGCACCGGCGGGAGAGCACTGAGCCCCTGCAGCACCTCCTCCTGCGGAACTCCCAGGAGACGCGCCGCCCCGTATACGGCGGTAAGGTTCGAGGCAGAGAACTCACCCACAAAAGGCACCCACACCTCACGGTCTTCCAACTCCAGCAAAGTCCCCTCAAAATGCATCTCCTTCACCTTTCCCCTGAACTCTGCAGGGAAACGGATGCCATAGGTGTGCTTCGCCGCACGCGTGTTCTGCAGCATCACCCGGTGGTTGCGATCGTCAGCGTTGGCCAATGCAAAAGCCTCCTTCGGCAAAGCATCGAAAAAGCGTTTCTTGGCATAGAGATAGGCCCGCAGATCTTTATGATAGTCAAGATGATCCTGTGAAAGGTTGGTAAAGATCCCCCCTGCAAAGGTGAGACCGGCGATACGCCGCTGGTCGGCCGCGTGGGAGCTCACCTCCATGAAAGCATATTCACATCCGGCCTCGACCATCTCGGCCAGATGGCGTTGCAGCGCCAAGGCATCGGGGGTGGTATGACGTGTAGGCCGGAAGGTGTCGTCGATCCAGATGCCGGTGGTGGCAAGGAGTCCCGCCTTACGGCCCAGATGACGGAACAGATGGTACAGCGATGTGGCCACGGAGGTCTTGCCGTTGGTGCCCGTCACCCCCACCAGAAGCAGGTGCCGTGAGGGGTTCCCATACTGGAGGGCCGCGAGCTCCCCCAAAGCCTGGGCACTGTCGGCCACGAGGAACCATGCCACCGAGGGGTCGGGATCAGGAGGAAGCTCTTCGCAACATACCGCTGCCACCCCCCGGGCAAGGGTGTCCTGAATATAGCGGTGGCCGTCAGTGTGGGTACCACGCACTGCGACAAAGAGATCACCCGGACTCGCCTGCCGTGAGTCGGCCACCACCTGCGCATAATGCTCCTGCCGGCCGGGAAGCACTTTCTTCAGGCCGGTGAGGGTGCGCTGTATATCGTCAAAGGTGATCATTGCCGGTTTCCGTCTTTCAAGCTCATTGTCAAATATATCCGCATACCCGGCACCACCTTGCGTCCCGGTGGCACCGACTGTTCCCTGACCGTCCCCCATCCGTCGGCCATCACCCTGATCCCCTCTTTTTCGAGAAGATAGGTTGCATCTTTCAGTCCCATCCCCTTCACATTAGGCACAAGGCCTTCCCGCAGGGGCAGGGGTCGCAGCACCACTACCGAGTCGCGGGCCGAAGTGACGGCCCAGCGTGCCGGTACTCTTTCAGGCTCATGGGGAATGCCCAAACGAACGAAAACTCTCTCCAGCTCTTCCGCATCCCCATTCTTGCAATAGGGAGCATCATGGGCCACGGGGGCATAGGCAAGACGTTCACGTTGCATGTCCAGGCTCGTCGCATACACCTTGTCGGCCACCTCCCGGAACACCGGCCCGGCCACCAGATTACCGTAATAGACCGACTTCGAAGGGGCGGAGACCACTACGATACACGAATAACGGGGGTCGTCCGCCGGGAAATACCCTACGAACGAGGCAAGATATTTCCTTTGCCGGTATCCCCGGCTCTGATCGGCGATCTGCGCGGTACCCGTTTTCCCGGCGATCTTGTATACACTGTTCTTCAGGTTTTTCGCCGTTCCATCTTCCACCACCCCTTCCAGCATCAGCCGGGCCTTGCGCAACGTGGCAGCAGAACAGATCGAAGGATTGAGCACCTGGACGCCAAAACGCTTCACCGTCCGGCCGTGATACCGCAGTTCCGTAACAAAACGCGGTTTCACCTCCACTCCGTCATTGGCAATGGCGTTGTAAAAGGTGAGGATCTGCAAAGGGGTCATCTTCACCTCATACCCGTGTGAGATCATCGCCAGCGAGATGCCCGACCAGTATTTGTCGCCGGGATAATGGATCATCGGTGTTCCCTCCCCCTTGATCTCAATACCGAGTTTGTTGTTGAGCCCCATGCTGTAAAGCCGATCGATCAGATCGCGCGGGCGGTCACCGTAATGCTGCATCACCAGCTTCGACATTCCGACATTGGAGGAGACCTCCAACACCCGCTTCACGGTGATCTTTCCGTAGCCTCCGTCGTGAGAGTCCTTGATCACTTTGTTATAGAACCTTACCCTGCCATGGTCGGTATCTACAGTATCTCCCAGATCCCAGGCACCGTCTTCCAGGCCGGCGATCAGAACGGGAAGTTTGAAGGTGGAACCGGGTTCAACGCTTTCACCAATGGCGAAGTTGTAGGTCTCACGGTATTCCCCTTCGCCCACCTTTTCCAGGTTGGCAATGGCCTTAATGTCTCCCGTTTTCACCTCCATCACGACCACACAGCCGTGGTCGGCATCATTCTGAACAAGTTGTTTGCGGAGGGAATTTTCCGCAATATCCTGCAGGTCGATATCGATCGTCGTGACCACATCCATCCCATCGCGGGGATCGATGGTATTCCGGTCGTTGAGCGGCATCCACACATTCCCGGCCAGCCGCTGCACCAGACGCATTCCCGGCTTGCCGCGCAGCACCTCATCATAGGCCCCTTCGATCCCGACCACCGCCCCGCCGTGATCGCGCATGACATAGCCAATCGTACGTGCCGCCAGGTCACGCTGGGGGCGGATCCGTTTGCTGTGCTGTTCGATGATCAGGCCCGAACGGTAGCGTCCGAGACGGAAGAAAGGCAGCTGACGCACCTGTTTCATCTGCCGGTAAGTTAGATCACGCTTTAACAGGTAATATCGCGACCCGCGCCGGTAGACACTCTGAAGCAGCCGTTTGTAGGAGGAAGCAGAACGGTCGCCGAAGATGCCCGCAAGCCCTGCCGCCAGGGAGTCCAGATCACGGAAGAAAGCCTCCCGGTCGAAAGCATTGCTGCGCATATCAAGCCGCAGATCGTAATACGGCACCGAACTGCTCAGCAAACGACCGTCATCGGCGAGGATATCCCCCCGGCTGGGTTTGATGATCTCATTCTTGACCGTCTGCTCCCGCGACATTTCCATATATTTCTCCCGTTCGAACACGCTCAGTTGCACCACACGACCCAGGATCGCGATGCCCAGCAGAAGCATCCCCAGGTACACCACCGTAAACCGCCACACGACCCCCTTTCTGATCGTCATCTCACCGCTCTTTTTTCCCGACCACGATCT
>JAMOUS010000163.1 GCA_027067975.1 Bacteroidales bacterium | reverse complement strand
GACCGTCTTTCTGCTCTTCCTCATGCCGGGTTTCCTGCAAATAACTTTCAGGCGAAGGTGCAGGAAAATAATAGCTTCCCGGATAATGAGGATAGAGCAGCTGCGCTTTCAACGAAAACGACAACAGCAACAGCATCCCGAAAATCAACGCTCGTTTCATTCTGTCTTCCCGCTCTTCATGTGGATGATTTCCAAAATTAAAAAACTCCAAAAAACAAAGGTCAAAAACTCCAGCGGAATTTCACCCAGAGGCGGTCGCCCAGCTCCCACCAGTGTTGGGTGACCGTACGGGCGAAGGCATTGGAATAGCGGGTCAGGTATTTCCGGGCTAACAAGGTGGTATCTCCCCGTGCGGCATTCTCGCGATCCGTCTGCAACAGTTCCAGCGCGCGCTTTTCAATGTACGGTACTTCATCAAAAGCTTTTTCCTCATAATCCAGCACCACCGGTTCGATCACCTTTCTGCCTTCGCCCCATTTCACGAGGGCCAGGCGGTTGGCACGACGGAACGCCCACAAAGCGGAATTGCGGCTGAAATGATCCTCCCCGCCGATGCGGAAACTCTCCGGCACACTCAGGTTGCCGGCATAAATGGGAAACCTCGCACTGAGGCGTGGAATGTCAAGGCTGAACCACAACCTTCCCCCCACCTCATCGGGCAGATCGGCACGCAGCTGTGCCACCCAGGAATATGCACAATACTGCACCGAGATGGGACGGTCGCGCTTCACCACACCCGGTTTCAAAGCATTGAGCAAAGCTCGCTTGTCACGGGCCAGCCAGGGATGGGCAGCAGGACTGATCACCGTATCCACCACCTCATTGCCTTCGGCATCCTTACGGCGCACCGGCACCTTCAAATTACGGATCATCTCCCATTCCGTACTGTCGTATGTGGCGCGGAAAAATGCCAGCACCTGCCGGACATCCACCTTTTTATCCGGATGCACAGAAAAAGGAAGTTCATCGGCATCCATCGACAAATGCAACGAGGGAGCCATAGTACTCAATACATAAAACTCCCGGATCGAAAAAGGCTTCCTGGAATTGCCATACGCTTTCCAGAAACGGAAAGGTTCTTTTCCGTCCCACAAGCCCAGTTTTTTAGCCACCTTGAACACATTCTTCGAGACCATGTAATGATCCGGATCCGAAAGGTCGATCGTACCGATACGGGAAATGTTGGCAGCGATCCCGACATGATCATCCGGAATACGCTGGGCAGCCCAAACCCCTCCGGGTTTCCCCGGCCCCGGACCCACGATCTCCATATGCCACACTTCCTGCTTATCCGCCAGGGTGATACACTCCCCCCAGTCGGCATAACCGTACCGCTCGATCAGCTCCCCGATAAGACGGATCGCTTCCCGGGCGGTGGTACAGCGTTGTAAGGCAATCCGCTGCAACTCCTCAATGAGGAACATCCCGTTGTCATTGTGCAAGACCCTTTTTCCTCCAAAGGTGCTCTCCCCGATCGCCAGTTGTTTTTCGTTCATGCTGGGATAGGCCGTATTCAGATAGGCGTAGGTATGTGACACCTCGGGGATCTCCCCGGCCAGCTCCACCCCCTCCCGGCTCCAGGCGGTCGAAGTATGCAGCGTCCCCTTGTAAACCTTATGCTTCTCCCCTTCCTTGTGGTCGGAAGCCGGCACGATATCGATCCAGGTGCGATACCAGGCATCGCAAGTGTGACTCGTGATCACCGACCCGTCCGTGGTAGCTTCCCGGCCCACCATGATACTCGTACAACTCTCAGGTCGAACGGAAAGAACCTCCTGGGAGCGAAGTGGGAAACAATTCGACAAGAGCAGATAAACAACAGATACAACAAGAGTTATCGCTTTTCTATTGAAGTGTTCCATGAGGTATGGGTTTAGGATTTTCTACCTTTCATGATTGGATACTGGCCCTACTTTTGTAATTGTGCCGATTGCTTGTCCAAAGCTTTGAAAACTTTGGCGATCATCCGGTTGATCCGCTTCACCTGGTTTTTCTGGTTCTTTACTACGAACTCTGTAGCCTGCACCTGGTTGACCAGATCATGATGTGGCGCATCGATAAAATCCAGCGTGACCGTTCCTTCCTTGTAAGTACCTACCTGCACCTCCTGCGATTCCCAGTGATAGTTACGTTGTCCCATATAACGGGCATCCCGTAGCGTGGTTTCCCTTGTCTGCACCTTCTCTTCCACCACGATCCCGACATTGATGAGCAAATCCGGATCTTCAGAATACCGGATCCCCCGCTCTTCCATTTGGGTACGGATGGCATCCTGGACCCGTTTCAAAGCCCGTGCAGCATGCTCATGACTGTTCAGGAACGCCTCATCCGGTGGCACAAAACCATATGTCTTGTATTTGTATAGATCAAACTGCTTGTTGGTGATCACCACCTGCGCATTCCCCGCTAGACCTGCAAGCGTCAACAAAACCAGAAGGAGGGTGACAGGAACAAATTTCTTCATGATTGTCATGGATATGGGGTTTAGTGACGAAGTTAACCATTTTTCTTTCCCTGTCAATTCTTTACGGCAAAATTACCCCTCTTCCGGCTCAGGGATGGGCACCTGACGGCTGAAACTCTCCTCCAGCGAAATAAAAGTTTCCGTACGGGCAATGCCGGGCACTGCCTGGAGCTTGTCTGAAAGCACCTCCTTCAGATGCTCATTGTCACGGGTGTAGACCTTGATGAAAATGGAATAGACCCCTGTGGTATAGTGACACTGCACGATCTCCGGGATCTTTTTCAGTTCTTTCACCACTTCAGGATACAGCCGGGCTTCTTCCAGATAGATCCCAATGTAGGCACAGGTACGGTATCCCATCTTTCCCGGATCCACTTCGTAACAAGTACCTTTGATGATGCCCCTTCGCATCAGACTTTTGACACGCTGATGAATGGTGGCACCCGACACCCCCAGTTTCCGGGCCACCTCCAGAAAAGGGATCCGTGCATCTTCCATCAGGATCTCCAGGATCCTCCGGTCCAGTTTGTCGATCTGTAAATTTTCCATAGCATTTTTCAGTTAAAATTTTACACTTTATCATTATATAAAGCAAATTTACAACAATTCGAAACTAAATTGAAATTTTTTCTTTTTTATCCAAAATTTATTTGGCCATTTCGACTACATATTGATAACTTTGTACCTGACAAAAGAACAAGATCATGTGCGGAATTTTATCGATTGTTGGCGGTTCACCTGTTGAGGACATCAGGGTGTTGACAAGGAGAATGAAACACCGGGGGCCGGATGAGTTCGACCAGCATATCTTTCCCGACGGGTCGGTCCTGGCCCACGAACGCTTGGCGATCATTGACCTCACTACCGGCCGCCAACCCATCCAGGGTTGCCAGGATGCCTGGGTCATCCATAACGGAGAGATCTATAACCATCAGGCTCTCCGCGACACGATCTTAAAAGGACATACCTTTCGTTCCCATTGCGACAGTGAGGTGATCGTTCATTTGTGGGAAGAATACGGTCCCGCCTTTTGCAATCTGCTCGATGGTGTCTTTGCTTTTGTGGTGATGGATCGCCACAGTTTTATGGCTGCTCGCGATCCCATTGGAGTGAAACCGCTTTATTACGGTTTCGACGAAGAAGGGCGGATGTACTTTTCTTCCGAGATGAAGGCGATTCATGATTACTGCTATGAGCTGAAGGCCTTTCCTCCTGGGTACTATTATACTCCTGAAACAGGTTTTGTAAAGTATTTCAAACCGGAATGGGAAGATGTGGAGATGGCCGTAGAGCCTTACGATCCGGCAAAACTCAGGAACAGCCTTATCCGGGCGGTAGAAAAACGTCTGATGAGCGATGTGCCCCTGGGAGTATTGCTCTCCGGAGGGCTCGACTCGAGCCTGGTCGCGTCGGTCACCAAGCGATTGATGGACGAAGAAGGCAAACCTCTGCATTCATTCTCCGTGGGGATCAGCCCGGATGCCCCCGACATGGTCGCTGCCAGGGAAGTGGCTGAGTTCCTGGGCACCATCCATCACGAAGTGTTCTATACCATCGAAGAGGGACTGGCAGCGTTACCTCGCGTGATATGGCACCTGGAAACCTACGATGTGACCACCATACGGGCAGCCACTCCCATGTATTTCCTTTCGAAAGCGATCCGGGAGGCAGGGATCAAGGTCGTGCTTTCCGGAGAAGGTTCGGATGAGATCTTCGGGGGATACCTCTATTTTCACAATGCACCCAGCGACAGGGACTTCCAGGAAGAGACCGTACGGCGGGTCCTGCGCCTTTCCACGGCCGACTGTCTGCGGGCCGACAAATCGACCATGGCCCACGGGATTGAAGCCAGGGTCCCCTTCCTGGACAAAGAATTCCTGAAGACTGCAATGCTCATGGAACCTGCGGCCAAAAGACCCGACAAACGACACGGACGACCGGAGAAGTATGTTCTGCGCAAAGCTTTTGACACCCCCGATCGTCCGTGGCTCCCGCATCATATCCTTTGGCGCCAGAAAGAACAATTCGGTGACGGCGTGGGCTACAGCTGGATCGACTCGGTGGTGGCTTACACTGACTCACAAGTCAGCGATGCTGAGATGGCCAGTGCGGCTGAACGCTTTCCCTACAACACACCTGACACGAAAGAAGCCTATTTTTTCAGGAAAGTGTTCGAACACCACTTCCCGGGTGAAGCTGCAGCCCGCACCGTCCTGAAATGGATCCCCCGCTGGCAAGCCAACACCGACCCCTCCGGCCGCGTGGCCGACCAACACGAAAAACACGTCGACGACCTGTTGAACAAGAACAAGAAAAAAGATACTGTCACCATTTAGATTCCTCTTTTGCCATGTACCCAAAAAAGGAAACCCTGATCAGACGATATAAATGGCACCTTTTCGCCGGTGCCATGGCCCTCGTGGCCGTGATGGGAGCCATGCGCTTCGATGATTTCGGCACGATGAACGATCCCAACATCTCCGGACAGGATGTTGCATGGATGCTTACGGCCACGGCCCTTGTCCTTTTCATGACACCCGGCCTCTCCTTCTTTTACGGGGGAATGGTCCGTTCAAAAAATGTCATCTCCACGATGCTCCAAAGTTTCATTGCCATTGGTGTCGTCAGTATGGTATGGGTCGTGGTGGGTTTCAGCCTCGCATTCGGGAAGAGCCTGGGCGGAGAAGGAACGGGACTCATCGGCAATCCTTTCACTTACTTCATGTTCCGTCACGTAGGACTGGGGACAGATCCTTTGCTGGCCCCCACCATCCCTCTGGCCCTTTTCGCCCTGTTCCAGCTCAAGTTCGCGATCATTACACCTGCCCTCATTACCGGCTCTTTTGCCGAAAGGGTGAAATTCAGCGGATACCTGCTTTTCATGGTGCTGTTTACCATTTTCATCTATGCTCCTTTGGCGCACTGGACATGGCATCCTAACGGTATCTTACGCAATTTGGGAGTGCTGGACTTCGCCGGCGGGACCGTGGTCCACATGTCGGCAGGCTTTTCGGCCCTGGCAGGCGCGATCTTTCTGGGACGGCGTACGGAAGCTAAAAAACCTTACCGCCCTGCAAATATTCCTTTTATCCTGCTCGGCACCGGCATGCTCTGGTTTGGGTGGTTCGGTTTCAATGCCGGCTCTTCCCTGGAAGCATCCTCCATGGCGGTGGTCGCGTTTATGAACACCAACATGGCAGGTGCGGCAGCCATGCTCACCTGGATCTTTTTCGACCGCCTGCGGGGCAGGAAAGTGTCAGCAATAGGTGCGGCCGTGGGAGCGGTGGTGGGCCTCGTCGCCATTACGCCGGCAGCCGGATATGTGTCGGTGGGATCCAGCATCTTCATCGGAACGGCCGCCGCGATCGTCAGCAACATCGCCGTCCACTGGAAAGATAAATCCTCCCTCGACGACGCCCTCGACGTCTTCCCTGCCCATGGTGTGGGAGGTATCGTCGGCATGCTCCTCACTGCCGTCTTTGCCAGAAATGTAGGACTGCTTTACGGAAACGTCCATACACTCCTCATGCACCTGCTGGCACTTGTGATCGTCGGGATCTATACCTTCGGAGGATCCCTCCTGCTCTACTGGATCTCCAACAAACTGATCCCCCTGAGGGTGTCACCCCGGAGTGAGATCCTGGGACTTGACCTGAGCCAGCACGACGAACAATATACTGTTACAGGGGATATCGATATGGAAAACATGCCACTGGTCAACAGTCATAACTGAACTCTCTGATCTCTACTCTCTCTCCAATGTGCCTGGTTAAACGGTCGGCAACACAGTTGCCGGCCGTTTACGTTTTCCGGCCCGCCCTGCAGTCAGATCTCCAGCGCCCCCGTCAGCTCTTTGACGGAGGAGAAACCATGCCGTTCCATGTAGTCGATGATCCCCTCCAGGATCTTTAAAGAGATGGCAGGATCAATGAAATTGGCCGTGCCGACCTGAACGGCGGTAGCGCCGGCCAGCATGAACTCGATCACGTCGGTGGCGCTGCTGATCCCACCCAGGCCGATCACAGGGATCTCCACCGCCTGAGCGACCTCCCAGACCATCCTCAGGGCAATGGGTTTGACCGCAGGACCCGAGAGCCCGCCCGTTATCCGTGCGATGAGCGGCTTACGGCGTTCCGCATCAATGGCCATGGCCAGGAGCGTGTTAATAAGAGAAACACTGTCCGCTCCTTCTTCCTGGGCGATCAAAGCAAAATCTTTTATTGAGGTGACATTGGGCGACAGCTTTACAATGAGGGTCTTATGATATGCCTCCCGGACCGCCCGGATCACCTTCCGCGCAGACACCGGATCGGTACCAAAGACCATGCCCCCTTCCTTTACATTGGGGCAAGAGATGTTGAGCTCAATGCCCGGGATCTTTTCCAAAACATCGATCTTGGAAGCGACTTCCACATATTCTTCAACGGTAGATCCCGACACGTTCACGATGAAATGGGTGTCATAAGCGGACAGATGGGGATAGATATGTTCAATGAAATGGTCCACCCCTTTGTTCTGGAGTCCTACCGAGTTGATCATCCCCATGGGGGTTTCGGCCATGCGGGGGGAAGGGTTCCCTTCCCTAGGTTCGCCTGTGGTGGCTTTTGTGAAGATCGCACCCAACCGGGAGATGTCCAGGAAATCGGTATATTCCAAACCGTAACCAAAACAGCCCGATGCCGTGGTCACCGGGTTTTTCAGGGTAATCCCTCCGATCTTGACTTCCAGGTCTACCATAATAATTCTTTTGTATTGAAAACGGGACCCTCCACGCAGGCACGTTGCATTCCATGCACCGTCTCGACGGCACAGCACAGACAAGCCCCAAAACCACATCCCATCAATGTCTCGAGCGAGGCTTCACAAGGCACCCCTTTCTCAGCCGCGACCGCAGCGATAACCTTCATCATCGGCTCCGGACCGCAAGTATAGATGGCATCCCAGCCTTGTTCCATAACGGGATGGCCGGTCACCAAGCCTTTCTCCCCTTTGCTGCCGTCTTCGGTGGTGAGATAGAGCTCACCCAGATCCTTGAACTGCGACAGATCGAACAATTGCCCAGCCGAGCGAAACCCAAAAAGAAAAACAATCTCCTTCCCCGCTCTGTGCAACTCTTTTCCCAGCAGATAAAGAGGTGCCAAACCAACCCCTCCTCCCACCAGCAGGAAACGGTTCCCTTCAAGCAGAGAAAATGGTCTACCCAACGGATAGATCATGTTCACTTTCTCACCCTTGTTAAGAGCACTCAGACGCTTCGTACCCGCACCTGCCTTCCTGATGAGCAACCTTATCTCCCGGGAGGATGGATGTACATCGTAAAAAGAGATGGGACGTCTTAGAAAGGTTTCCGGAGAACCTTCCACCTTGACCTGGGTGAACTGCCCCGCCCGGATATCGGGTAAGATCTCTTCGGATCGAAGTGTGAGCACAAAATAATCCTCATTCAACCATTTGTTACCGGTCACCTCAAGGTCTTCGATCCTTTTCTTTCCAATAATCTGATTCATAGATCCGCTTTGCAGCAAAGATAAGAAACTGATTCCATTCTCTCACTGCGGTTCTTCCGGATCGTATGCTTGAAATGTACCGTTCTCGAACAAAAGAATGATCTTTCTTACATTACTTTTGCCCTTTATGGATATATCTTCTACATTTTCTTGTTTCTCTTTCTTTTTTTCGAGCATGTCTACATCTGTAACCTCGATATTTTCCGGTTCTTCCTTTTCACTTTGCTTGCTATGTATGCTGAGGTCTGTTGATTCGAAGAGGGTTTCCTGTACGGGCGTTTTGAACATTTCACCTTTTCCCAATATAAACCATTCGGCCCGGATCTCAGGAAAAGCCTCCAGGAAGCGCCGTATCAGGTCATAGCTGGGTTTGTTCCTTCCGGAGAGGATGTGTGCAATACTGGAGCGTTGTACGCCCATCCGTGAGGCCAGAACAGGAACACTCATTCCCTTTTGCTCCAAAAACCTCTTCATTCTTTCACGGATCTCTTCTTTCTCTTCCATGTCTCTTAGGAAATTACAAGTGTAAACATCAAAATCATTACAACTGTACTGCTTACTCTGGTTACATTTGTACTCCCTTAAATATAAGGAATTTTTTATGCAATAATGTATTCAGATTGCATTTATACATGAACATGTTATTAACCATCGGTATCACAGCAATATAATTAATTCGCAAAAATATTGGAATAATTTGAAGTTATACTTGAATATAATACGGTTAACTATCTGGCGTATTGTTTTATGTAGTGATTATTTCCCTTTTTGATGCCGATCTTCGGCGGGACCCGTTCAATTCTTTTCAATATTTTATTCAAATAATCATATATAATGACTGGGTATTAGGTTAATAACGCACATCCATTCGTGCGATTACAGAAATATCCTCTACAAAAGCGGACCAGTTGGATCCACGGATACTTATTGTAAACCCATAGAAAAGATATTGTTCCCGGAGGAGAATGAAGGGATACAGATGTATACAATAGAGGATGTCTTAATTCTCTGTAAAAAGAGCGTACAGCAATGGGACCACAATCAGTGTCAGCAGGGTGGAAACCAAGAGCCC
>JAMOUS010000162.1 GCA_027067975.1 Bacteroidales bacterium | reverse complement strand
CCGTATCCAACTCGGCGTGGGACAATACCAAACCCGAAGGTTGGTGACCTTGCTCAACATCTTGGGAAACAACGGACATGCACACAACCAAAATGCTTACGTGGCCGGGGAGTTTTTTCTCTCCGATGGACCTTTCGACAACAGTCAGCATTTCAAGCGATACAACCTGTTCGGAAAATATTCAAGCTATCTCGACCTTGATCATCATCTGACTGTCGAACTCTCTCTTTTTCGGAGTGACTGGGACGCTTCCGGACAGATCCCCCAACGGGCCATCGACGAAGGGATCATCGACCGTTTCGGAGCCATCGACAACACCGAAGGAGGCCAAACCGGACGAAAGAACATGTTGGTCCGGCTGAACAGCAATTTCCCCGACGGATCGAATCTTATGAATCTGATGTACTTTACAGATTACGATTTTACGCTTTACTCCAATTTCACCTTTTTCCTGAACGACCCGGTTCACGGCGACGAGATCCGACAGAGAGAACAACGTACAATCTACGGCTATTCGGCCCGTTACCAGAAACCCCATGATCTGGGGTCTTGGGAGGGACATCTGACCGTAGGAGGTGACTTCCGCTTCGATGCAATCAGAGGGCAGGAACTGTCCCACGTAGAAAAACGCTTCACCACCCTCGACACAATCAACTTCGGTGACATCAATGAAATCAACACCGATCTCTTCATCCGGGAAAAGATCAACCTAGGTAACTGGATGTTCAGTGCCGGGACACGTCTCGACATTTTCACGTTTGAATCCATCAACCGTTTGCTGCCTGATTACCGGCGCGACGCCATACGAAAAGCAGTTGTATGTCCGAAAGCCTCCCTCTCTTACAATCTCTCACGACGATGGCAACTTTACCTCAGGGGCGGAGGCGGTTTTCACACCAATGATACACGGGATGTCATCATGGTTCACGGCGACCGGGTGATCCCCATGGCATGGGGGTCTGACCTGGGGACTCTCTGGAAACCCACTGACAACCTGGTAGTACAAACGGCGCTATGGTACCTATACATGCAACAGGAGTCGGTTTTCTCCGGCGACGAAGGCACCGTTGAGCCGACAGGTCGCACCCGTCGCGTAGGGATCGATCTCTCAATGCGTTATCAGTACCGTAATTGGCTTTATGCAGATCTGGACCTTAACTATGCCAATCCGGTATACCCGGATGAACCCGAAGGCGCCAACCATGTGCCGTTGGCTCCCATCTTCTCCAGCGTAGGGGGTATCAAACTCATCCTGGGAAACGGCCTCGGCGGCAGTCTGCGTTACCGGTATATGTCCGATCGTCCCGCCAACGAGGACAATACCGTGACAGCCCTGGGATATACCGTAGTGGATGCCGCATTACATTACCTGAAACCGAAATATGAGATTGCGCTGATTGTGGAAAACCTTCTTAATACTGAATGGAATGAAGCCCAGTTCGCCACCGAGTCGAGATTATACAATGAACCGGAACCCGTCACCGAGCTCCATTTCACGCCGGGCACACCTTTTTTCCTAAAGGTCCGGATGGCCTGGTTCTTCTGATCCTACCAACCCAGGAAAACTATAGAAGCACCGCTGAAGAGGATCGTTCCCCCGGCCAGGGCATGCATGTAACGCTCCATCTTCCCCAGCGGCATCAGGTTGAGCCCAAAGAGGGTGCCTAACACCAGCGCAAGCATTGTAAGGATCGTGACCACACTGAACACCAGCACGGTGACCAGCAGTTCCCCCCAGTCACCCCGTGCCGCCGGATACATCACGATCGGAATGAGCGGTTCGCAAGGCCCCAGGACAAAGATCACGAACAACACCCAGGGCGTGATGTTCTTCTTCTCCCCCTCATGCAGATGCAGGTGTTCTCCCTTGTGGATATGCACATGGTCATGCGATGTCCCGTCAAGATGGAAATGCGGATGGGAGTGGGGTTTGTTGAGCCAGGCACGGCGCAACCCCCATACCATATAGACCAGTCCGAAGGCCATGAAAAGCCAGCCGGCCAGGTCGCCCCTTACCGTCTCCACCTGCGACACCTTCTGTATGCCCAGGCCGGCCGCCACACCGATCATCCCCAAAACCACCGAGCCGAGGACATGCCCCGTTCCGGCGATCAGTGTCACCATCGAAGTGCGCAACATCGACCACCGTCGCGCCTTCCCCATCGCAATGAACGGCAAATAATGATCCGGTCCGAACAAGGTATGTAAAAAAGCTACCGTAGCCGACGTTGCTATCAAGATGTCCAGTTCTTTTGCCATGCTTTTTCCATTTTCTGTCCAAGTACCCCGTACCGGGGAAACTAACACTTCATCGCTTTATCGCTTCATCGCTTCATCGCTTCATCGCATCCCCCTCCCTTCCACTGATGATCGCCTTTTCCTCATCGGTAAAATGACTGACCGAAGGTTTGATATCGAGGACGGGGGTTCCGTCGACCGCATCGAGTCCTCTCACCAGGAGCCGGTTGCCCACCCTCTTCTCCAGCCGGACGGTGGTCAGTCCGATCCCGGAAGGCCTATGAGGGCTCCGGGAAGCAAACACCCCTTTCTCCTCACCCGAGAAGACCTTCGTGTGCAAGGAAAAGCCTCCGGCCAGATGAAAGTGGAAAAGGATGTCCAGGTATTCATTCTCCTCGATCCGGTAAAGTCCCGCCGCATATTCGGGATAGACCGTGATGACCGAGATCTCTCCACTGAAAGCCTCCTGCCCCAGCGGCTCTTTCACCCTGTTCTCCACTTTTCCTATGACCCGTACGGCAATCTCTTCCGGCATCACTCCACCACCTTGCTCATCATCAGATCACCATATTCCACCCCTTTCATGCCGATGAGCCTGTCGGCCAGTTCCCGTATCTCACTCGCCTTCCCCTTGACCGCAATGGTCTCCAGACAGGCATCATGGGTGATGTGTATATGCTGGAGAGCCAGGATAAGCGGTTGGTACTCATGCTGGATGTGGATCGACTGATCGACCACATCCCGTTTGTGATGGTCATAGACCAGCAGAATGGCCCCTGTCACCAGGGCATCTTCCTCCCAGCCCTTTTCCACCTTGTATTTCTCGATCAAAAAGGCGATGGCCTGGGAACGGTTCGGAAAACACCTTCTTTCCACCAACCTGTCCAGGTCCTCCAACAGCCCCTCCTGTAAAGAGACTCCAAAACGTTTTACCGACATAGTGTTACGATTTCTGACAAAGTTAACACATTTCTTTTTTTTTCAAGAAACATGTGAGGGATAAATTTTTACTTTTGTTGCTTTGCAGAAGCAATGAGGAAGATGCATCGCCAACGGTTATGGATAGCGTGGGGTCTGCTAATGGCAGGAGACCTTTCGATGCGGGGCACCAGCTGGCTTGTTCATACGGCACCGGGGTTGCGTTTTCTGGCCAATTATATGGCATCGGCGGTAGTGCTGCTGGCCTTTCTGCTTTTACTCACCTTCATCCGGCGGCGGGGTCTTTTTTGGGCCCTTTACTTTTTGGGTGTCATCCTGCCCCTGTTGGTCGAGGGCAACTATTTCTGGATCTACCGTAAGTTCCTCTCCCCCTCGATCTTTTCGATCTTTTTCGAGTCGCCCGGAATGGTGGCAAGCACCTCTGCGGCCAACCTCAATCTTCCTTTGATGGCTTACCTTTTGCTGCTCTCACTGGCAGCAGGATGGCTGTTGCGACGCACCGCCTCCCCGCGGCGCTGGCTCATTATTCCCTCACTGCTCGTTGTTACCGGCCTTTTCACCTTCTTCCTGCTGCATTGGTACAGTGTCATCAACTTTCAGCACAGTTCATTTGCCTTCTACAGCTCGTTCACAGAGAACCTGTTCATCAGCCGGGACAAGAAGATCCATCCTGACCGTGCTCCTGTTCCTTCAGTTCCTTCCGCGGAGGAGCGCCCCAACTTCATTTTTGTCATCGGCGAGTCGCAGGTGCTCTCCCATATGAGCCTGTACGGATACGAGCGATCCACCACTCCGCTGCTTGACTCCCTGGCCCGCCGGGGCGACCTGGTCGCCATGCAGAAGGCGGTCGCCTTGGGCAACAAGACCCGCCTGAGCGTACCCTACATGCTCACCGGCCTGGAAGGTCCCGACCCGCAGGGCGCCTTTTACCGGTACCCTTCCCTGTTCAACTATTTGAAGGCTGCCGGCTATCACACCCTCTTCATCTCGGCGCAAGACCTCCACTGGGGATACCTCGACAAATACTTCGACGACGGGAGCATCGACCTGCTCCTTGACGGCTCCTCTTTCAGTGGCAATGTGGATGTCCACAAGGGTGCGGACGACCTGGCGGTACTGCCGCATCTGTTCCGTTACCTGCAGCAATACGGCACCCCCTTCCTGCTGGTCTATCAAATGGACGGGAGCCATTACCCGTACAACATCCACTCCCCCGACAGCCTGAAACGTTTCCTCCCCGAGGAGAGCCCCAACTGTGTCAATGCCTACGACAACACCCTGATCGTCACCGATATTTTCCTTGCAAGACTGTACATGTTCATCCAGAAAGCTTTTCCGGATACCTGGATCTTCTTTTCCCCCGATCACGGTCAGAACTTCGGGGGACTGGCCGGCCGTTTCAACGACAACTTCAAACCGGATGTATGGCACAATCCGCTGCTGGTCTTTCCTCCCGTCACGGACACGCTCCACCGCGAAGAACTCCCGGAACAGCGTGCCCGTCTCACCTCACAGGCCGATATCTTCACAACCATCCTCTCGCTGGCCGGCATCCCCCCCGCTTACCCCGTCGACGGCATCTCCCTGCTGGATTCCCTGCACGCTCACGATTTCGTCACCTGCATGGAATACATGCCCACCTTCCACAACGACCCTTCCGGCATCGTGGTCGACACCCTCTTGCAGACCCTCTATGTCGATTTTGCCAAAAGGGCGGTCACCGACTACCGCAACGGTCGCAGTTATCCATACGACCGTCTCGAACCTGCCATCCGCCACCTCCTCGACACCCGCCTCCAACGCTCCGGCCCGGACAGCCTCCCCCCTCCTTCCCGGAACAGATAAACCTCCCCGGTAGTTTAAGGAATTTACAAGACATATATCCTGATTATATGATATGATTCAGACCATTACATCACACTTACTACGTAGTCGACTACGTAGACAACTACGTAGTTTTCAGAATCTTTTCACCTGGAGCCGGATTCCTTGCAATTCTTTCCATCCCTTTTCTGTCAGCACTTCCACCCGGTTGCCGTTGATCCGGAGATCCTGGTACACGATGGGCACGATCATCTTGCCTTTTTCGTTCGCCAGCCCTTTTTTCCCATCACGGACGACGATACAGTACCACGTAAAACATTTCACACTATCAAAGCAGGGTTCGAAAAAGGTCTTGCCGTCGATCGAAGCCAGGCCCACACGGCCCTGGTCGTACAAGCAATAGAATACCCCTTCCCTTTACAAGGAATCATAGAGAGGGGCCACCACCTCCCGGCCCCGGTAGTCTACAATGCCCGTCTTTCCTTTTTCCCTGATCTTCCACATCGTCCCCTCCTGGGAGAGGGTGTCGTAACGTGGCGCAATGACCCCCGGCCCGCAGATAATAATGTCCGCGCAAAGGGGTGTGCTTCCAAAGATAAAGACCGGCATTCCCCAGGAAGGTGATCCGTTCCACATCATATTGCAACCCAGCATGGACTCCCACAGCGCTCTGCCAAAAGAACGGCACCTCGCTTTGAACCATGTCGTACGCCTCTGCCAGCGATCCGTCATAGAACAGATCCAAGCCTGTGGCAAACCGGCTCAACCGGGAATATTGCCAGGCATGGTCGAACGACAAGGATGAAGTAAGATAGCGGGTATGCCCACCTTCAGAAAGGGGATGGGATGACATCACCGTCCCTATGGACGCCATGATCTGAAGTTGCCGGAAAGGATGGAAAGGAGAAGGCTCTCCGGCAAAAATAGATCACTTTGTTCTATCACGTCGGCAATATTCCCAGCTTACATCCAAAAATTACACCGTAGATTCCTTAAATTTACCGCAAATTTTCGCGGATGAAAGCAAACCCCCTCATACTCCTGGGCATAATATTTCTTTTTACAGGGTGTCACTCTTCGCGTACGAAGGTTGCCTGTGTGGGTGACAGCATCACTTACGGTTCCGGCATTGAAGATCGTGGACACAACAGTTATCCCGCCCAGTTGCAAGAGATGCTGGGGAAACAGTACACCGTGGCCAATTTCGGCCGCCCGGGAGCGACCTTGCTGTTCGAGGGGGCCCTCCCTTATGTAAAGACGAAAGAGTTTGAAGCTTCCAAGGCTTTTGCTCCCGACATTGTCTTCATTATGCTGGGCACCAACGATACGCAAAAGAAAAGCCGTGCTCATCTTCCTGCGTTTGAGGGGGATTATGCGCAACTCATCCGCATCTACCGGGAGCTTCCTTCCCATCCCCGGGTGATCCTCCTCAAGCCGCTGCCTGCATTCAATTACGGGGATACCGTCTGGATCTCGCCTGAACTCATCACCCGCAAAATCCAGCCGCTGATGGAGAAGGTGGCCTTTGACAACCGTTGTGAGTTGATCGACCTGTACCATTGGTTCCTTGATAAGGAGGACCTGTTGCCCGACAAAGTCCACCCCAATGTTGCAGGAGCCCGCCGTATCGCCGAGCGTTTGTATGACCATCTGGTTGCCGACACGACAGCGTTCGATCTGCGCCGGCAGCTCGACCTTCCCGTGGAAACCCATAATTTCCATGGTTTCGAGATGAAGAGCGGGCAGCTTGACAGTGTTCCCTACCATATTGTGATGCCGCGTCATACGGCCGCAGGGCGGCCGTGGGTCTGGCGGGCGCGTTTCTTCGGCCACGAGCCGCAAGCAGACATCGCCCTCCTCGAACGGGGATATCATGTGGTTTACTACGATGTGGCAGGGCTCTTCGGTGCGCCGCCGGCGGTAGTCCGCTGGAACCGCTTTTACGACTGGCTGCAGAAGGGGGGACTGGCCCCCAAGGCCGCTCTCGAGGGGATGAGCCGCGGCGGATTGATCGTCTACAACTGGGCCCTCCAAAACCCCGACAAGGTTTGTGCCGTCTATGCCGACGCCCCCGTCCTCGATATCAAAAGCTGGCCCGGCGGGAAAGGCATAGGGAAGGGCAGCCCTGACAACTGGAAAGCCTGCATGAATGTGTACGGCTTTACCAGTGAGGAAGAAGCCCTCCAGGCTCATGTGAGCCCCCTGGACCACGCCGCAGAGATCGCCACCCTCGGCTTCCCCATGCTCCATGTCGTCGGCGACGCCGACAAGGTGGTGCCTGTGGACGAAAACACCGGACCCTTCGAACAGATCATCAAAAAAGAGGGAGGCACCATCCGCGTCATCCATAAACCCGGCATCGGCCACCATCCCCACAGCCTCCCCGACCCCGAACCGATCGTCCATTTCATCTCAGAAGCCTGCCAAATAGCTGTCAACTAACCCAACCCTTTGTACAATGAAAAAGATCCTTCTCCTCCTGTCCGTAACCCTCATCCTCTCCTCTTGTCAATGGGGTAAGAAAGAATCTCTTATCCGTTATGATCTTTCCCAGCAGGATCCGGTGACAGAATATGCCCGCAGTGAGATGGAGCGGTTCCTCTCCCCCTCCTCTCTTGAAGGTTCCGGCATTCACCAGGTATATTTTCATTTCCGTCTTGAACCCTCTTTCGAAGAAAGAGCTTTTGCCATTGATGTGGAGAAGAAAGGGGAACGCTGCAACATCACACTTACAGGCCGCACCCCCCGGGAGGTGTTGGATGCCGTCTATACCTTCCTCGAAAAAGGCGGCTACCTCTTTGACATCACCGGGCCGGTATCCCCTGAAAAGTTCAAGTGGGAAGAAGTCACAGGATATCACGAAAAGATCGTCCCCGCTGTAAAGGAACGGGGCATCCGCCAACATCTCAACTTCCCGATGGATCTCTCCGCCTGGTCGGTAGAGGATGCCAAAGCGTATATCCGCAATCTGGCCCGGATGCGTTTCAACGCCATCACTTTTCACAGTTATCCGGGGCAGTGGTATGAGGTGATCCGGAAGGATACGGTGGAATATGCCGGTCACTTTTTTTATGGCGACGTGCATTTGGTCCCCGACAACCCGGTCATCCGCCGCATCGCCGTGAACAAAAAATACTTCTGCATCCCGGAGATCGAGCCCTATTTTGAGAATGTCGAGGCCCGCAGCCGGTTGGCGATCGAATGGCTGGAAGATGTGATGACCGAGGCGAAACACTGCGGCATGAAGGTACGCTTCTCTTTCGAACCCCGCAGCAGTGACACCGACGTAAGCCGGTCGGTCGAGACGGTAAAGGCGATCCTGAAGGAGTATCCCATGATCGACGAGCTGGAGTTCATTACCGAGGAGGCGGGCGGCTGGGGTCCCCGTACCACCCGTCCGGAGACCGAGGCGATGATCCGCCGCCATTTCGGAGAGGCGATGCTGCACGACAGCGTGGTGATGGCACCGGTACGGGACGAGCAGAGCGACCTGGCCTATATCTACGGCGAGGTAGGGCATGTCACACGGCTTATGCGTGTGTTGCGTGAACAAGAGATCGTCCCCGCAGGGATGCCGATGGTGCTGGGCATCTATGTGGTGATCCCGGCATATGCCCGGCCGGCATACTACCTGGCACGGCGTTATGCCCCTGCCGGCACGCGGATCTCGCTGATGCCGGGGCATCACAGCATGCGGGTGTCCGCCAACGCCGACAAGGTGTTACGCGACAGTGCCGACTGGCGGCAGGCCATCCTCTACTCGTGGATCGAGTTCGACGGCATGATGTACATCCAGCAGAACGGCATCAGCGGCATCCACGACCTGCTGCAGCAGGCTCTGCAGCATTCCCCGGGAGGACGGGCCACAGCCATCCTTTTCAACCACTGGCGCACGGCAGAGAACAGGGTCACCGCCCGCTACGCGGCGCTGTCCGGGGTGTACGGTCCCATTGCCCCTGCGGCCTTCTACGAACAGTATGCCCGCAAGCTGGGCCTCCGGCCGGCCCGGGATTTTGCCCGTGCCATGACCCTGCTCGACGAGGCCGACACCACTGCCATGCACCATGCCGGCGGCTTCGCCTTCTGCTGGGTGGGACGGTGGCGCCACGGCGGCCCCCTCGCCCACTATCCCGTCGAAGAACTGGAAAAGGTATACAAGGCCTACCAAAGGGTGCTTGACACCCTCGCCCCCTGTGGCGACAAGACCTCTTCCCGCCCGGGACGCGAATGGCTCACCTTCCTCGACAACCGCATCCGCACCACCCTCCTCTACATCAAAGCCTTTGAAAAAGGCAGGGAGCTGGCACGGTTCGACACTCGCAATCCCCTGCCCCGGGAACAGAAAGAGGATTACGCCCGGATCTGCAATGAGATGCTGGCTACTTTCGACCAGTACATCCGGCTCTATGCCGCACAGAACGCCGACCGCGGCTGTGCCGGCAACCTGGTGAGTCTGTGGCACGGACCCGTAAAAGGAACAAAGATCTTGCGGGAAAAATTTGGCGGCATCGCTTTCGACGAGGCAGTACCTCCCGGTACTGCCATCGACGAACCACCCCTGCCGGCGATCAAAGAAGAGTAGCGTAAGGGCAACCCGAATATTGCCGACGAGTTTTCCCTTCCCACCGGTATCGATATTGTCAGTCATCGCTTCGATACTCCCAACCGAACCGGTAGACAAAAGATACGAAAAGGCAAAAGGGCCAAGGCAAAAGGCAAAAGTGGAGTATGGAGTATCGAGTATGGAGTATCGATCGAGTATCGAGTCAGACCCACCGGCGGATTCCGCTTCGGCTACGCCTCGCACAAGGCGGGTGTCACTGACTTTAGGCACTTGTAACTTGCCACTTTAGTCACTTTAAGTACTCCAAGTACTCAAGGCACTCGAGGCTCTATTGATGTAACCCTGACGCTCCACTGCATTCCGGTCAGTGTCAATTCCACCATCGTCTTTCGCTTCAGCCAAAGCTTCGCGAAAGCCGTGACTCACTGACTCGATACTAGGAACTCCGAACTCGGAACTCCAAGTACTCGAAGTACTCGAAGTACTCCAGGCACTCCAGGCACTATCTTGCAACCCTGACGCTTCGCCTGCGGCTCCGGTGAAGACGATTAAGCGAGGAAGCGATAATGCGATAATGCGATCCGCCTTCGCTGAGGCCACAGCAGATAAGAAGGCAAAATCTAGGCACTTGTAACTTACCACTTTAGTCACTTTAAGTACTCCAAGTACTCAAGGCACTCAAGGCACTTATATTTTTAGTCACTTGTAACTTTTAACTTTAGTCACTCCCAACACCCAACAGTACCCTGCGGCTTCGCCTAGCAGAATCCGGGTGTCATTGATTTTAGGCACTTGTAACTTACAACTTTAGGCACTCGAAGTACTCCAGGCACTCATTGCACTATACTTCAACACTTCGGCTCCCATCCCGGCTCATATTTCCTGCCCCAGAGCTGCATGGCCTCCTCATCGAGGATATGGCCGTTAGCAGGGTCGATCTTCAGTCGTTTTCCGGTACGATAGGCAATGTTGGCCAGGTGGCACAGCAAGGTGCTTTTTCCTCCCTCGTCGATGGGGGAGTGTTGTTTGGCCTTGCCGCGGATGGCCTCGAAGAAGTTTTCGATATGGAGGGTGGTCATGCCTCCGCCGCCCCCGAGGGCCGTACCTGCCTCGGCCAGTTTGGATTTGCTGTCGCGGATGAGTTTCCCTTTCCGGTCATAGAGACGGTATCCCCCCCGGTCGACGTAAACGGTTCCCTCGCTGCCGTAGATGATCGTTCCCCGGCCGCTGCCATAGGTAGGATAGCCGTTGCGGCTCTTGCCGTCCCATTTGATGGTGGTGCCGTTGGCAAAGCGGAAGGTGGCATCCATAGTATCGTACATGCTCCAGCCGTCATCGAGGAAATGGTATTTCCCGGCGACGACCTCCGCCTCGACAGGGTAATCTACCTGCAAGGCCCAGCGGGCGACATCCAGCTCATGGGTGGCATTGTTGCCTGCCTCGGCAGTGCCGTAATCCCAGCCATACCAGTGCCAGTTATAGTCGAAGACGTTATCAACATACTGTTTCCGGGGGGCTGGTCCCTGGAAGAGATCCCAGTCGAGCCCTTCGGGCGGGGCAGCCGGCACAGGGTTTTTCACCCGGCCCCGGGCATTGGTATAAAAGGCTACGGCCAGATAAGGTTTTCCGATGATCCCCTTGTGGATTTCAGCAATGATCTCACGCGTCTCGGGTGCCGAGCGCTGCTGGTTGCCCATCTGGACAACATGCGGATATCTCTTCAGGTATTCCAGCAACACCTCACTCTCGCGGGGGTTGTGGGTAAGGGGCTTTTCCACGTAGACATGTTTTCCTGCTTCAAGGGCCATCCATGTGGCAGGGGCATGCCAGTGGTCGGGGATGGCAAAGAAGAGGGCATCCACCTTTTTGTCGTCGAGGGCCTTGCGAAAGTCGTTGAGCAGTTTCGGCTCATAACCCACCTGGTCGCGGAAGCGTGCAAGGCCTTTCTCACGGCGCGACCGCATCACATCGGCGATATAGGCGACCCGGACGTTCTCCTTGTTCTTGGCCATGGCTTCCAGATAGCCGGGGAAACGGCGCCCCGCCCCCACGAGAGCGACGGTAAGGCGTTCGTTGGCCCCGAGGATACGGCGGTAGCTGGCTGCCGGAAAGGCCACCCCTCCCAGGCCGAAAGCAGCCACCCCCAACGCACTTTTCTTTACAAAATCTCTCCGCGTGGTCATGCTTTTCTTTTCCATGATCTACAGTTCATCACAGTTGTTCAGTTCCAGGATCTTGATATTCTTGAACGACACCTCGTTGCCATGGTCCTGCAACAGGATGTACCCATCGGGCGACTCGCCGAAGTGGGGCCACACATGGTATTTGCTGCGAGCCACCAGGGCGCGCCACATCTGTCCGCAGCGGTCGTATTCCACCACCTTGATGTTGTTGATCCAGTGCTCCACATGACATCCGCGCACGACGATACGGGCGCGGTACCATCCTCCCACCGGCCGTTTGGCGTAGCCCTGCAACTGCTTCGTGGCAGCCCGGGCCGGGATGAGGTCATAGAGCGACGCCAACGTACGGTTGCCGTTGGTGCCTTTCTTGGCATCGGGATGACGCTGGTCGTCGAGGATCTGGAACTCACAGCCAATGGCCGATCCTGGCCCTTTGTTAAGGTAAGGATTGACAAAATATTTGATCCCGCTGTTGGCTCCTGGCGTGATGCGGAAATCGACCTCAAGGATGAAATTGCGGTACTTGCGTGTAGTGACGATGTCGCCACCGTTCTCGGCCTCACGGCCGTTGCCGGCCAGGACGGTCAGCACGCCGTCGTGGATCTGCCAACCTTTTTCCGGGAAATGGTCGAGCCGGGCGCCGCGCCATCCTTTGGTGGTCTTGCCGTCCCACAGGAGTTTCCATCCTTCGGCGACCTCCTGCGGGCAAAGTCTGTTATCGAGGTAGCTGATCACCGGCACCCGCGGATCGGGATCCCACCGGGCCGTGTCGAGGCCGGTGGTGAGGATCCTGATGTTACGCCAGCGGATCTTCTTCCCGGCCAAAGCTTTGTTGTTGCCGATGCTGTGCACCTGCAGGCCGATGAAGCCCGAGGCGGTCACGGTATCCACCAGGTTGGCACACATCACCCCGTTGACCCATGTACGGATCTCATCGCCGACCGCCTCGACGTGAAACTTGTTCCACTGCCCCATGTGGAAAGCCTCCTTGCCACGGGGGTTGCGCTCAAGGTTGTATAGCCATCCGCGGCGCGCCTCATCATAGATCCCTCCCGTCCAACGCCGTAACGAAGGATCGATCTCCACCTGGTAACCGTGCACGCGGCCGTTCATGTAATCTTTCGAGCTCTCACTGCGGATCTGCACGCCCGAGTTGACCGCCGGCTCGAGCAACACCTCATATTCCAGTATGAAATCCCCAAAATGCTTTTTGGTACAAAGGAAACTGTTGGGCGAACCCACCACCGTCTCACCTACCAACACCCCGTCTTCGACATAATACTTTGCCTTCCCGTTGAGCTCTTCCCAGCCTTTCAGGTCCTTCCCGTTAAACAGATCGACCCATTCCTGCTGGGCAAGGAGCATTCCCGAAAGTAGGAAGAAGAGAAATATAAACAAACGTGTTTTCATCATCGGTAAGGTTTTTTGTTGTCCGTTTAGGGAAAATAGCGAACGAAAATAACGATTTTTTTCCTGCCGGTTCATCTTCATTTTCTTTTCCCCTTTTGCCAGCAACATCGATCACGCCACGGCTCCCTCTGCATAGCAGGCCGTCGAAGCACCTTTCAGTTAGTCGGCCCGGGCAACATCGCCCGAATTATGTCAGGAGATATCATTGGCCGGCATCCTGTTGACGAGGTTCATCAGCGGAGCGTCTGCAAGTATGAAAACAGGTTGAGAAACATGGCATAGACCTTCCGCCGGACGGATCATTAGCTCGTCCTGGTGGCGGCATACGATCACCACGCTGCCATTCTTATTCCTCAGACAGATAACCGAGGGACTGAAGGAATCGCACAGTTTCCCGCATGGTGCTCTGGAAAAATTCAGGGTGCCAGGAGTTAAAGAAACCGTGTCCCTGACCTTCGTAGAGGAACAGCTCACAACGGTTGCCGTTCTCCTGCATCTTCTGCTGGAAGGCTTTGATGGTAGGCACCGAGACCAGCTTGTCCTGGGTGCCAAAAAATAGGATTGTAGGGGGATCGCCCGGAGCGATGTTATGGTAGGGAGAGATCTTGGGATAGCGGTCGCCGATCCGGTTGTAGCCGTATTCTCCCGGTCCGTTGTTGAAGACAGGGTTGAACAGCACCAGCGCATTGGGGCGTGAGCTGATGGTCGTATCCTCGCCCGGTTGCTCGAGTCGCGGGACGATGCCTGCCGCGGCAGCGACATGTCCGCCGGCCGAACCGCCCGAAGCGACGATTTTGCCTGCATCGATCCCCAGCAGCACTGCGTGCCGGCGTACATATCGTATGGCCGACTTGGCATCCATCACCGCCTCAAAAGGAGTGGTATGGTTACGCCGCTCCACGCGGTAATCGGCCGTGAGAGCAATCATCCCTCGGCGCGCCAGGTAGCGGGCCTGTTCGGTGAATTGCGAGGGACTCCCCGAACGCCACCCACCTCCAAAGAAAAAAATGATCGCCGGACGGATCTCACCGGGATGAAAGTCGGGCGGATAATATAAATAAAGATACAGTTCCGTACTGTCCACCTTCTTGTAAAGCATCTTCATGGGCCCTTGCACCCTCGGGGCTCCGTAATGGCTTCCTCCTCCGTGAAGGATCTCCTCCACCACCGGCGCCAGCGCCGCTGCCCAGACACGGTTTCCTGCCCGGGATGGATGCAGATGATCGGGCATCAGCGAGATATCCACACTATTGTCGGGATCCAGAAAATAACGGTTCAGATCAGCAAAAAAGATCCGTTTCCCGTCGGCCAGACGGGAAGCCAGGCGATTGGCCCGATCATTGGCTGCACGCCGGGTATTGGCCGGATCCTTTCCGTATGGGAAGATGGCGAGAATGAGGATCTTCGTTGCCGGAAGGCGCTGCTGCACCTCGTAACATATACGCGCAATGCCCTCGGCCACCTGCTCTCCGGTATGGATTGCGGGGTAATGTTCGGCATCCGTATTGTTGGTCCCGATCAGCAGCACCAACAGTTCGGGTTGAAGACCCTCCAATTCCCCATGCATCACCCGCCAAAGCACATTTTCTGTCCGGTCGCCTCCAAAGCCCAGATTCAGGAACCCATACCGGGAAAAATACCTGTCCCATATCTCTTTGTTATCCGGCTTCTCCAGATTGTGAGTGATGGAATTGCCAAGGAAAACCAGCTGCACTTTTTTCTTGGAGCCTTGGATCTCTTTCAATTTCCGGTCATGGCGGCACCGCCACCATTCATTCTTCTTCTCGGTGGGGATGATGGCAGGATTCACCTTCCCGAGCATCATCTTCATTTCAGGCACACGTTCTACCTCCCACTGGCGGAAAAGCCGGATCTCTTCCGTCACGGAATCGACGGTGACAGGATGCCATCTTTCCCGGGAATCATGATATTCCGGACCGGTAGCCGCACAAACCCTATCCCCTTTGGGGGAAGTGGTCATGCGATCTTTCTTCTCATCCCGGATAGAGAGGTTGCGCGAGGTGATGATCATCTGCACCTGGTTGTTGGTCACGTCCGGCAATGCACCGATGGGAATCTGCGGGATCGAGAAGAGACCGAAGATGACCGTCGTCAGGGTGAAAAGAATGATGATCAGCTTATTGCGAAGACTGAAACGGATGATGTGCTCGAGCATGGATCCTTTGTTGTTATAAGCAATAAAGTTAACGAAAATCCGTCACTACGGAATCAGACAATCCACAAAAACGGTCTTATTCTCCCACGGCCTGTGCAGGGATCGGATAAGATTCTCAGTTAAGATGTTTTGCTTTTCACATACCGGATTACCGGGCGACGATCTACCGGAAAGCGGATCATCCGTTTCCTTCCTTATGCAACAAAAAGACCCTTTCCGAAGGGGATGCGGGATATGTCGCACGGTAACTCCGTATCTCTCCGCGACCGGGGGTCATTCTACCAAGATCTCATCGATAAAAAGCCATGCTTTTTTCCCGGCGGCATAGTGCCATTCGGGACATCTTCCGGCATTTTTCGCCCATACTTTTATGTACCGTCCATACGTAGGCGGAATGTTGAGTACCAGGGCTACCGGCTGTGTGCGTTCTTCCTTTTTGAGTTCACGGTAGAGGATCCCGCGTGTCATGAAATGTTTCCCGTCGCGGGAGATGAAGACACGCACCTCGGGGGGCAGGAAGATCCAAGAGCGTTGGACTTCGAGGCAGTTGACCGTGACGGTATGGATCGTATCTTCCCGTCCCAGGTCGATGAGTATGGTGGGGCTTACCTCCTGCCAGCCTGTCCAGAGGGGGCTGGAGGGGTTGGCTCCGTCGAGGAGGCCGTCGGTGATGGCGTGCGCTCCCGGGGCGTAGCGTGGCGAGGGGGGCACAGAGAAGGTCACATGGGCTCCCGCCCCCTTATGCAGTTCAAACACCTTCGTGGTGATGCGTCCCAGCCGCTCCTTGCCGCGGAAAGCGGCGGCCTTGAGCGTCGTCACCGGGCCGGGCACCTCCACAGGCCCCCGGTACAATGGTGAGGAAGGCGTGGGATCGCCACCGTCGAAGGTGTAGCGTATCTCCACGCCCCCATGCTCGGTAAAAAGGCGCACCAGCACACGATGGCCTATGGTGTCGGGCAAAGTCTGCACCGCCACATTGAACATGCTCGGAGCATAATTGACCCCCAGGTTCTTCAGGCGGAGCAGGTTGTAATCGAGCCGGCCCAGGAAATCCTCCCACCGGCGCTGTTCCTGCGGTGTCCATCCGATCTCGGCAATGGCCAGGAGACGGGGAAAGAGCATGTATTCGGCACGCTCGGGTCCCGGCACGAACTCGGTCCACAGGCATGCCTGCGTACCAAGGATGTGGCGGGCCTCCGGCGGTGTCAGGGCGGACGGCACAGGATCGAACGAATAGGCTTTGGTGATGGGGATGCCGTACGGGGCATCGCCCGGCTCCAGCTCCGGATCGCCCTGCTTGCGGCTGAGGTAAGTATAAGGAAGGGGTGTCATCACCACATCGTGACCCAGGCGGGCAGCGCGGATACCACCCTGCATGCCGCGCCACGACATCACCGCCGCATTGGGAGCCAACCCTCCCTGCAGGATCTCATCCCATCCGATGAGCCGCTTCCCCTGGCGGTTGACGATCTCTTCCACCCTGCGGATGAAATAGCTTTGCAGCTCCTCGACATCCTTCATCCCCTCGCGCCGCATCAGCGCCTGACATTCCGGGTTCTTCTCCCAGCAACTCTTGTTGCATTCGTCGCCCCCCACATGGAACCACGGTCCGGGGAAGAGGGGCAACACTTCGGCAAGCACGTTCTCAATAAAACGGTAGGTCTCCTCCCGTGCCGGACAGAGGGTATTGCCCGAAACACGGCCGCCCGTGGCCACATAGTGGGGACCCGGATCACACGCCAGCTCCGGATAGGCTGCCACCAGCGCCTGGCTGTGTCCCGGCATATCGATCTCAGGCACAATGGTCACAAAACGGTCGGCCGCATACTTGACCAGTTCCTTTACCTGCTCCTGGGTATAATACCCTCCGTAAGTGGCCTTCTCCCCCGGCTGCTGGGGGGGACGCCGGTGCCAGGGCATCCCCTCATGGTCGACACGCCAAGCCCCGATCTCCGTAAGCTTGGGATACCGTTTCACCTCCAGCCGCCATCCCTGGTCATCGGTGAGATGCCAGTGGAAAATGTTCATCTTGTACCGGGCCAGGTAGTCGATATTCTTCTTCAAAAACCATAAAGGCATGAAGTGACGGCTCACATCGATCATCTCTCCCCGCCACGGGAAACGGGGCTTGTCGAAGATACGCACGCAAGGGATCTTCCAAGCATCGGCGACGAAGGTGGAATCCTCAAGTTGCGGCGGGAAGAGCTGCCGCAGGCTCTGCATAGCATAAAAGGCCCCTGCCGGGGCGGCCGCCTCGAGGGTGATACGGCGGGGTGTGACCACCAGCGAATATCCCTCCCTCCCATACCGGACGGTGTCGGAGGAGAGGAGGACCACCACCGCCGTCCCGGCGACGCTGTCACGCACTTCAGGCACCCAACGGAACGATGACGAAGCGCTCACCCCGGCGGAAAAGATCTCCGCCGCCCTGCGCAGGCGTGAGGAAGAATCTTGCAAGACAAAAGCGACGGAACCATCCAGGAGAAAAAAACCATCCTGCACTTCCACTTCTACGGGCCGCGGGATGATCTTCACCTCGGCCGGTCCGGCCACACGCCGCCCACAGGAAAGCAGCCCCGACAACAGGAACGCTGCCACCAGCCAGACTCCCCACCACGGGCGTTCATTCCTTATCTGCCGCATATTCTTACTCATGATCGCTGTTATTATGGATCCACTTGAAGGCATCCGGTTCCATATCGTTTTCCCGTGGCGGACCGGGGGTGCTTCGTCCCTCACGGATATACTTTTCGAGCAGTTGCGACAGCTCTTCCACCACCTCCGGGTGGAGGGAGGCCACGTTGATACGCTCTTCGATATCGTTCGACAGGTCATACAGCTGGATCTCCGGGAGCCCCTCTTTCAGGGCTTTCCGGTTGGGGAGGCTCCAGCCGCCGGAGCCGGGGCACAGCTCCAGTTTCCAGCTTCCCTTGCGGATGGAAAAGCTGCCGTCGATGGAGTGATGGACGATCGCCTCGCGCAGCGGCTCTTCATGGGGATGTCCCAGGAAAAGAGGCAGCAGGTTGTAGCTGTCCTCGCCGGCACCGGCGGGCAGAGTATCCCCCACCAGGGCTGCACAGGTGGCCATCATGTCGGTGAGGCAGATCACCTCGTCGCTCTTCTTCCCTGCCGGTATATGTCCCGGCCACCGTGCCAGAAAAGGCACATGATGACCGCCTTCCCAGATGTCCGACTTGATGCCGCGGAAGATATACGAGGGATGGTGGCCGTAGCGCAACACCGAGTTGAGGGGACCGTCCATGCCGGTGCCGTCGCGGCCGGGGGAGCCGTTGTCGCTGGTGAACACCACCAACGTGTTGCGGTCGAGACCGCGTTCGACGAGGGCCTGCATCACCTGCCCCACTGCCCAGTCGACCTCCTGCACATAATCGCCATAGGCACCGGCACGGCTGGAACCACAGAAAGGAGCGGCCGGCGCAATGGGAGTGTGTGGAGCGGTAAGGGCTAAGTAAAGAAAGAACGGCGACCGGGCCCGGCGGATATATTCCACCGCATGGCGGGTCAGGGCGGGCATCACCCGCGACAGGCGCCACCCCGGCACCATGGGACCCGGAAAGCCGAACATGCTGTCCGGCTTCCAGGAGGTGGGCAACTGCGTCACATGATCATCTTCGATAAAACAATAGGGGGGAAAGTTGGGTACATCATCCCCGAAATAGTGATCAAATCCCGCGGCAAGGGGCCCTCCCCCCAGCTTTTTCGTAAAATCGACCTTCTTCCCGAAGAGGATTCTCTTCCGGCGGGCCATCACGCCGTCGGGGACGCTGTCGTTGATGCGGGAACCGTCATCGGTAGGCCACTCCCAGCCCAGGTGCCACTTCCCGATGCAGGCGGTGGCATAGCCGTGTCGTTTCAGCAGTCGGGGGAGGGTCAGGCGACCCGGCTCGATGAGGGGGCGGTCCCACACCCACAGCACACCCCCCTGCAGACGCGTGCGCCAGGCATAACGACCTGTCAACAAACCATAGCGGGTGGGCGTACAAACTGCCGAGGGCGTGTGCGCATCGGTGAAGACCATCCCCTCCGCCGCTAGACGGTCGAGATGCGGCGTCGACACCTTCGCATCAGGATTGAGACAACCTACATCCCCATACCCCATATCATCGGCCAAGATGATCACCACATTGGGCATTGCGGTTGATTGCCTCTCTTCAGCCCCCCCACAGGAGACCACGGCTCCCCACACAGCCAACCCCACCGCCACCATCATGCCGAACCACCTTGTTTTGAATCTTCCTGATATCATGTTCGAAGGCTATTTCTCAGTTTTTGGTATCGTGCCCGGAGTAAATAGTTTCGAGTTCGCTTTCTTTTGCCTTTTGCCTTTTGCCTTTTGCCTTAACCCTTTTTCCTTATCGGCATAGTTCCGAGTTCGGAGTATGGAGTCTCACTTTTGCCTTTTGCCTTAACCCTTTTGCCTTCCCTGCTTAGTTCTGAGTTCGGAGTATCGAGTATCGAGTATCGAGTATCGAGTTGGCTTTTGACAATGCCTGAACCCTTTTATCTTTTTCCTTTTGTCTTTTGTCTTGGCGAAGGCGGATCGCCTTATCACTCCTCCCCCAACGCCCCTTCCAGGCGGAAAGCATAGGCAAGTCTGCGACTTTCGCCGAAGCGTTCCGGATCGTAGGGGGGCATCTTCACCACCAGGTTCCCGGCGCGGTTTTCCCATGCCAGAGGCCTGTCGTAACCCAGCAGGGTCACCCGCATACCGCGGGGACCATGGAAGTCCTTCACCACCATCTCCTGTCCCGACCACCGCGGGGAGATCACGTAGAGGGTATCGCCTTTGCGTGTAAAGAAGAGCTCCTTGACCGCATATCCCGGTTCGGGGTCGATCGTCTGTTTCAGGATATAGTCACCGCCCAGATAATGCTGCTTGGGCTGATAATCTCTTTTCCCTTCCGACCACTGCACCGCCTTGTCCCACTTGCGGGTTCCGTAGATGGCTTCGCCGTTCACTTTGAGCCATTCACCCATCTGGAGGAGGCGTTCCTGCATGATCACCGGGATCTTCCCCTGTGCGGTAGGGCCGATGTCGAGCAACAGGTTGCCGCCATGGCTGACAATGTCGACCAGCAGCAGCACCAGCGCCCGGGCCGAGTTGTAATCCTGGATATCTTCAGCCTGGTTATAACCGAACGAGAAGCCCATGCCGCGGCACTCTTCCCAGGGTTTTTCATAGTCTCCCGAAGCCTTGTACTCCGTTGTGAAGTAGCCCCCATGCTTCTGACGGCAGCCCTTGCCCCAGCGGTCGTTGACCACCACCGTGGCCGCCACGGGCGAATCGTTGAAGAGCCAGGCCAACAGCTCGGGCGTATGCCACTGCTCGGCCGTCATCATCCACTCGCCATCGGGCCAGACAATGTCCGGCTTGTAACGGGCGACCAGGTCCTTGAACTGGGGAAAGAAATGCTTGGTGACGAACTTCTCCCGGTCCATTTTCCATAAGGGATGGTACCACTCAAAAAGAGAATAGTAGATCCCGAATTTGAGATCCGTTTTCCGGATGGCTTTCTCGAGCTCGCCCAGCAGGTCCCGGTGGGGACCTGTCTCCATGCTGTTCCAGGGGAAGCCACGGTCGTTGGCCTCACGGCTGGGCCACATCGCAAAACCATCATGGTGCTTCGAGGTGACGACAATATACTTTGCCCCGGCCCGATCAAAGAGCGAAACCCACTCGCCGGGATCATACAATGCCGCCTTGAAACGCTTGGCCAGGTCATAGTAGGTCACGTCCGGACCATAATTCTTAAGATGATACTGGTACACCTCATCGCCCTGGTACTTTCCGTTGCCGAAGACATTCCTTTCCTGCAGCCAGTACTGGTACCACTCCGAATAAGTGCCCTTGGGACTCCACGCCGGCACGGAATAGACCCCCCAGTGGATGAAGATGCCGAACTTGGCATCGGCAAACCACGACGCCACCGGCCGGCTGTCCAACGATGCCCAATCCGCCGTATAACGCTTCTGGGAAAAAATCGGACCGGCAGGCCACAAGAAAATCGTCGTGAACATTAGTACAAACAAAGATCGTTTCATGAGGCAAGGATTTGGCTCAGTAAAGGTAAGATTTTTCCACGGAAACGGATTTCCTCTCCCGGTGTTTTCCCGATTGAAGATTTTAAAATATCTTTAAGCTCCGAACAATAAATGATCATCCTTTATGGAAGCAGAAAAATTTTCCTATTACGGTCCGGCCAACCTCGAAACGGTCTTCAGCGGTACATTCGACATCTACCGACGCCATTTCGGATGGCTCTTCTTCATCACTTTTTTGGCCCTGCTGCTCTCTTTGCCGGCGGTGTCGCACTATTCGATCGGTAACATGAGCGCCCTTTATGATATCGAGAACAACGATCTTTCCAAGCTGGCAGAGATCTATAAAAATGCAGGGATCCTGGTGTTAGTCTCCCTGGTGATCCAGACGTTCATCCACCTTTTTGTGGTCAATTACGTCTTCCACAAGGAGAGCGGTTCAGAGGCGGGTTTGGGCACGATCCTCGCACAAACGGTGGGACGTTTTCTCCTGCCCGGCATGATCGTAATGGTGATCGTGATCATGGCCTTCACCGTCGGTACGGTGCTTGGCCTCCTGGCCCTGATCATCGGTTCCCTTTTTGCCCTGCTTTTCCTGGCAACGGTATTTTTTCCCGTTTTGCCGGTACTGGTGGTCGAAAGGACGGGCATCTTCCGTACCATCGGCCGTTCGTTCCGTCTGGTAATGAACGACTTCTGGCACACATTGGGTTACATCCTGCTCTTTCTCCTTTTTTACATCATGGCGAGTATGATCCTCAGCACCCTCACGATGATCCCCTATGCGGGGCGGTTCATCCGTGAGATCTTCACCGCCATGTCCCAACCTGCCCCCGACTCCTCCGGGATCTTGTCGTTCATGACCAACCCGGTCTACCTGGGCCTTAACTCCCTGGTATCTGCCCTCATCACGCCGCTGATGCCGATCTTTTCCCTTCTGATCTATTTCCGCCTCCGCTATCTCGACGATGAAAAGCAAAAGAGATCTCAAACGACCATGGAACATCCGGAAGATGATACCCGGGACCTTCTCCAATGACACATTTCCCAAAACGGCACAAGGCTCTCCATGACATCATCCTCACTATCCGGTGGTGTATTTGCGCTACCGCGTCCACGGATCTCCCAGCATGTATGTCGTCGACCGGGAGAGACGGATGCCCGGATCGGGATCGGCTTCAGCGAAGAAAAATATGAGACCGTTTTCCGTACGTTCGTTGTCTTTCCTGATCCTCCTGGCAGGGATGGTCTCTTGCCGTTCCGGGGATGAGGATCCTGCTCGATATGTAGACCCTTTCATCGGCACGGGTGCCGACGGGCACACCTTCCCCGGCCCTGTATGGCCTTTCGGCATGATCCAGCCGGGGCCCGACACACGCGTCACGGGTCCCGATGATGCTACGGGATATCATTACTCTGATTCTTCGATCATCGGTTTCAGCCATCTGCGTTACAGCGGCACGGGACGCGGTGCCGGCGGTGACGTGCTGCTGATGCCGTTAACAGGGAAGGTACAATGGGAACCCGGCCCCGCCGGTCAACCGGACAAAGGCTATCGCAGCCGCTTCTCCCATGACGACGAGGAAGCCTCGCCGGGGTATTACCGCGTTAAGCTGAAGGATGTGCATGTCACTGCCGAGCTTACTGCGTTACGGCGGGTGGCCTTCCACCGCTACACGTGGCATCGTCAAGACACCGCCCTCCTGCTGCTTGACCTGGTGCATGGCATCCACGACCGCCCCGACTCGCTGGTGCTGCACATCACCGGCCCCCGCACGGTCGAAGGCTGCCGCCGCTCCGTGGGAGGGCTACGGAACTATCAGACTGTCTGGTTTGCAATCGAGTTCTCTGAGCCTTTCAAGAGCCATACCCTCCTGTGCGACAGTCTCCTTTCCGACACGGCCAGTCGGACCGCCGGCCATGCTGTCAAGGCGTTGTTCCGCTTCCCCCACACCCGCACCCTCGAGGTGAAGGTGGCCCTCTCACGCGTCGACCCGGCGGGAGCCCGGCGTAACCTGCAAGAAGGCAGCGAAAAAGATTTCGACGAGGCCCGACGGGCCGCCCGGAAAGCCTGGAACAAAGAACTGCAAAAGATCACCGTCCGCACCCGTGCTCCCCGCTATGACACCCTCTTTTACACCGCCCTCTACCACTGTTTCCTTCTTCCTTCGCTCGACAACGACCGCGATGGCCGCTACCGCAGCCCCAACCACCGTATCTACCGCAGCGACGATCACGAAGTGTATACCAACTTCTCCCTGTGGGATACCTTTCGCGGACTGCATCCGCTCTTCACCCTCGTGCAACGCTCGCTCACACGCAACCTCCTGGCCACCTTCCTCGACCGCTACCGCCACACCGGCAACCTGCCGGTCTTTGAGCTCTCGGGTAACGACCTGCCCATCATGATCGGCTTCCACTCTTTACCCGTCATCGCCGACGCCTGGGTAAAGGGAATGAGCGTACGCGACACGCTGGAGATGCTGCAGGCCATGAAGGAGCTGGCCCGTCTCCCTTACGGCACCCGCACCACCGGCAACGTATTCGGCTACCTCCCTTACGATTACACCTACCAGGCCGTCTCCCGCACGCTGGAGTTCGCCTACGACGACTGGTGCGTGGCGGTGGTGGCACGCGACCCGGACACGGCCGCCTGGCAGTACTACAACGCCCGCTCCCACTTCTACCGCAACTTATATGACACTGTTACCGGTTTCATGCGGCCGCGTGACCACCGCGGCCACTGGCTCGAACCTTTCGATCCCCTTGCCTATACCCGCAACTATACCCAGGCCAACGCCTGGCAGTACACCACCTTTGTGCCACACGACCTGCAAGGCCTGATCGATATGATGGGCGGCGACCAAGCCTTCGGACAATGGCTCGACCGGTTCTTCACCACCGAAAACCCCACCACCTACCAGGGACGCCGCTCGTCGCTGATGATCGGACAATATTACCATGGCAACGAGCCTTCACACCATGTGGCTTATCTCTATGACCATGCCGGCATGCCGTGGAAGACCCAGGCGATGGTACGGAAGATCATGGAGAGCCAGTACCGTTGCGGGCCGGAAGGCCTCGCCGGCAACGACGACGCCGGCCAGATGTCGGCATGGTATGTGCTCAGTGCGTTGGGATTCTATTCCGTCACCCCCGGCACCGATAGGTACGCGTTGGGATCTCCCCTGGTGGAGAAAGCAGTGATCCGGCTGGAGAACGGGAAGAAGTTCCGTATCGTGGTGCGGGACAACACCCCGGAGCACGTTTACATCCGGTCGGTCTCCCTCAACGGACGGCCGTTGGACCGTTCTTATCTGCGGCATGCGGAGATCATGGCCGGCGGCACGCTGGAGTTTGTCATGGGAGCTGTTCCCGACACCACCTGGGCACGTGGTTGCGCGCAGCGGCCTCTCCCTCCCGACTGGCCTGTGACTCCGATGGTGAAGATCGCTCCGGAAGGGCATTCCATCCCTCCCGACGGCATCGTCACGTTTGAGGGGATGTGCCGCACCACACTCTCCGCCGCGGGGGCCGGCAAGATCCTTTATTCGTGTGACGGCCGCGATCCCTGTTTGGCAGGCCGGCCTTATGTATCTCCCTTGTCCGTCGACAGCGGTTGTCTGCTGCAGGCTTGCAGTGTCGCAGAAGACGCCGGTGCCGGATACCCCGCCTGGCTGCGCCTGCGGCGGCTGACACCCCTTCCGGCCGTGACCGTGCGCCGACCCCGCCCGGGTCTCACCTACCACTATCGCCGCGTATGGGCCTGCCGCCACCTCAACCAGATGCGCCACTACCCGGTAGTGCGGGAAGGAGTGGCTGCCACCGTCGGCACCTCCCTCGACTTCCCCCTCGACGACAAACACGCCATCACCTTTCAGGGCTACCTGAAGGTGCCGCAGACCGGCATCTACACCTTTTATCTTATTTCGGAAGACGGCAGCCGTCTCGAGATCGACGGACGGCCTGTGATCCTCAACGAAGGCAGATGGCGCGAGGCACGGCTGGCCCTGCAAAAAGGGATGCACCGCATCCGTGTCGACCATGCCCAGGTGGGCGGCACGCCGAAGCTGCGGCTCGAATGGTCAGGACCGTCATTTACGGCCGGGCCGGTCCCTTCCGGGGCTTTCTTTCACTGACCTTTCCCCTCACTCGGGCCGTATCACCAGTTCCTCCCTGGAAGGCAGCGGCGGGAAGGGATTGTGCGGTTCCATCTGGTACCAGTAAGCCACGGCCGCCATATCATCCTCCAGGGCTTTGTAGAGACCGCCTTCTTTCCACCCCAAAGCCTGAATCGTCACCCGCAGGTCATGATCGAAACACACGGGATCGGTGATGTGCCAGCGGTATTCCCCCACCCGGTTGCGGTATTTGCCGAAGGCCCCGCGTACATAGTAAAAACCGGTGTAGGGTGTGGAAAACTCGGTATACGCATCGCGGCCGTCGGGGCCGCCGCCGTCGCGCATCTCATATGCATAGGACCCGCAGAAATAGTCTTCCTCGCCTGTGCCGCAAATGGTGGGGAACTCCTTGTCACCATCGATATAGAATTTGATCTCCCCTTCCCCCCACCACCATTTGCTGAAGGCACCGTGGGCCAGGTATGTACCTACATATTGTCCCTTGCCGCGAATGCCGTCGACGATCGTGAAAGGCTGTTTGTAAGGCAGGGGATTGGTACGGCGGAATTGCGCATGGAAATAGGCGACATCCCGCGGCACGCGGGTGAGCTGGTAATCGATTTGATAATATAGGCGGGCGGGGAGGTCAGCCTTGTTCTCCATGGTGATTCGGCACCGTTGCCGGAAAGGCATCTGCCAATAGCTGTTGAATCCGCTGCGGGGATTGACACAAATGGCCAGTGAGGCGATCTGCGGCTCGTTGCCCTGGCCCCAGCCGCTGCAGAAGAAGTCGCCCACCGGCACCTCCACCGAAGGGGTCTTCTCGTCATCCCAGTAGATGCGCAGGATCATCAGGCGGTACACGCCCGTCGGGGTCATCCAGATATGGCGGATCACCCCCGGCCCCCGGATGTCGGCCAGGGTAAAGGTGTCGCCGGGAGCAATGTTGATGAAAGGGTTCACCTTCCAGCCTCTTCCCAGTTCGCGGGCCGGGCCGGCGGCCGTCCCCTCCTCGAGGGTGGCCATACCGCCTTTCCCCTTCTCCCCGGTGAAGTTTTCCGGACTGATCGACCGGCTTTTCGCCTCCGCCAGCCGGTACAAGCTGCCCAGATCGTTCGTCACACCCTCCTCCTCATGCGGAGCACACGACAACAACAACACCGCCATCCATGACAACCCCAAAAGCTTTCTCATGATCTCTCGTTTAAGTTCTCCACTCTCTAAAAATAGGTATATCATTTTCATCCGTAAGACGGGACGGTTCACACTCCCAGTTGGTCGAGCGCTTTGCGGATTACGCCGGCCGAACGGGCCAGAGCTTCCTGCTCCTCATCACGGAGCCGTGTGGAGATGATCTGCCCGACCCCCTCGTGGGTGACGATACAGGGAACGCTCATACAGACATCCTGCAAACCGTATTCTCCCCGGAGTACAGTGGAGACGGTGAGGATGCTCTTCTCATCGCGGAGGATGGAGCGGATGATGCGCACGAGGGCCATCCCCACGCCGAACCAGGTAGCCCCTTTGTAATCGATAATGTGATAGGCCGAGCGTTTCACCTCTTCGGCGATCCGTTTTTTCTGTTCCGGCCAGTCGGCAAAGCGCGATGCGCTGCCGCAATAGGTATCGACGGGTACGCCGCCGATGTGGGAGAGTGACCATGCGACCAGTTGGCTGTCGCCGTGTTCGCCCAGGACGTAAGCATGGACACTGTGGATGTCTATGGCGAGGTAGCGGCTCAGCAAGTAACGCAGGCGGGCGCTGTCGAGGACGGTGCCGGAGCTGATGACCCTTCCGGCGGGCCAGCCGGCGCGGCGCCACGCCACATAGGCCAGCACATCCACAGGGTTGGTGACCACGAGCACCACCGCGCCGGAGCCGCTGGCCACGATATCGTCGACGATGCTTTCGATGATGCGGCGGTTGCGTTGCAGCAGGTCGAGCCGGCTCTCCCCGGGACGCTGCGCCGCCCCCGCCGTGATCACGATCACATCGGCATCGCCGTAATCCTCCTGATCCCCCACACGGATCTCCACCGAGGGAAAGAAAGGCTGCCCATGGGCCAGGTCAAGCACCTGCCCCTCTACCAACTGCGCATTGGCATCGATCAGGACGATCTCGTCGGCCGCCCCGTCACGCGCCAGGGCATACGCAAAGGTCGACCCTACGGCCCCGGCCCCGACGACCACAACCTTCCTTCTTGTTGAACGCGTATTCATTCCTTCCATATCCAAAGTTCTTTAAAATACTACAACGGTCATCTCATCTTTATTAAAAGTAATGAAAATCCCCTCACACCCCCATCCCTCTCCAAGAATTTTTTCATGCGTGAACGTACACGCAATAAGAAAAAAGCGTATATTTGCTGAGGAGAACCAGCTGAGGGAAAAAATGGAGAAAAAGGTCAGCATCAAAGAGATCGCCGAACGTGCGGGGGTATCGATCGGCACGGTCGACCGTGTGATCCATAACCGCGGAAGGGTATCGGAGAAAACGAAAGAAAAGGTTCTGAAGATCTGCCGTGAACTGAACTATGAGCCCAACCTCCTGGCGCAGCGGCTGGCTTCGGACAAAACCTTCATCCTTGCCACCTTCATCCCCCGTCCCCGGCGGGACAATGCCTACTGGTCACTGCCCCTCGAAGGGATCCGGAAAGCCGCGGAAGAACTGGCAGGATACCGCATCACCGTCAAAGAACACTTTTTCGACATCTTCGATGAGGAATCCTTTCGGCAGAACTCCCTCAACATGCTGGTCGAACAACCTGACGGCGTGGTGCTCGCGCCGGTCTTCCACCGCGAAGCGGAAGATCTCGTCAGAAAACTGGACATGAAAGGAATTCCCTATGTTTTCATCGATTCGATCCTCGAGGGCACCAACTACTTGAGCTTCTTCGCACAAGACCCCTTCCGCAGCGGTTATCTCGCGGGACGGCTGATCTGGTTTCACCTGAAAAAGCATTCCGAGGTGCTCATCGTCAACTTTACGTCCGACCTGGAGAACCATCTGCATCTGAAGAAACGCGAGGAAGGCTTGCGGGCTTTTCTGAACGATCATCATTTCAAGGGGAAGGTGGAAAGCCTCCACATTGCCCCCCGCGAAGAGCTCCTTCTCTCCCACACCCTCTATGAACATCTTCACCACAAAACCCGCGGCCTTTTCGTCACCTCTTCCGCCCACAAGGTCGCCCGCAGCATCCGGAAGATCCGGCGTGAAAAACTGATGTTCGTCGGCTACGACCTCACCCCTGACAACGTCCAATACCTCAACCAGGGGGTCATCGATGTCCTCCTCTGTCAAAAACCCGTCGCCCAGGGATATGGTGCCATGCGCACCCTCTTCGACCACCTGGTCCGGAAAAAAGAGGTAAAACGCGAACATCCCATGCCCATCGAGATCGTGGTAAAAGAGAACTACACCGACTACTCCGACCTGTAAGGAGGAAGGATTTGACAAGCAATCCAAAAACAGAAAAAACATCCGACCATGAAAAAACTCACCTTTGACGACCTGAAAGACAAGGTATGTGTGTTGACCGGTGGCGGAGGGGCCATCGGCTCGTCGCTGGCGCTCTCCCTGGCCCGTGCCGGGATGAAGATGGTGGTGCTCGACCTCAATGGTGAGCGGGCCCGCGAGGTGGCCGGCACGATCGAAAAAGAGACCGGCCGGCCGGCACTTGGCCTTACCGCCAACGTTCTGGACAAGGGATCCCTCGAGGAGACCCGCCGTCAGGTGCATGAAGCTTTCGGCAAGGTCTCTTTCCTCATCAACGCTGCCGGCGGCAACTCTCCCAAAGGCACCACCGACGTGGAGATGCTCGAGAAGACCACCGAGGAGGAGCTGCAGCGTTCCATATACGGCCTCGACATCGAAGGGTTCCGGTGGGTCTTCGACCTCAACATCTCCGGCACCCTGTTACCCACCCTTGTCTTTACCCGCGATATGCTGGAACTGGGCGGCGGCGCCGTCATCAACTTCTCCTCCATGAGCGCCTACCATCCCCTCACCCGCGTGGGCGCATACTCGGCCGCCAAGGCCGCCGTCAGCAACCTCACCGAGTGGCTGGCCGTACACCTGGCCAAACAAAACATCCGCGTCAACGCCGTCGCCCCCGGCTTCTTCGTCGGCGAACAGAACCGCTTCCTCCTCTATGACGAAAAAACCGGGGAACTGTCGGAACGCGGAAAGAAGATCCTCGCCAATACCCCCATGGGACGCTTCGGCGATTATGAAGAGATCCACGGCGCCATCGCCTTCCTCCTCTCCGATATGGCAAGCTTCATCACCGGCATCACCCTCCCCATCGACGGAGGATTCAACGCCTATGCAGGCGTTTAAAAGCTCGAATAACGATAGGATACAATCTCGTTAACGGCAAGAAACTATGAAAAGTAAGAACGTCATCATCGCCCAATCCGGAGGTCCTTCTCCGGTGATCAACAACTCGCTGCGGGGCATTATCGATGCCTGCCGCGCCTATCCGGATGTTTTTGGTACGCTCTATGCCGGCTGGCACGGCATTGAAGGGGTGCTGAAAGAAGAGCTCCTCAACCTTTCGGCTCAGAAAGAGGAGGAGATCGCCCTGCTGAAGAACACGCCGGCCGCCGGCAGTATCGGCACCTGCCGCTATAAACTGAAAGATCATCAGACGAAGGACTTCGACCGGATCGTGGAAGTGTTCCGCGCCCACAATATCGGATATTTCTTCTACATCGGCGGCAATGATTCGCAGCACACCGCCTGGAAGGTGAGCGAGATCTGCCGCGAGCAGGGGCTCGACGTGGTGGCCGTAGGGGTGCCCAAGACCATCGATAACGATGTCGGTGACAGTGAATTCCAGCTCATCGACCACACGCCGGGATATGGCAGTGTCGCCCGTTACTGGAGCCATGTCGTGCAGAATGCCGAAGAAGAGAACCGCGGCTCGTCGCCGGCTGACCCGGTGCTGGTGCTGCAGGCCATGGGCCGCAAGATCGGCTATATCCCCGCCGCCGCCCGTCTGGCCGACCCGGAACGCCGCACCCCCCTGCAGATCTACATGGCCGAATCGAAAGTATCCCTCGCCGAACTGGCCGATAACGTCAACGACCAACTCAAACGCGACGGCCGCTGCCTGGTGGTCATCAGCGAAGGGTTCGACGTGGGCGACCTGGGCGAGGTGAAAGACTCGTTCGGGCATACCAACTTCGGCGCCACGAAGATGTCGGTGTACCAGACCGTCATCAATTACCTCAACCAGGTGGGACTGAAAGCCCGCGGTGCCGCCCGCGGCCAGGTGATGGGCACCGACCAGCGCGATACGGCCATCTATGCCTCCACCGTCGACCTGGAAGAGGCCTACCAGGTGGGTCGCAAAGCCGTCGACATCGCCCTGCACGACGGCAACGGCTGGATGGCAACCCTCCTGCGTGTACCAGGACCCAACTATACGGTCCGTTACGACAAGGTGCCCCTCGAAAAGGTCGCCCTCTCGGAACGAACCTTCCCCGAAAAATGGATCGCCCCCAACCGCATCGACGTCACCGACGAGTTCCTCGACTACGTCCGGCCCCTCATCGGCAACGACTGGCCCTCGGTGCCCCTCGTGAACGGCCTGCAGCGTTTCACACGCTTCGAACCCATCTTCGCGGAACAGAAGCTCGAGAAATATACGCCGCAAGCTTATGAATAGAGCAACATCCAACATTTAGTTCCTCAAAATCTTCGTTTATGGATTATCAAAAAATCTTGAAAGACCTTAAGCCGGAAAAGGAATTTTTCGTCGGGATCGATTCCGACGGATGTGTTTTCGACTCGATGGAGCCCAAACAGAAGGAGTTCTTCTGCCCTAACGTGCTCCGTTATTTCGGTCTGCTTCCGGTCTCGAAGGTGGCCCGGGAGACGTGGGAGTTCGTGAACCTCTATTCCCGCACGCGTGGGATCAACCGTTTCCTGGCGTTGCTGGAGTTTGTGAAACTCCTGAGAGAACGCCCTGAGGTGGCGGCCCGTGGCATCGAGGTACCGGATCTCTCCTCTCTGCAGGAGTGGACCGACAAGGAGACCAAACTGGGCAATCCTGCCCTGAAAGCTTATCTTGAAAGCCATGACGATCCTGTCCTGCGGCGCGTGCTGGAGTGGTCGGAAAAGGTGAACGAAGAGATCGGCATCTGGGTCAAGGGTCTGAAACCTTTTTCGGGAGTACGCGAGTCGTTGGAGCTCCTTCGCGACAAGGCCGATGCCATGGTAGTCTCTCAGACCCCCGTCGAAGCCCTCGAACGGGAATGGCAGGAGAACGGCATCGACAGCTATGTGCGCATCATCGCAGGCCAGGAGTTCGGCACCAAGAGTGAACACCTCGCCCTCGCCGCCAAAGGGAAATATCCCGACGACCATATCCTCATGGTGGGCGACGCTCCCGGCGACATGAAAGCCGCCAGGAACAACGGCGTGCTCTTCTACCCCATCAACCCCGGCCATGAAGAGGAATCGTGGGAACGCTTCCACAAAGAGGCGCTGCACCGCTTCTTCGAAGGCACCTATGCCGGCGCATATGAGAGAGAACTGGTGGAAGCTTTCAACAAAAGCCTCCCCGGCACGCCTCCATGGAAATAACAAATGTCAGGTTCTTTCCTATTCATCTGAAGGATCCCGCAGGCAGGAATTTGATCATTAGAATTCATCAACATCATGATCTACTTTGAAAAAGGTTCCGGAACCACGGTCCTCAACGCTGACGATCTTCGGCAGGGTCTTTTCGAGGCCCTGGACAAGGCCGGGCGTTTCCGGAATGTACTGGTGGTGCCGCCGGACATGACCCGCTACCACTCGCGGGCGGGCGAGCTGACACGCTATGCTTACGAATATTTCGGGGAGGCGCTCATCGACATTCTCCCCGCCCTGGGCACCCACTCTCCCATGACCGGCGAACAGATCTCGGCCATGTTCGGAGATCTTCCGCGGGATCTTTTCCGGGTACACGACTGGCGCCATGATGTGGTCACCCTCGGCGAGGTGCCCGGTGATTTTGTCCGGGAAATGACGGAGGGACGTCTCTCCTTCCCCTGGCCGGCCCAGGTGAACCGCCTGCTGCGCGAGGGAGGGCACGACCTGATCCTCTCGCCGGGGCAGGTGGTGCCCCATGAGGTGATCGGCATGGCCAACTACAACAAAAATATCTTTGTCGGCACAGGCGGCTACGATGGCATCAACAAAAGTCACTTCATCGGAGCGGTGTATGGCATGGAACGCATCATGGGCCGTGCCGACAACCCCGTTCGGGCGGTGCTCAACAAGGCATCGGAGATGTTCGGCCACCTGCTGCCGCCCATCCTCTATGTGCTGACCGTCCTGGGACCGGACGAGGAGGGCCGGCTGGTCACCCGCGGGCTCTTCATCGGCGACGACCATGAGGTCTTTTACCATGCCGCCGCCCTCTCGCAAGAGGTGAACATCACCCTCCTAGAGCGGCCCCTGCAAAAGGTGATCGTATACCTCGATCCCCTCGAATACAAGAGCACCTGGCTGGGCAACAAAGCCATCTACCGCACCCGCATGGCCCTGGCCGACGGCGGTGAGCTGATCATCCTCGCCCCCGGGGTGCGGGAGTTCGGCGAGGATGCTGAGATCGACCGCCTGATCCGGAAATACGGCTACTACGGCACCGATGTCATCCTCCAGCAGACCGAAGACCACGATGACCTGGCGGGCAACCTGGCCGCTGCTGCCCACCTGATCCACGGCTCATCGGAAGGACGCTTCCGCATCACTTACTGCCCCGGCCATCTATCCCGCCAGGAGATCGAACAGGTGGGGTTCGCCTGGGGCGACCTGCAGAAGATGACAAAAAGATACAATCCCGATACCCTGCACGACGGACCAAACACCCTCCCCGGCGGGGAAGAGATCTTCTTTATCTCCAACCCCGCCCTGGGACTTTGGGCCGAAAAACAAAAATTCCTAGAGCCATGAAGATGGAACAGGTCAACTGGGGCATCATCGGATGCGGTAATGTGACGGAGAAGAAGAGCGGTCCTGCTTTCAACAAGGTACCCGGCTCTCGGCTGGTGGCCGTGATGCGGCGCGACGCCGCCAAGGCGGAGGACTATGCCCGCCGTCATGGGGTGCCGCGATGGTATGACAGGGCCGAAGATCTCATCCATGACCCGGAGGTCAACGCCGTGTATGTGGCCACGCCGCCCTCTTCGCATGCCGGATATGCCATTGCCGCCATGCGTGCCGGCAAACCAGTGTACGTCGAAAAGCCCATGGCCCGCACCTGGACCGAATGCCGGGAGATGATCCGCGTCTCTGAAGAGACGGGCATGCCCCTCTTCGTGGCCTACTACCGCCGCCGGCTGCCGGGGTTCCTCAAGGTGAAGGAATGGATCGACGCCGGACGTATCGGCACGCCCCGTCTGGTGGTGCTGCGCCTGCTGCTGCCCCCGCGCACCGAAGACCTCGACCGCGACAACCCACCCTGGCGCGTCATCCCAGACATCGCCGGCGGAGGCTACTTCTACGACCTGGCCTCCCACCAGCTCGACATCCTCGACTATATCCTCGGGCCCATCACACACATCCAAAGCGTGGTCCGCAACATGGCCGGCCTCTACGACGCCGAGGACACCGTCCTGTCCCATTTCTCCTTCGCCAATGGCACTGAGGGACAAGGGGTGTGGCACTTCGCCGCTGCATCCCGCGACAAGACCGACACCCTCACCATCTACGGCTCGGAAGGATCCATACATTACTCTACCTACGAGGTGATCCCCGTACGCCTCGAAACACGCGAAGGAACCGAAATATACGAATACAAGAACCCCGAGAACATCCAGTTCAACCTCATCCGGAGCATCGTGGAAGAACTGCAGGGGAAAAAAGGTGCGTGCCCCAGCACGGGCATCACCGCCGCACGGACCAACCTCGTGATGGAAAAGATCCTGAAAGGAAGCGAGAAACTTGAAATTTGAAACGAAAACCCAAAATAACAAACTGAAAAACCATAACTCCCTACACAATACTCTAAACTCGATACTCTAAACTCAATACTCGATACTCAATACTCGATACTCAATGAAAATCGTTACCGACGATAAGATCCCGTTCCTGCAGGGTGTTCTGGAGCCGTATGCCGAGGTGGTCTATCTCCCGGGCAGGGCCATCACGCGCGAGGAGGTGCAGGATGCCGATGCGTTGATCGTCCGCACGCGCACCCGTGTGGGGCGGGAGCTGCTGGAGGGCTCGCGGGTGCAGTTCGTCGCCACGGCCACCATCGGCTACGACCACCTCGACACCGTGTGGTTGGAGGAGGCCGGCATCGCTTGGACCAATGCGCCGGGCTGCAACTCCGGCTCGGTGATGCAGTATGTGGCGGCAGCGTTGGCGTGGCTCTCGCGCCGCCGGGGTTTCTCTTTCCGGGGCACCACATTGGGTGTCGTCGGCGTAGGGCATGTGGGTTCGAAGGTAGCCCGCATGGCCGAGCTGCTGGGCATGAAGGTACTCCTCAACGACCCGCCGCGCCGGCGCGCCGAAGGCGACCCGGCCTTTCTCCCTCTGGAGCAGGTACTGGCCGAAAGCGACATCGTCACCCTGCACGTACCGCTCAACCGTGAAGGAGAGGACCGCACCCTCGGCCTCGTCGACGAGCTCTTTATCAGCCGCATGAAACACGGCGCCCTCCTCATCAACAGCTCGCGCGGAGCAGTGGTTGTCGACGCCGTGGTGAAGGAAGCCCTCCGCAATGGCCACCTCGGCGGCGCCGTCCTCGACGTGTGGAACCACGAGCCGGAGCCCGACCCCGAGCTGATGGCACTGGCCGACCTGGCCACCCCCCACATCGCCGGATACTCCGTCGACGGCAAGGCCAACGGCACCGCCATGAGCGTACAGGCCCTCGCCCGCCACTTCGGCCTGCCCCTCACCGGCTGGTACCCGGAACAACTCCCCCCACCACCGCATCCGTTGATCACCATCGCCCCGGAAACTCCCTTCGAAGAGGTACTCCGCACCGTTATTCTCCATACCTACCCCATCGACCGCGACGACAAAGCCCTGCGGGAACACCCGGAAAGGTTCGAAGAACTGCGCGGAAACTACCCCGTGAGGAGGGAATTTCACAACTACTCCGTAAAGAGCGATCCCCATAACGAAATACTCCTGAAAACACTGGAAAAACTGAAGTTTAACATCATAAAAGAAAAGGAAAAATGAAAAAAGCGGATATCGGACTGATCGGTCTCGCCGTCATGGGCGAGAACCTCGTACTCAACATGGAAAGCAAAGGCTTCACCGTGGCGGTGTACAACCGCACCGTCGAGAAGGTCGACCGTTTTGTCAACGGACGCGGCAAGGGCAAGAACATCATCGGCACTCACTCACTCGAGGAGCTGGTGGCAGCCCTCGAGCGTCCGCGTAAGGTGATGTTGCTGGTGAAAGCCGGCAAGCCGGTGGACGACTTCATCGAGCAACTCATCCCCCTCCTCGAACCGGGAGACATCATCATCGATGGCGGCAACTCCCACTTCCGCGACACCATCCGCCGCACGAAGTATGTCGAGAGCAAAGGGCTCCTGTTCATCGGCACCGGCGTTTCGGGCGGCGAGGAAGGAGCGCTCCACGGCCCCTCGATGATGCCCGGCGGCTCGCCGGCGGCGTGGCCCCACGTGAAGGAGATCTTCCAGAAGATCGCTGCCAAGGTGGAAGACGGCACCCCCTGCGCCGACTGGGTGGGGGAGAACGGCGCCGGCCATTTCGTCAAGATGGTACACAACGGCATCGAATACGGCGACATGCAGCTCATTGCCGAGTCGTATTTCATCATGAAAGAGCTGCTGAAGATGACCCCCGACGAGATGCATGAGGTGTTCGCCGAATGGAACAAGGGCGAGCTGGACAGCTACCTCATCGAGATCACGGCCGATATCCTGGCCTACAAGGACGAGGACGGTGAGCCGTTGGTGGAGAAGATCCTCGACACCGCCGGCCAGAAAGGTACCGGCAAGTGGACGGCCATTGCCGCCCTCGACGAGGGGGTGCCGCTGACGCTCATCGCCGAGTCGGTCTTTGCCCGTTTTCTCTCGGCCCAGAAGGAAGAGCGTGTGGCCGCCTCGAAGGTGCTGCACGGCCCGGCGCCCCGTTTCGAGGGTGACCGGCAACCGTTCCTGGAAGACATCCGCCGTGCGCTTTATGCTTCGAAGATCATCTCTTACGCCCAGGGCTTCACGCTGATGCGGGAGGCCGCCGCCACCTACGGATGGGATCTGGATTATGGCCGCATCGCCCTGCTGTGGCGCGGCGGATGCATCATCCGCTCGGCTTTCCTGGGCAAGATCCATGAGGCCTACCGGAACGATCCCAACCTGCGCAATCTCATCCTCGATCCCTACTTCAAGGAGATCGTCGAGGGCAACCAAGAGAGCTGGCGCAGGGTGGTAAGCACCGCCCTCACCCACGGTATCGCCATCCCCTCGATGGCCGCCGCCCTCACCTACTACGACGGCTATCGCACCGGCCGGCTGCCTGCCAACCTGATCCAGGCCCAGCGCGACTACTTCGGCGCCCATACCTACGAACGTGTCGACCGCCCGCGCGGCGAATTTTTCCATACCAACTGGACCGGCCGCGGCGGCGACACCGCCTCCACCACTTACAACGCCTGAACAAACCCTTCAACCCGGAAAAGTCATGAGAAAATTCCTCGATGATAACTTCCTCCTGCAAAACAAAACGGCCGAGCGGCTCTACCACGAATACGCCGCACCGATGCCGATCATCGACTACCACTGCCACCTTCCGGTGAAGGATATTGCCGACGATCACCGCTTCCGCGATCTGCAGGAGATCTGGCTCGCCGGCGATCATTACAAGTGGCGGGCGATGCGCACCAACGGCATCGACGAGCGCTATTGCACCGGCGACGCCACGCCGCGGGAGAAGTTCGACAAGTGGGCCGAGACCGTGCCTTACACAATGCGCAACCCGCTCTATCACTGGACCCATCTGGAGTTGCAGCGCTATTTCGGTATCACCGACCTGCTGTCGCCCGCCACGGCCGACAAGGTTTGGAACAACGCCAATGAAATGCTGCAACAGCCGGAGTACTCGTGCCGCAACCTGCTGAAGAGGATGCATGTGGAAGTGGTCTGCACCACCGACGACCCGGCCGACACCCTGGAATACCACGAGCAGTTGCAGCGCGACTTTGCCGAGGTGAAGGTATATCCCGCCTTCCGTCCCGACAAGGCCATGGCCGCCGGCGAACCGGAAAGTTACAACGCCTACCTCGACAAGTTGGGGGAGGCCGCCGGCCGCGAGATCCGCAGTTATGACGACCTGCTGGAGGTGCTCAAGGCGCGGCATGACCACTTCGCCGCCCATGGCTGCCGGATCTCCGATCACGGCATCGAGACCTTCGTGGCCGAAGCATACACCGAAAAGGAGGTGAAAGAGATCTTTGCCCGTGTGCGGGGCGGCAAGGCCCTCGACGAAGGGTCGCTGCGTAAGCTGCAGACCGCCCTCCTCATCGAACTGGCCTACATGGACCATGAGAAAGGCTGGGTGCAGCAATATCATTACGGCGCCCTACGCAACAACAACAGCCGCATGTACGAACAACTCGGCCCCGACACGGGGTTCGACTCAATCGACGACACGCCCGTAGCCCGTAACATGGCTCGGTTTCTTGACCGTCTTGCCTATGCCGGCAAACTCACCAAAACCATCCTTTACAACCTAAACCCTGCCGACAATGAGGTGGTAGCCACCATGGCCGGAAACTTCCAGGACGGCAGCATCCCCGGCAAAATACAATTCGGGGCGGCCTGGTGGTTTCTCGATCAGAAAGAGGGCATTGAACGGCATCTCAATGCCCTCTCCGCCCTCGGCCTGCTGAGCCGTTTCGTAGGCATGCTCACCGACTCGCGAAGTTTTCTCTCCTACCCACGGCACGAATATTTCCGAAGAATACTGTGCAACCTCCTCGGCAGCGACATCGAAGCCGGGCTCCTACCCAAAGATATCGACTGGATCGGCCAGATGGTCAGGAACATCAGCTATTATAACGCAAAAGAGTATTTCAACTTCTGAAAAACATGTGTATTTTTGAGGGCTTTTTTGCAAGAACGCTACAAACAAAACCTAACTTAAAGATCTGACCTATGGACAATCTGGCAAAAAGAGCTGCTGACAATATCCGGATCCTTTCGGCCGCGATGGTGGAAAGGGCCCAGTCGGGACATCCCGGTGGGGCAATGGGTGGAGCGGACTTCATCCATATCCTGTATTCGGAGTTTCTCAATTTCGACCCCTCCGACCCTTACTGGGTCAACCGCGACCGTTTCTTCCTCGATCCCGGTCACATGTCGCCCATGCTCTATTCGGTGCTCACCTTCACGGGGCATTTTTCGCTGGAAGATCTGAAGAACTTCCGCCAGTGGGGAAGCCCGACTCCGGGACATCCCGAGAAGGACTTCAAGCATGGCATTGAGAACACCTCCGGCCCGCTGGGTCAGGGTCATGTGATGGCAGTGGGCGCAGCCATTGCAGAGCGCTTCTTGGCAGCCCGCTTCGGAGAGTGGATGTCGCACCGTATCTTCACCTACATCTCCGACGGCGGCATCCAGGAAGAGATCTCCCAGGGCGCCGGGCGTCTGGCCGGCCATCTCGGGCTGGGCAACCTGATCATGTTTTACGACTCCAACGACATTCAGCTCTCCTCGGAGACCAGTGAGGTCACCTCTGAAAACACCGCTATGAAATACGAGGCATGGGGCTGGCACGTTCAATCGATCGACGGCAACGACCATGAGGCCATCCGCAAGGCGCTGCGCACCGCCATCGACGAGAAAGAACGGCCGTCGCTCATCATCGGCAAGACGGTGATGGGCAAAGGAGCCGTCGACGAAGCCGGCAACAGCTTCGAACGGCAGGTCTCCACCCATGGAATGCCTCTGAGCAAGGCCGGCGCCGACTTCCGCGAGACGGTCAAAGCCTTGGGCGGCGACCCCGACAATCCCTTCATGATCTTTCCGGAAGTGTCGGAATATTACGCTCGCGTGCTGCAGGAGAAACGGGAATACGCCAAGTGGAAAAAAGAAGAGCAGGCCCGCTGGGAAAAGGCCAACCCCGAACTGGCTGAGAAATGGAGCCTCTTCTTCTCCGGAAAGGCCCCCAAGCTCGACTTCTCCGAAGTGGAACAGAAACCCAATGCCGCCACCCGCGCCGCCTCAGGGACCGTGCTGGGATGGCTGGCCGACAAGGTGGAGAACATGATCGTCACCTCGGCCGACCTCTCCAACAGCGACAAGACCGATGCTTTTCTGAAAAAGACGACCGTGTTCAAAAAAGGGGACTTCTCGGGGAATTTCCTCCAGGCAGGGGTATCGGAGCTCACCATGGCCGCTGTCGCCAACGGCATGGCCCTCCATGGCGGGGTGATCCCGGTCACCGCCACTTTCTTCGTTTTCTCCGACTATATGAAACCGGCTGTCCGGATGGCTGCCCTTATGGAACTGCCGGTAAAATACATCTGGACCCACGATGCCTTCCGTGTCGGCGAAGACGGCCCCACCCACCAACCCGTGGAACAGGAGGCCCAGATACGGCTGATGG
>JAMOUS010000161.1 GCA_027067975.1 Bacteroidales bacterium | reverse complement strand
CTTCTTCCAGGCCGGCAAGCTTCGCTTCAAACGACGGTAAAAGCGCCCCAATGCCCATGATGAACTGCAGAGGGGATTCAACCGTTACTTTTTCGAGGACCTCTCCGTTCTGGTCCGACTTGCGCAACTCATAGGTAATGGTCACGACTTTGTTTGGTTCCGTTTTCATAAAAATAAATTGAAATAAAAAAAGAGAAAGTGTAAAGTAAGAAAAAAAAAACGGGCCTTCCAATTAAATCCTTCTGCAACAACAGGAAGAAACTCAGAAGGAGAACTCAATCCGGAAGAGGGGGTTCGAATAGGGCGTATAGGAGTCGTCCCCGATATAGAAAAGAAGTAGGAAGTTGACCGAGGCAGTGCGGCTGATGGGCTGACGCAGGCCGCCCCCCACCAGCCAGGAGTGCATCCAGAAACGTCCGCCCTCGCCCGGAACAGGGTTGACATTCCCAAAGTAGTTCCGGTCCATATTGAGCGTTTCGTATTCGGTATGAAGGAAGATCCCGCCGTTGTAGTCAACCGGCAACACATTGGAAAAGCTGGCGATCAGGAGATATCGTGCAAAGACCCTCGGTCCGTAAAGACTTGTCGAATACTTGGGAGTCCAGGTGTTATCCTGGTAATATTCGTAGGTGAATCCCACGCCGGCATTGAGACGGGGCGTAAAGCGATATCCCACCATGGGCGAAAGTATGATGTCGGTAACAGTGCCGAACTGCATTCCCAGATATCCCCCAAAATAGACCCTTTTGGTGATCTCAGGTTTTTCCCGTTGTCTCTTTTCCTTTTTGGCCTTCTGGGCAAAGAGATCCTGCGGAGCCAGGCTCACCACCACGACGAGCAAGAACAGCATTCCCATGGCAGGAAATCTGTTACACCTCTTGTATGCACATGTTCTCATCTCCCCCTCTTTGTTTTTCCGGTCGAATTTTGTTGTAAATTTAACATTTTCATACAAACCACGATCATGAGGATCATCATTACAGGAGCCAGCCGCGGGATCGGTCGTGCGCTGGCCGAACAGTTTCTCCGGGAGACGGAGAATGTGGTAGGACTCGTTTCTCGGAACGGCAAAGCCCTCCGCACCTTCACCGAACGTGACGACCTGCCCGGCAGGGCGATCCTTTACGAAGCGGATGTGGCAAAAGACCCGGACAGCCTTGCAGACAGGATCCGGCATGATTTCCCGGTGGTCGACATCCTGGTGAACAATGCCGGCCTGTTGATCCGGAAACCTTTTCACCAGCTGACAGAAGAAGATTTGCGGCAAAGTATGGAAGTAAACTATCTCGCTCCCGCCCGGTTGATACGGGAGCTGCTTCCCCTGCTCCGCCATTCTGAGATCGCCCATGTCGTAAATATCAGCAGCATGGCAGGGGTCCAGGGAGCTGAAAAATATCCCGGCCTGGCGGCATATAGTGCCGCCAAGGGCGCCCTGAACATTCTCACGGAATCACTTGCTGTCGAGTTGGGCAAGGAGGGGATCCGGGTCAATGCATTGGCTCCTGGTGCCACAGCCACGGAGATGTTCGCAGAAGCTTTTCCGGGACATACCGCACCGGTCACTGCAGACGAGATGGCAGCATGGATCCACACTTTCGCCCTGGAAGCCTGGAAAGTCATGAATGGAAAGGTCGTCCCCGTATCGCTTTCCTCCCCCTGATCTTTCAACGATAGACCTTGATCTCCTTTTCACCGCGCAAGGCCTGCAAGGCATTCATGGCCAGTGCCTTCATCTCGTCCTCACCGGGATAGACCACTACCCGCGCCATATGAGCGACCATCACCTTGATGAAATCCACCACACGGTTGTTAAAAGCGATCCCGCCGGTGAGCAAGATCGCATCCACCTGTCCTTTCAGAACGGCACTCATGGCCCCAATCTCTTTGGCCACCTGATAGGCCATGGCATCCAGCAGAAAGCCAGCCTTTTCGTTTCCTTCCTCCGCCATCAGGTTGATCCGGTACACATCATTGGTGCCCAGGTATGCCACCAGCCCCCCTCTTCCGGTGATCATCTTTTTCACATCTTCGAGAGTGTATTTCCCACTGTAACAGAGTCGTGCAAGATCTCCCACCGGCAAGGTACCGGATCGCTCCGGTGAAAAAGGACCGTCGCCGTCCAGCCCCTGGTTCACGTCGATCACCCGGCCCTTTTCATGGGCGCCAACCGTAATCCCTCCTCCCAAATGAGCCACGATCAGGTTCAGCTCTTCATACTTTTTCCCGATCTGCTGGGCAAAGGTACGGGAAACCGCCTTGTGGTTGAGGGCATGGAAAATAGACTTACGTTCAAAGAGAGGATGACCGGCCACGCGGGCCAGGTCGTGGAGTTCATCCACCACCACAGGATCCGCAATAAAAGCCCGAGCATGCGGCAACGAACGGGCAATATCATCCGCGATGAGCCCTCCCAAATTCGAAGCATGCTCTCCCATCACCCCTTTGATGAGATCGCGTTTCATCGCCTCGTTCACCTCATAGACACCCGACTCCACGGGCTTGATCATACCGCCCCGTCCGATGACAGCCGTGATTTCATCCAATTTCTCCCGGGCAGCCCGTAAACGTTGGAGGATGATCTCTTTGCGAAAAGAAAACTGATCCGTGATCTTTTCAAACTTTGCCAGTTCTTCGGCCGAATGGCGGATGGTCTCGACCAAACGGGGTTTGGTGTCCCGATAGACCGCAATCTTGGTGGAAGTGGAGCCGGGATTGATCACAAGAATCCTGTGGACCCGCAGGGCCTGTTCGTTCACTTTCCGGCGGGTTTCCGCCGTTTCACTGCTCTCTCTCCCCTTTTTGGTCGGTATGCTCACATCCTTTCCTTATGCTTTCAATCCTTGTGCCCGGAGCACTCCCAGTGCGATAGAGAGTGATTTGGTTCTCGTACTGTCTCCTCGTGAGGCCAGGATAACCGGGTGGGTTGTGCCCACCAGCATGGCCGCCACCTCTCCTCGCAAGAGTTTCGTATAGCATTTGTAAAAGACATTTCCCGCCTCGATATCGGGGAACAACAGGCAATCGGCCTCTCCCGCCACCGGCGAATTCACTTTTTTGATCCTGGCGCTCTCCGCATCCAGGGCCACATCCAATGCCAGCGGACCGTCGACGACCGCTCCCCTTATCTGACCTCTCTCAGCCATCTTGGCCAGCAAAGCCGCATCCGTACAGGCTTCCATGCTGGTGAGCACCTGCTCGGTGGCTGCAACCACTGCCACCCTCGGTCGTTCGATCCCTAACATGTGGGCTGTCTCGATAAGATGACCGAGTATGATCTTTTTCTCTTTCAGTCCCGGGGCGGGGATGATCGCTACATCTCCAACAATGAGCAGTTTGTGGTATGATGAAGGTGCCAAGACGGACACATGCGTGAGGAGCCCTCCCGGCGGCACCAATCCTTTCTCCTTGTTCAAGATCGCCCGCATGAAACGGTCGGTGGAGACCGTCCCTTTCATGAGCATCTCTCCATCCCCTTCCCGGACCATCTGCACCGCCCGTGCTGCCGCCTCATTTTCATCCTTCACCGCGATGATTCTCACCTTTTCGGCCGGCACCCCTGCCTCTTCGCAGGCTTCCCGGATCGCCTCGGGCACTCCTACAAGAAGAGGCGCTACCAGGCCTCTTTCCATCGCTTCCCCCACGGCCCCCAAGGTATGGGCATCATGGGCCCAGGCTACCACCAGACGTGCCGCCTTACGGACGGAAGCCAAATCAAAAAGATCATCCAGATGTTCAAGGATCATGATCCTACGGTTTTATTCTTCATCCGGCCGACGATCTCCATGGTGTCCTGAGCGATCACCAGCTCTTCGTTGGTGGGCATTACCACCACTTTCACGGCGGAGTCCTCCGCACTGATGAGTCCTTTCTTTCCCCCCTTGATCTCGCGGTTCTTCTCCGGGTCGATCCGGATCCCGAGGAACTCAAGGCCATCACAACTGTTGGCTCTCACGTTGACATCGTTCTCTCCGATACCGCCGGTAAAGACCAGGACGTTCACTCCGCCGAGCGCGGCTGAATAAGCTCCGATATATTTTTTGATACGGTAGGCATAGGCTTCCAAGGCAAGTTGGGCCCGCTCATTCCCTTCTGCGGCCGCCTGTTCGATATCCCGCATGTCGGAAGAGACCCCCGAGATGCCCAGCATCCCGCTGAACTTGTTGATGAGCGTATTGGCTGCATTGAGGGTGAGTTCTTCTTTCTGGACGATATAGGTAAGAACCCCCAGATCCAGATCCCCCGTACGGGTCCCCATGATCAAGCCCTCAACGGGCGTGAGTCCCATAGAGGTGTCGATCGATTTTCCATCCCGGATCGCAGCCATCGAGGCCCCATTGCCAAGGTGACAGGTGATCACCTTCATCCCCTCAAAGTGACAACCCAGGTATTCACATGCCTGTTTCGAGACATAGCGGTGGCTCGTCCCGTGGAATCCGTAACGACGGATCCCATATTTCTTGTACAAGGTATAGGGGATGGCATAGGTATAAGCATGGGGAGGGATGGTCTGATGGAAAGCCGTATCGAACACCGCCACCTGCGGCACGTCCGGCAGCATCTCCTGCATGGCCTCGATCCCTTTGAGGTTGGGCGGATTGTGTAACGGTGCCAGGTCGATCACCTCCCGGATCTGATCGAGCACCTCGCCGGTGATGAGCACACTCTCCTTGAATTTCTCCCCTCCATGGACCACCCGGTGGCCTACGGCCCCGATCTCATCAAAGCTTTTCAAACTGCCGTGTTTCTCGCTCACCAAAACACCCAGAATGTATTCGATCCCCTGTTGATGATCATAGACCTCTCCTTCCAACTTCACCTCGTCGCCGTCATTTCTTCTGTTGATGAGAAAAGAGCCGTGCAGTCCTATTTTCTCCACACTGCCGCGCGCCAGAACCTGCTCACGCTCCATGTCGAAGAGTTGGTATTTGATCGACGAACTGCCGCAATTCATAACAATCACCTTCATATCACGCATCTTTTAATGGATAAAGACTTCCGGACAAGTGATGGTCTCTCCCACCCGTTTTCCTTTCTCATAAATATAGAATCCCCGGCCGGTCCGACGACCGTGGAAGCCCAGACGATAAAGCCTTTTCAATATCGGATTGGGTTTGAACTTTCTTTCTCCGAATTCCTGATAAAGGTTATTCATCCACTTGATCACCTTATCGAGCCCGATGCGATCGGCCATCTCGAGGGGGCCGAACTGAAGGCCGAAGCCCAGCTTCATGGTCGCATCGATGTTGGAGGCGGATGCCACCCCTTCCATGAGGGTTTCGCACGCTTCGTTGATAAGCACCACGATAAGGCGGGTGCTGATGTTCCCCGGCGATTCGAAAAGGGTAATCACTTTTTTCCCGATAGTACGGGCAAATTTCTCCACGAACTCTACCGAGGCCTGGTTGGTATGAAGACCTCGTACCACTTCCACCACGCCTCCGCTGATGGCCGAAGGCAGGAAATGGAGTCCTACCGCTCGTTCGGGATGCTTCAGCACCGAAGCCAACTCTGATATGATCAGGGTGGAGGTATTGGAGGCGATGACCGTGTCTTCACGCACCACTGCTTCCACCTTCCGAAACACCTCTTTCCGGATCTCCAGACTCGTCCCGGGCTTCCGGTTGTTGATGGTCTCGATCACGATATCGCAATCACTCACGCTGGAATAGTCGGTCGACCCGTGGATCCGGGAGAGGATCGCTTTTTTTTCGCTCTCCGTAAGCCCCCATTTGCCAATGATATCGTCCAGCTTTTGATTGAGCTCGATGAAAACTTCGGCGATCCTCTCATCACTCAGGTCGATGAACTCCACATTGATCCCGTTCCGTGCGACCAGATGGGCGATCTCTTGGCCCATATTACCGCATCCTACCAGCCCCACCTTTTGCAAGCCTCCCTTCTTCCGGACACGAGTCTTAAGTGCGTAATTCTCAATTGGTTCAACGGTCATTTGTCTTCTTGTTTACTGAATTCAGATATTAATTCCGGCAGCCTGGTTGGCAGTGATCGCCCCCAGATTTACGATATCATCCACACTGCAGCCTCTGGAGAGGTCGTTGATAGGTGCCGCCATTCCCTGGAGGACAGGTCCGATCGCCTCGGCATGAGCGAGGCGTTGGACCAGTTTATAGCTGATATTTCCGGAATTCAGATCAGGGAAAACCAACACATTGGCTTTTCCGGCGATCTCGCTATCCGGAGCTTTTTTCGCCCCTACGCTGGGGATAATAGCGGCATCCGCCTGCATTTCGCCGTCAATAGCCAGGTTGGGATCCTTTTCGCGGGCGAGGCGGAGCGCCTCGGTCACCTTATCGACCGCAGGATGGGAAGCACTACCCTTTGTTGAGAAGCTCAGCATGGCCACTCTCGGTTCAAAACCGCCGATCGCACGGGCGGTACGTGCCGAGGTAACGGCAATCTCCGCCAGCTGGGCGGCATCGGGTTCCGGGTTCACCGCACAGTCGGCAAAGACCATGATCCCGTCTTCACCAAATTGTTTGTCCTCCAATATCATGAAAAATGCCCCGGAAACGACACTGATCCCGGGCATCGTCCGTACAAACTGAAAGGCGGGACGTAACACATTCCCGGTGGGGTTGTTGGCCCCCGCCACTTCCCCGTCCGCATCCCCGGCCTTGATCATCACCGGCCCCAGATACAGGGGATCCTCGATCAGCCTCTCGGCTTCTTCACGCGTCAACCCCTTGTGTGCACGCAGTTTCAGCATCAACTCCACATATTCTTCCTTTTTGGGGTTATTGTGGGGATCCACGATCGTACATTCTGAGATGTGCTTTAACCCCAGTTCCCGGGCATGATCATGGATCTGTTTCGGATCCCCAATGAGGATCACTTTTGCCAGCTTTTCTGCCGCCATAATGTCCCCGGCACGCAACGTTCTCTCCTCATAAGCCTCGGGCAGGACAATCCTTTTCTGCACCTCCCGGGCTTTTGCTTTTACTTTCTCAATAAAATCCATTGTATATCAATTAGTTGATTGAACTCTCCTCGGCTTCACAAAGGTAATCAAATTTCGCCTCATTTCCTGAAGGTTCCAATGACTATTGTCAAGAAAGCGATGACAATTTTGATGAAGCTCTTTTTTCAAAGGATCGAGCGGGATCATACGGAGAAACTTAATATTTTTACCGCTGTACCGAACCATATGCACCTATGCAAGACATCGACTATACACCATTGGCTTCGGCGATCCGGGGAGATCTTTATGCAGACAAGGTTTCCCGCATCCTGTACGCCACGGATGCTTCCGAATACCGGGAGCTTCCACTTGCAGTGACGCGCCCCCGCGATAAGGAGGATATTCGTACGATCCTGGCCTTTGCAAGGGAGCATCACCTTCCCGTGATCCCCCGTACTGCCGGGACCTCCCTCGCCGGCCAGGTGGTGGGCCGGGGGATCGTGCTCGATGTCTCGCGCTATATGACCCGTATCCTCGAGATCCATGAAGCGGAACACTGGGTGAAGGTGGAGCCGGGCGTCATCCCCGATGAGCTGAACAAGATCCTTGCTCCGAAAGGACTTTTCTTCGGCCCGGAGACCTCCACTTCCAACCGTTGCATGCTGGGAGGCATGCTGGGAAACAACTCCTGCGGTTCGCATTCCATCCTTTACGGCAGCACACGCGATCACACCCTGGAGGTGGAGTGTATCCTGAGCGACGGCAGCGAGGTGACCTTCGGCCCTCTCCTGAAAGAAGAGTTCGAAGCCAAGATGCGACAGGACGATCTGGAAGGCAGCATCTACAGAACCCTCCACAGGATTCTTTCCGACCCTGAGATCCGGGAAGAGATCCGTCGTCAGTACCCCCATCCCGATATCCACCGCCGGAACAATGGCTATGCCCTGGATCTCCTGATGGACACCGACCCGTTCACCGGCAACGGCATCCCTTTCAATATGTCAAAATTACTGGCAGGATCAGAGGGCACCTTGGCCGTCACCACCGCCATACGTTTCAATCTGGTTCCCTTGCCCCCTCCGGAAAAAGGGCTCGTGTGCATCCATCTGAATCATCTTTCCGACGCGTTCCGGGCCAACCTGATCGCTCTGAAATATGAACCCGGTGCCGTCGAACTGATGGACAAGACCGTGCTCGACCTTACGAAAGACAATATCGAGCAGCAAAAGAACCGCTTCTTCATCGAAGGGGACCCATCTGCTTTATTGTTGGTGGAATTTGCCCGGGAGAGCCGGGAAGAGATCGCGCGACTTGCCCGGGAGATGGAGAAAGAGATGCGGAAGGCGGGCTACGGCTACGCTTTCCCAGTCCTTTACGGCGATGAGGTCAACAAGGTGTGGAACCTTCGCAAGGCGGGCCTGGGTGTCCTTTCCAACATGAAGGGTGATGCCAAGCCGGTGGCCGTGATCGAAGATACTGCCGTACGGGTAGAAGATCTCCCCGATTATATGGAAGAGTTCGGCCGTTTATTGAAAGAACACGGAAAATCGGCCGTCTATTATGCCCATATTGGCTCGGGGGAACTGCATCTAAGGCCTGTCTTGAACCTGCGTGATCCCCACGATGTGGAGCTCTTCCACACCCTTGGTAAGGAGGTGGCCCGGCTGGTCAAGAAATACCGCGGCTCTCTGAGCGGAGAACATGGGGACGGCCGTCTGCGGGGAGAGTTCATCCCCCTGATGGTAGGGAAAAGGATCTACGAGCTGTTCAAAGAGGTAAAACAGGGTTTCGACCCCTACGGACTGCTCAACCCCGGGAAGATCGTCGACACGCCCCCGATGAACCGTTTCCTGCGCAAGGATCCGGCCATCCCGGTGAAGGAGTTTTCCACCTATTTTGATTTTTCCGACAGCGGAGGATATCTCCGTGCTGCGGAACGGTGTAACGGTTCGGGCGACTGCCGCAAGACCGAAGCGACCGGCGGGGTGATGTGTCCCACCTACATGGCCACCCGCGACGAGGACAAGACCCCCCGTGCCCGGGCCAATCTGCTAAGGGAAACCATCCTGTATTCCGACAAAGAGGATCCCCTGGACGATCCGGCGGTATACAACATCCTCGACCTCTGCCTCTCCTGCAAAGGTTGCAAGAGCGAGTGTCCTTCCAGTGTGGAT
>JAMOUS010000160.1 GCA_027067975.1 Bacteroidales bacterium | reverse complement strand
CGGCAAGCTCTTCTCCGCGTGTGGCCAGCATCTCTTTGGTAAAGTAAACCACACCATAGCCGGTAGCCTCCGGCCGGATGAGGCTGCCGCCCCAGTTGATCCCCTTGCCGGTGAGCACCCCGCTGTGCTGGCGGGAAAGCTTTTTGTACATCCCGTAGAGGTACCCGATCTCCTGGCCTCCCACGCCGATGTCTCCTGCGGGGACATCCATCTCAGGACCGATGTTTTTCCACAGTTCCAGCATGAATGATTGGCAGAAACGCATGATCTCCCGCTGGGATTTTCCCTTCGGGTTGAAGTCGCTGCCCCCTTTTGCCCCTCCCAGCGGCAAGGTCGTGAGAGCGTTCTTGAAGATCTGTTCGAAACCGAGAAACTTCAGGATGCTCAGGTTGACACTGGGATGGAAACGGAGTCCGCCTTTGTACGGACCGAGCGCATTGTTGAATTGTACACGGTAACCGAGGTTGACATGCACGTCCCCTTCATCGTCGGTCCAGGGAACCTTGAAGGTGATCACACGGTCAGGTTCGACGAGCCTGTCGATGATGCCGGCAGCCTCAAACTGCGGGTTCTCGTTGTAGATCTCTTCGATAGACTCGAGCACTTCCCGAACGGCCTGTAAATACTCTTTTTCGCCGGGGTGTTTTTCCTCGAGCCGGGAGACGACCTCTTCTGTTCTCATGACAAGTTGGTTTTATGGCGGTTGACGGAGCAAAGTATGGGAGCCCCCGACAACGAAAAAATGATAAATTTCATGGTCAAAAGCTGTTATACAACAGCTCCCTTTTCAGCCATCAGCCTGGATAAAGATAATAAAATCCTCTTTTGGTCTTCACTGCGAAGGCTGTTGAGATAAACAGGCGGATACTGGGCGATCCCTTTTCCCACCCGTTGGTAAATGATGAGCGCTTTCCGGCGTTTGAAGAGGGAGAATCTTATCTCGGCACGTACAAAATCCTTTTTGGGGATTTCGTAAGCTTTCTTTCTTCCACCAAACAATCCGACGGGGTATGTCTTTATGGTGATAAGGTCGCCGGTATCGGAGTAAAAGATGTATTGCAGCTTCAGGATGTTGGGCCAGAGCAATACGAGCAGATAGAACCCTCCGGCCAAGGCTGCGGCCACGTTTTTGGGAATCGCGGGAAAATGCTTCGGGAAAAAAGGGGTCAGGTAAAGAGCGAACAGGAAAAGGACGTAGATCAGGGTGGCAAGCAACTGGATGAGCCAGACCCGGCCGTGCAGATCCCGGTTCTCGATCTTCATCGGCCTTTCATTTGTTGAGTGAATTGTAGTAATAGATCAGGTCGATCAGGTCGTCCGTCTTCATCATCTTCAAGTGTTTCTTTTTGATGAAATCCTCCAGCTCTTTCTGATGGTCGCCCAATGCTTTCAGCACGCCTTTTTTGGTCCGGGAAATTTTGGTGGCGATGCCGTCACCTTTTTTTATATAGTAAGACTCGCTGGTCCGGAAGTAGTCGCGATAATTCCCGCCTTCGAAGTTCGAAGCGGGGAGTTGTTCCCGTTTCATGATCGTTTCTCTGTGGAGCAGCAGTTTGGTGTCGCCGTCGGCCAGCACCTCGAAATATCCCCGCTTGGTGAAGATTCCCTCTTTGTAAAGGCTGTAAATGAAGTTCCTGTGTCCGAAAGAGATCTTTTCGATCTTTTCCGGTTCGGCCAGAGCCAGGGTGGTGTCGTTCTGCTTAAACTCAATGTTGTCGGTATAAGTGTTCAGGCGCATGGGAATGCTGTCGACGACGGTTTGGTCTTTGAATATGATCTTTCCCGGCATGAACTCTTTGTCGATGTAAGGATTGCCGTCCACTTTGACGTAGTCTTCGTTCTCGATGATGGAAGAGCGGTGCAGCATTTCCACGATCTTGGGATTGGTATTGGGAGAAGAATAAACCTGGGCCCGTACGACCGGTGGGGTCAGGGCCAAAAAAACGAGAAGAAGAAGGTTGTGTTTTTTCATGGTTCACAGCTTTTTACGAAGACTCTCGAAAAATGAATGCAACAATGACTGTGCCAATTCTTCCAGGATCCCCTGCATGATCTGGGTCCGTGGATGGAGAAGGGAGGGCTGGAAGAGGCGATAGCCTCGTTTAGGGTCGGAGGTGGCAAATACGATCCTGTCGGGGCGGGCCCAATAAAGGGCGGAAGCACACATGGGACAGGGTTCAACGGTGACGTAAAGGGTGCATCCTTCCAGCAGTTTGTTGCCAAGATGGTGGGTGGCGGCGGTGATGGCCAACAGTTCAGCATGGGCGGTAGGATCGTTGAGTCGTTCCACCTGATTGTATCCCCGTCCGATGATGTGGTCGTTG
>JAMOUS010000159.1 GCA_027067975.1 Bacteroidales bacterium | reverse complement strand
TCCCCCCCCCGCCACTCCTGGGAAGAGATGCAAAAACCTGTAAAGATCAAGCAATGAGACCACCGCTCTCCTTCCGCAGCCTGTCACTCCTCCTGCCGGCAATGATTGGGCTTTTCTCCTGCTCCGGCGGTCCGGAACCGGTATGTGAAGATCCCTACGTGAAAGGGATCACCAAGCTGGAATACCACCACCCCGGACTCGTCGTCGACCTCGACGTAGGCTTCAAGGCCGATCCGATGCCGATGGATTTCGACGGCGACGGCGACCTCGACCTCCTTGTCTCCGAGTCGGGGGCTTACGCCGAGGCGGGTGTCTTCTATTTCGAGAACATCACCGGCCCGGTGGCGATGCCCTTGTTCCGCTATTGCGGGCGGGTCTCCACCGAACGGTTCCGCCTGGGGTATGACGGCATGTGTTTCGAGGTGTCCGTGGTCGACGGCCACACCCACGTGCTCACCCCCGAGCGGGTCAACGACCGTCTGCTCATCTACCGCGACGTGCCGCAGAACGTCTTCTGGGACCGGCAGGAGATGCCCCTGAAAGCCACCGGATGGGTCGAAGGCACCAAATACAACTCGTGGAAGATGCTCGACCTCGATCATGACGGTGTGCACGACCTGGTGTGCGGGCTCACCACCCGCGACGGCGACGGTTATCTCCTCTTTTTCCGCAACAGCGGCAGCGACACCCTCCCCCGCTACGAGCAGCCGGTCACACTGATCAGCCATGAGACCTTCCCGCCGGCGATGCAGGGAAGCAAGCTGGAGACGGCCCTGGCCGACTTCGACGGCGACGGCGACTACGACTACGTGGCTGTCGACCCGTATGCCCGTTTCCTCTATTTCGAGAACACCGGCACGGCGGCCCATGCCCGTTTCTCCCGGCCGCGTTATCTCATCGCGGGGGGAGAACCGCTCCAGATGGTCTCCCATTACGGTGGCGCCACCAAGGTGACGGTGGTCGACTGGGACGGCGACGGTCATCCCGACCTGGTCGCCGGCGACGAGGACGGCAAGGTCTCGTTGCTCCGCAACCGTGGCATCGTCAAGGAGGGGCTTCCTCTCTTTGAGCCGCCCCGTTTTTTCCGCCAGCAGGCACGCTTTGTCGACCTGGGGGCGCTGGCGGCGCCGCGTGTCTATGACTGGGACCACGACGGCCGCGACGACATCCTCGCCGGCAACGGTCTGGGGCAGGTGTTGTTCGTGCGCAACCTGGGCGGCTATCCTCCGCGCTGGGATGCGCCGCAGCCTCTGGAGGCGGGGGGACAGCCCCTGCTGCTGCGCCCCGACGAAGCCCACTGGGGCTATACCACCCTCGCCGTAGGCCTGTGGGACGACGACGACCTGCCCGACATCCTCGTGAACAACCACCACGGCAACGTGGTGTGGCTGCGCAATACGGGCACCCTGAAACATCCCGTCCTGGCAGCGCCGCAGCCGCTGCGGGTGGCCTGGCACGCGGCGCCGCAGCGCCCCCCCTGGGTGCCCGGCACCGCCCGCGACGACGAGCTGCTCGCCCCCTGGCGCACCTCACCGCTCATCTACGACTTCAACCGCGACGGCCTCAACGACCTGGTGATGCTCGACGCCCACGGATACCTCGCCGTCTACCTGCGGCAACGCACCCCCGAAGGAGCTCTCATCCTCCTGCCACCCCAACGCCTCTTCACCACCCCTGACGGACAGCCCCTCCTCCTCAACCAACGCACCGGCTCCAGCTCCGGACGCCTGAAGATCGAGATCGTCGACTGGGACGGCGACGGCCGCGACGACCTGATCGTCTCGTCGAAGCCGGCGGTCGACTGGTTCCGCGGCAAAGGGATCCACAAAGGCAAGATGATCCTCGAATACATGGGCCGCGTCGTCTCCCGCACCCTCATGGGACACACCGACGGGCCGGTGACCTGCGACTGGGGTCGCGACGGCATCCCCGACCTGCTCGTGGGCACCGAGACCGGCACCCTCTGGTACTGGCACCGCACACGCCGCCACATCACCACCACCATGACCACCACAGGCCCTCAACAACCGGCTCGTTATAAATACTTCAAGCGATGAACGTGATGAAAGCCTCTTCCTCCCTGTTTCTGCTCTTCATAGCCCTGCTGCCGCTCCATGCCCAGCAGACCGAGAAGATCTACCTCTCCGGCCGCGATGCCGCCCATCCCGTCGAGTGGGAGTTCCGCGTCGACGGCGGACGCCGGGCGGGCGTGATGAGCCGCATCCCCGTCCCCTCGTGCTGGGAACTGCAAGGCTTCGGTACCTACAACTACGGCAAGGACGATCACAAGGCCTCTGAGACGGGGTATTACCGCACCCGCTTCTTCGTGCCTCCACGTTGGCAGGGCCGCCGCATCCGTATCGTCTTCGGCGGCGTGATGACCGACACCGAGGTGCGCATCAACGGCCATGCCGCCGGCCCCGTACACCAGGGAGGCTTCTACCAGTTCAGCTATGATATTACCCCGTGGGTGCATGCGGGCGACAGCAACCTGCTGGAGGTGACCGTGCACAAGACCTCGGCCAACGAGCGGGTGGAGCTGGCGGAACGCCGCAGCGACTACTGGCTCTTCGGCGGCATCTACCGGCCGGTATGGCTGGAGGCCCTGCCGCCGGAACACATCACCTGGACCGCCGTCGACGCCCGCGCCGACGGCACCTTCCGCATGGCCGTGCATCTGGCAGGACTGCAACACAAAGCCCGCGTCCGGGCGAAGATCTACGACCGGAACGGCCGCCTGGCCGGCACCATCCCGCCACAGCGGGCGACACGCCGCGACACGATGGTGGTGCTCCGCGGCCGGCTGGCAGACATCCGCCCGTGGAGCGCCGAAGACCCCGTGCTCTACCACGTGGATGTGGTGCTGGAACGGGACGGTAAGGTGCTGCATACCGTCCGCGAACGCACCGGCTTCCGCACCTTCGAGGTGGTCCCCGGCGAAGGCCTTTTCCTCAACGGCAAGCGCATCGTTCTGAAAGGATGCGACCGCCACAGCTTCCGCCCCTCCACGGGAAGGGCCCTGAGCAGGGAAGACTGCCGCGAGGATGTACGGCTCATCAAGGCGATGAACATGAACGCCGTCCGCATGTCACATTACCCTCCCGACCCGTGGTTCCTCGACTACTGTGACGAGATGGGCCTCTACGTCCTCGACGAGCTGGCAGGATGGCAGCGGCCACCTTACGATACTCCTACCGGAAAAAAACTGGTAAAAGAGATGCTGGTGCGGGACGTCAACCACCCTTCGATCCTCTTCTGGGACAACGGCAACGAAGGAGGCTGGAATACCGCCCTCGACGGTGAGTTTGCCCGCTACGACCTGCAACGCCGTCCCGTATTGCATCCGTGGACGTTGCACGACAGCGTCGACACCGATCATTACGAGACCTATGAGAGTGTGCGGAACAAGCTGCGCTCCGGCAACATCTTCCTACCCACCGAGCAGCTGCACGGCCTCTATGACGGCGGCGCCGGCGCCGGCCTCGACGACTTCTGGCATCTGATGTGGGGCCATCCCCTCACGGGCGGCATGTTCATCTGGGTCTTCGCCGACGAAGGGGTGGTACGCACCGACCGGAACTGCCGCATCGACGTCGACGGCAACCACGCCCCCGACGGCATCCTCGGCCCCCACCACGAGAAGGAAGGAAGTTTCTTCACGATCAAGGAGATCTGGTCGCCCGTCTATATCGAGACCGGCGATACGATGCCACACAACTTTCCCCTGAGCATTCCGCTGGAGAACCGCTACGACTTCACCAACCTGCAGGAGTGCACTTTCTCGTGGCAGCTGGTGTCGTGGCCGGCGCCGGCGCAGCCCGTCGCGGCGGTACACACATGGGCCGAAGGGACGATGGCCGGCCCCAACATCCCCCCGCACAAAGCAGGCTGGCTCCACCCGTCCCTGCCGGAGGAGGCGCTGGCCCGCGCCGACGGCTTCCTCCTCACGGCGCGCGATCCGTCGGGGGGCGAGCTCTTCACCTGGTCGTGGCCGCTGCGCCCCTCCCGCAAGACGATCACCCCCCTCGTAAAGGATACCGGCTCCAAACCCTCGCTACTCCCGTGCGACACGGCCCTCGCCGTGCGGTCGGGCAGCACCACCTTCTTCTTCGACCGCCGCGACGGCACCCTCCTCGTCGTCAAAGAGGGAGCCCAGGTGATCCCTTTCGGCGGAGGTCCTTTTGTGGTGCCGGTGCGGAAGGCCACCCCCCGTATCCTGCCCGTCACCCGCACCCTCGTTACGGACACCGCAATGCAGGTGGTCACCGAACACCATCCCTTCTTCCGCACCCTGCGGTGGAGCATCCTGCCCGGCGGCTGGCTGCGTCTTGACTATGCCTTCCCTTACGAGGGGGAAACCGACTACCTGGGGATCAGCTTCCGCTATCCCGAATCCCGCATGCAGGGGATGACCTGGCGTGGCAAAGGACCCTACCGCGTCTGGAAGAACCGCCTGAAAGGCGCCACCTACGGCGTATGGCAAAACGATTACAACAGCTTCGCCCCCGCCACCCGGTGGGACTATCCCGAATTCCCCGGCTACTATGCCGACGTGAGCTGGGTGGTGTTCGACACCGACGACGGCCCCATCACCATGCTCATCCCCGACGACAAACGCTACCTGCGTGTCTACCGCCAACCGGAAGGGTACAAGCCCCGTCATGCGGCCATGGTCTGGCCCGAAGGGGATCTCTCCTTCCTGCACACCATCCCGCCCATCGGAACAAAGTTCCACGACGCTGCCGAGATGGGCCCGCAAGGGCAGAAGTTCCGCGCTCACGGCATGTACCGCGGCACACTTTACTTTCACTTCGGAGATCCCCCCTCGTCGCAGAAAAACCGCTAAATCCTCCCGCCATGAAAAAGCTCCTCCTTTTTCCGCTGTTCCTGCTGTTGTTGTCCGCCTGTCACCGGCGCGAACATTTGCGGGTCACCGGTCTGCGGTGTGAATATGTGGCCAACCCGCGAGGTCTGGATGTCGCGATCGTGCGTCCGCGTCCGAGCTGGCTACCGCCGGCCATGGGCAACGGACAGCGCCAGACGGCTCGGCAGATGGTGGCAGCCTCCTATTCCTGGGACGGAAAGGCCCGGGGATCCCCAAAGAAACCATCCCCCCCTCCCTGTTCTTCCTCAAAAAACCCTGAAAACCCATGTTTAATTGTGAAAATCCATGAAAGGAACATCAAGATCTGTCTTGCACAACAGACAGAGAACGAGTATCTTTCGAAAAAGATCCGCGACCACTATGAAAAAGGCGGGAGTATTTCTTTGGGTTTTGCTGATGCTGGTCCCGGCCTGCCGCAACCGCACATCCTCTCACGCCGTTCATCCGGCCGATACACTTTCCGGCGGATGGGAGATCCTCTTCAACGGAAAAGACCTCTCTCACTGGCAGGCATTGGGACTTGACAGCATCCCATCCGTCTGGTGGCGGGTGGAGGAAGGTACGATCCACAAGGTAGCCCGCAACAAGGTACAACCATACCCCGGCGGTTCCCTGCCCCCCACCTGCGACCTGATGACCAACGACACTTATTACGATTTCGAACTGGAATTCGAGTGGAAGATCGCTCCCGGCAGCAACAGCGGTATCAAGTACAATGTTTCGGAGAAGATGTCCAAGCAATACAGCGGCACCCATGCCTTGGGGTTCGAGTACCAGATCATCGACGACACGGGCTATCCCGGGCCGCTCTCGCCCTTGCAGCATACCGCTGCCTTGTATGCCTTAGTGCCCCCTCAGGAGGCGGAACCTCAGCCTGCCGGCGAGTGGAACTACGGTCGCATCCTCCTCCGTGGCAACCATGGCGAGCACTGGCTCAACGGCAAGAAAGTGTTGGAATACGAGATGGGCACGCCCCGCTTCGATTCTCTGGTGGCAGTCAGTAAATACCACAAGTATCCCGGCTTTGCCCGCCACCGCAGCGGCCACATCGTACTGCAGGACCATGCCGATGATGTATGGTTCCGCAACCTGAAGATACGACGTTTGCAAGATCATCTATAACCCTAAAACCTGATGTTATGACCACCCGAAGAGATTTTCTCCGGAAAGGGACTGCCGGCGCACTGGCCGGATCGGCCCTGCTTTCCTTCTCACCCCGTTCGTATGCCCGCATCCTCGGGGCCAACGACCGTATCAACATCGCAGTGATCGGCATCCGCGGCCGGGGCGGCAGTCACATGCGCTCGTTCGCCAAGATAAAAGGCGTACATGTGAAATACCTCGTCGACATCGACGAAAACCTTTTCAAGCGCCGTCTTGACGAGATGGACCAGCTTGTCGGCTACCGTCCCGCCACCGAGTGGGACATGCGCCGTGTCTTCGACGACAAGGACATCGACGCGGTCTCCATCGCCACGCCCAACCACTGGCATGCCCTGGCCACCGTCTGGGCTGCCATGGCCGGCAAGCATGTATACGTGGAAAAGCCGGCCATGCACAACATCTGGGAAGGACGTCAGATGGTGAACGCCGCCAAGCGCTACAACGTCCTCATCCAGGTGGGCTTCCAGAACCGTTCGTTCGAGACCACCAACAGTGCCATCCGTTTCATCCGCGAGGGCAAGCTGGGCGAGGTGTATATGGCCCGCGGCCTCTGCTTCAAGCCCCGCGGCGACATCGGCGTCTATCCCGACGGCCCCATGAAGCCGGGCGAGAAGTTCCGCCTCAACGCCGAGAGCTCGCGCTATGAACCGCCCTACACGGAAGAGTACCTGCGCAAGGTACATTACGACATGTGGCTGGGCCCCGCCCCCAAACGCCCCTTCAACCGCAACCGCTTCCACTATAACTGGCACTGGTTCTGGGACTACGGCAACGGCGACACCGGCAACCAGGGACCCCACCAGTTCGACGTGGCCCGGTGGGCCCTCGGCGAGGAAGAGATGCCCGTGCAGGTGAGCTCGGTAGGCGGCATATACAAGTTCACGTCGATGCAAGAGACCCCCAACGTGCAGACCTCTCTTTTCCAATATGCCGACAACAAGATCCTGGAGTTCGGCACCCGAGGCCTCTACACCAACCCCGAGGGGATCCTCCTGCCCGATCCCAAGGACCCCCACACACCTCCCCAGGCAGTGCCCGTCAAGATCGGCACCCTCATCCTCGGCACCGAAGGCTGGATGCAGATCGACGCCGGCGGCAACTGGCAGACCTTCTTCGGCCGCAAGAACGAACCCGGTCCCACCTCCGGGGAAAAGGATACCTCTTACAATCCCATGGACCTCACCGGCGGCGGAGGCGGCGGACACTTCGGCAACTTCATCAACGCCCTCCGCAACGGCGACCGCACCCTCCTCTCCTGTGACATCGTCACCGGCTACAAGTCGAGTTGCCTGCCTCTGCTCGCAAATATCTCCTACCGCGTGGGACGCGAGCTGCATATCGACCCGGGCACCGAGACCATCCTTGACGACTGGGAGGCTCAGGAGATGATGACACGCGAATACCGCAAAGGCTTCGAGGTACCCGACATCGGATAAACTTCACCTTTAACCTTAAAACTAGAACTTATGAAGACGCGAATATTTTTTCTGGCTCTTCTGTCTCCGCTCCTGCTTGCCGGCTGCTGCGGGGGCGGCGGGCAGGACGCTCAACAGACACCGAAGGTGCAGGTGATCCCCGACACGGCGGCCCGTCGCGTGGACATCCTCATCGGAGGGAAGCCCTTCACCTCCTTCCTCTACACCGACACGCTGGCAGCCCTCACCAAGCCCGTGCTGTGGCCGGTGATCTCCGCCGCAGGAGATACCCTCACCCGTGGGTTCCCCCTGCACCCCGTGGCGGGGGAACGCACCGACCACCCCCATCACATCGGCCTGTGGTTCACCTATGGCGACGTCAACCACATCGACTTTTGGGGCAACTCGTCCGCCATGCCGCCCGAGATGCACGACCGGCTGGGATGGATCCGCAATGTGAAGATCCTGCGTGCCGAGAGCGGAGACACGGGAACCCTCGAATACACTGCCGACTGGCTCGACGCCCGGGGCAAGGTGATGCTCACCGAACATACCACCTTTGCCTTCAGCGGCGACGACCACTCGCGCACCATCGACCGGGTGACCACCCTCACCGCCGGAGAGGATACCATCGTCTTCTACGACACCAAAGAGGGGATGATGGGCATCCGCGTGACCCATGCCCTTGAGCTGCCCTCCGACAAACCCTCCACCTTCACCGACGAACATGGCAACGTCACGGTGGTAGGAGGCTCGAACGATACCATCGCCAACGGCGACTACCTTACCAGCGAAGGCATTACCGGCAAAGAAGCATGGGGGAAACGGGCCCGTTGGGTATGCCTCCACGGAAAGGTCCACGGCAAAGAAGAGGGAATCACCCTCTTCGACCATCCCGGCAACCCCGGATTCCCCGCCTACTGGCATGCCCGCGGATACGGACTCTTCGCCGTCAACCCCCTGGGACAGAAGATCTTCTCGAAAGGAAAAGAGGAACTCAACCTCACGCTTCTTCCCGGACAAAGTGCAACCTTCCGTTACCGCATCCTCCTTTCGAGCGGAAAGGTTACAAAAGAAGAACTTGAAGCGGTATATCACGAATATACAAAACCGTGATCCCCTTCCGTAAAAGCGAAGAGGGCCGGCATGCCGGCCCTCTTTTTTTTCTGCGGAAAGCGCTCAATAGGGCTGGCCGGTACCTTGTAACAGCCAGAACTTCGACCACGCACTGTTCTTGCCGTCGCCTTCGGAGAAGGTGGTCTCTTCCAACTTCTCGATGGCCGCATCACAGTTGTCGCGGTTGAGGTCGAGCTCTTTCACCGAATAATAAAATCGCAACGGCAGGGCACGCCGTTTGACCTCTTTGCCGGGTTTCAGCTGCGGGTATCCCGTACGGCGCCAGTCGAACCATGCCTCCGCCGCGGCAGTCCAACTGGCGATCCATTTCTGTTCCATGATCTGACCGAGGGTGCCGTCGAAGACCACACCCGGACGGGTGATGTAGGTGCTGAAGTCGTCGGTCACCCGCCAGGCCGTGAACGACTGACGTATCCCCTCCTCGTAATGGGTCTGGGCATCTTCGCCTGTCCAGCCTTTCAAGGCGGCTTCGGCGATGATGAAGTGCACCTCGGCAGCGCTCAGCAGACGGGCCTGCAACAGGTCGCCCGAAGCCTG
>JAMOUS010000158.1 GCA_027067975.1 Bacteroidales bacterium | reverse complement strand
GTTGGGGTAGACGGCGATCTCGACCCTTTGTGCGGGGAGAGAGGCTCCTTGCGGACTTTCCCAGATACGTTCGGCATATTCGGGGTGATCGATGAAAGGGTTGCGGTTGTGTTGGTATTGATAGACCACCTCGTTGCGGTGGCGTTCAAAGTCATCGACCGGATCTTCCTGATGCCATTTCAGCAGGGTGCTTTTGAGGGCATGGACCGGCGCCTTGGTGTAAATGTCGTCGGGGAAATAGTCGATCATCTCAAGATCGGGTTCTCCGTTGTCGCCTTCGTAGCGTGTGGCCATGTAGAAGATCATGCGGGCGACGTCGCCTTTGACGGCATTGCGTGGTTCCCACACCCAGGTGGTGCTGCTGGTAAAACAGCCGGTGGGTTGGCCGTCGTCGTAATAGGGTTCGTCGGCCTTGTCGAACCAGCGGTTGCTGCGTGCGCTGTTCACCGAAATGTCGGCAGGCCGCAAATGATGCACATCGGTGCCGGGACCCGGCGAGGTGCCGAAATCGCCGCGCGACTTGGCCCACACGTGCTCGCGGTTCCAGCCACTGCCCCCGTTGTATTCCTGTGCGGCATTCACCGACCAGCCGGTGTAAAAGAGGATCACGTTCGCACTGTTGGCTGTGTCACGGTCGGTCTCTTTGAGAATGTCCCATACATCCGTAGAACTGGACGTGTAAGGATATTCCGTATGACCTTTGATGATATTGTGAAGGGCCGCTTTGAGCGCTTCACCGTCAAGCCCTTCGGCCGCATCATAATAATCTTCGGGAGGTTGAGCCTGAAGCATTGAGCCGGCCAGAACCCAGAGGGAGAAAAAAATGATCCGTAACATCCGAGTAAAATATCGGCGAAGGTAAACAAAAACCACCAATATCCAGGTATTGGAGGAGGGTCTTTCAGTTTTTGGATATGTTATGATCGAGGGGAAGGGGCATGCCGATATCATAAAGATAACGTTTCAGCACCTTTTGGGAGATGTGTTTTTGCATGGTGTTGATGATCGTATTGATATCCTTGTAGTCGAGGTAACATGCGGAACAATCGGAAAGGTCGGGTTCCCCTTTTAGCCGTTTTAGCATGTCGTTCTCGATCTCTTCTTCAATGGTCCAGAGGATATAGTTGGCCGAACTGTAATAAAAATATTGCTCTTCTTCGGCCAGGGAGTCGAGATCACAGGCGAGGCTTTCATTGCGGAAAACGGTGCGTCCGCCTTCGAGAACCTCGGTGCGCATGCGGATAGAGATATCGGAGGGCTTGTGGATGAACGTGCATGTTTCCACTGTCCCCCCCGAGAAGACTACAAGGTTTTCTGCTGGCCGTACGACGATGCAGATGCCCCAACGCCTTTTGTATATCTGTTTAAAGCGATGTTTCATTTTTCTCATTTTTTCGATTTGGTTGGAAGCAAAGGTAGAGGCGGGGAAAGGAAGCTTTTACGACACAGGATGTCGGGTTGGGAAGAGAAGGGGATTTTCTTATTTTTGAAAGAAGGAGTTATGAAGAAATATTTTTCATTGGGAGAGTTACTGGTCGATTACCGCGAAGTGTTCGGGTTATCCCGGGCGGACCTGGCGGCGCGGTTGGAAACCCTCCTTAGACCCGACAAGGAGATCTGCTTGTAAAGGCTACCTTCCTTCCTCATCAGTTGATACGGAACCTGAACTCGACCAATCCGATCCCTACCTATTATGACTTCTCGCTCAGGAAGTATTCCTTGTCGGAAATGGACAAAGAACTACCTTCCGCCCAGTGGATCAAAGAGCGGATCTTCTACGCGAGCGACCGGGTCCGGATGTTACGTACCGGCAATGATCTGGAGAATGTCATGCGGTATCTTTCCTACCGTTCCCGGGGGAAAAAGATCCTTTCTGTGCATGTGATCCAGGAAGCATTGCGGATCCTACCGGCCTTGAACCTCTCTGTTACGGATGAGGCGGGTTTTTATTCGGGGCATTCCCTGGTGCTGCCTCTGCGGGAAGAGAGTTATTACGACCTACGGGAGCGCCGCAGGAGCGCCGAACAACTCATGCCCGAAGACCTGACCGATCACCGTTTGGCGGAAAGGCCCGTGTTCTTCTCCTATAACATGGCTGCCGACAACAATGATAATGTCTATTTGCTTTTGGGGGCAGTACTGTGTTTTCTGCAAGAGTGGAATGAGAGGGAATATATCTGGTGTGCCTTGACCGACCGCTATGATACCTATTATCTCCATGCGGTCACGGGGCTTCAGGTGGTGTGGGAGGACAGCGACCAGATCTCTCCCTTCGGCGCTCCCTACCGTTTTGTCGAAGGAGATCTGAAAGAGTTTCTCAAAAATAAAGAGAGTTGAAAGGAGGTTCGGGATTTTTTGTATTTTTGTGGCGCTTTTGAAGAAAGCTGGGTGTGTGGAGGTTTTTTTAGCGAAAGTTGCGAGGCTTTCGGAGAAGAAGGGAAGGTTCTGTGATAAGTGCGAAAAATCTCGGGGTGTAGCGCAGCCCGGTCCCGTTTTTGACCGGATCTTTGATCCGGAAACAAAAACGAGGATCCACGAAAAATCAGACAAGCCGGAGGCTTGGGATTTTTCGGGATTAGCGCGCGTCCCGCGAAGAGAGAGAAAAAAATAGAAGTGAAAAATCTCGGGGTGTAGCGCAGCCCGGTTAGCGCGCGTCGTTCGGGACGACGAGGTCGGGAGTTCGAATCTCCCCACCCCGACCGGAAGAAGGGTCCTCCAGTGGCCCTTCTTTTTTTGCCCGTTTGGCAAGACTGCACTATTTTTGTTTTCCATGCCTGCATTCCGGTCAACTCAACCTAAAAGACACCCTACCATGAAAAAGTGGATGCTTTTTCTTCTTCTTCCGGTGACTTTCCTGTCGTGTAAGCGGGATCCGCTGAAAGTGGATGTGTCGAACGTGGATGTTACCGTCCATGTCGACCGGTTTGAGCAGCGTATCTTTGGCCCCCCGCCGGACAGCGTGATCGCCTCTGTGCCACTGCTGCAACAGGAATACGGACTTTTTTTCCGTCGCTTTCTGCAGCTGATCAATGTGGGACAGCCGGGATCCCAGGTTTTCGACCAGTACTTCCGCCTTTTTATTACCGACGACCTCAACCGGGAAGTGTATCGCAAGGTGATGGAAGTGTTCCCCGACATGAAAACACTGGATAAAAAACTCGCGGGGGCTTTCAGGCATTACAAGTACTATTTCCCTGACAAGCAGGTACCGAAAGTTTACAGCTATATCTCCGGCTTCAATGCTTCGCTCATGATCGATGAGGGCATTCTGGGGATCGGTCTTGACCGGTATTTGGGAAAAGACATTTTGTGGTATGACCGTTTGGGGATCCCGAAATACATGCAACGCAAGATGGTGCCGGAGAAGATCCCTTCAGACTGTATGTACGCATTGGCCAGTACGGAATTTCCTTTTTCCCCGCCAGACAAAGATACATCCGTCACGGAGAATGTGATCAACAAGATGATCTACGAAGGTAAGTTGCTCTATTTTGTCAAGGCGATGATGCCGGAGGAGAAGGATGAGGTGATCATAGGTTTTACGCCCGAACAGATGAAATGGTGCCGGGAGAACGAGGCTGCTATGTGGGCTTACCTGATCGAGCAGAAGCTGTTGTTCAAGACCGATTACATGACGGTGAACAAGCTGACGCGGGATGCTCCTTTTACGAGCTATTTCCCGCGCGAGTCGCCCGGCCGTGCTGCCAACTGGATCGGCTGGCAGATCGTCAGACAATACATGCAGCGACACCGGGAGGTTATCCTGCCCGAGCTGATGGTTGAAACCAATTACCAGAAAATCCTCGACGGATCGGGTTACGACCCGCATTGATCTTTCCCTGGTGAAGGAAAAAAAATCCCGGCCCGGCCGGGATTTTTTTATACTGCCCACCTGAAATTATTATTCCGGGTGGATCGCATCCACAGGACACACCTCTGCGCATGCACCGCAGTCGGTGCACAGTTCAGGGTCGATCTTGTAGATGTCACCCTCCGAGATAGCCTCTACCGGACACTCGTCGATGCAGGCGCCGCAAGCGGTGCAGTCTTCAGTGATCACGTAAGCCATAGTTCTACAGTTTAAGGTTATGTATTGAACGTTAACGTTGGCTGCAAAAATAATAAAGAAATCGATAGTATGTTACTGCAATGGCGTTCTTTTATTTCCCGTAAACTTTGAGAAAAGAGAGTGTCAGCCAGACAAGGTGTCCCGTGCCGGTGGTGATGGCCGGTTCGTGAACGATGAAGTGGGGGGAGTGAAGAGGGGGAGATTCTTCCCGGTCGGGAGGGCGAATTCCCAGCCGGAAGAAAAGAGCGGGGAAATGGTGGGAATAATAGGCGAAATCTTCGGAGGTCATCCGGAGGTCAAGAGGAAGCACATTTTTTTTGCCGAAATATTCTTCCGAGAAACGGATGGCCTGGCGGATGGCTTCTACGTCATTGATGAGTACCGGATAACCTTTTTTTACCTCGAGTTGTGCCTGGGCGCCTTCTGTGGCGGCGGTTTGTGTGGCCAGCCGGGGGAGTTCCCGGTGTATGCGGCTGCGCCATTCTTCGTCGAAAGCGCGGAAGGTGCCTTCGAGGAATACTTTGGGAGGGATGACGTTGGTGGCGCCGGGGGCGAGGACCTTTCCGAAACGCAAGAGGGAGGGGAGGTCCCGGGGGTGTGCTTTTTCGACGAACTCTTCGAGGGCGATGAGGGTGCGGGCGGCAGCCAGGGGGGTGTTGGTGACGGCAGTGGGGAGGGCGGCATGGCCTCCCCGGCCGGAGAGAGTGAGATAGAGCTCGTCGCTGGAGGCCATATAGGCTCCCGGACGGTACCCTACCGTGCCGGCCACCAGCAGAGGGTCGACATGCTGGCCGATGATCAGAGCCGGCCGGTAAGGATCGAGCACTTTCTCCTCGATGATCTGCCGGGCCCCGCCGGGTAGTTTCTCTTCAGCCGGTTGGAAAAGAAAAAGCACCTTGCCCTGCCACAGGGAGGAGAGTTCCTTGAGCAAAAGGGCGGCACCCACCACACAGGTCATGTGGACATCATGCCCGCAGGCATGCATGACTCCCTCCTGCTGGGAAGCAAAGGGCAGACCGGTTTCCTCTTGTACCGGTAAGGCATCCATGTCGGCCCGCAAGACGATGACAGGCCCCTCGTCATGACCCAATTCAGCCAGCAGGCCCGTGCCGGCAGGAGTGGCAGCAATGCGGACCCCCTCTTTTTCCAATAGATCCCGGAGATAGCCCTGGGTCTTCCTTTCCTGAAAAGAAAGCTCAGGATGGCGGTGCAGATGATGGCGGATCTTCAGCAGGAGCGGAGTGAGTGCCCCGGCACGCTCACGTATGGTGGCGGTCAGATTCATTTTCCAAAGATCATTTTCAGTGCCAGGACGAGAACCACTCCCCCGAATATTTTTCGTAAGATGCGGTCGGGGATGTGGATGGCGACCTCTGATCCAATGAGGCTTCCAATGAAGAAGGCAATTACAAGCACCAGGGCGAAGCGTACATTGAGATATCCGTTGCGGTAATAGTTCCAGGCGCCCAGTGCCACCACCGGCAGGACCAGCACGCCGAGGCTGGTGCCTTGCGCCTCGTGCTGGGAGAGTCCCAGCAGGAACACCAGCGAGGGCACGATGATGATCCCTCCGCCGACACCCATGGCGCCGCTGGCAAAGCCGGCCAGCAGACCGGTAAGCAACAGGATGATGAACTGTGTGACTGTCATGACCTAAAAATCTGTACTGAATGAGACATGGAAAATATGGGGCAGGAGATGGTAGTTCTCCACCCCCCAGGCAAGGTTCACATTGAGGAAGTAGCCGAACACCAAAGCCCGTGCCCCCACACCGAAACCTTCCACGAAAGGCTCGCGGTTGGTCTCGAGGATCACCGTGAGAGGACCGTTCCGTACCACTTTCTTGTCATAGGCGTTCTGGCCGGCATAAGGGTTGATGCCCGACCAGGCGGTCCCTACATCCCCAAAAGCTACGATCTGGAAGCTGTTCAGAAAACGGGACCCCAAAGGGTGGTTGGCCAGATACCGGAAGACCGGCCATCGCAACTCGGCATTGAAAAGGATGAAATTGCTGCCATTGCGGATGTTTTGGCGGAATCCCCGCATGTCGGTAGCGACCGTCTGGAAGATGTAGTTCTGGGTATAATCGATGGGAATGGCACGGTTGAAGTTCTTGTTGGGATTGAACATGTACATCAGGGAGTTGTCCACCCCACCCAGGTAATAAAGCAACTTGTAATGGCCCACCGACCCGCTGCCGGCAAGACGGGTGGCCAGGATAAGATCGCGATGAAGACGTTGATAATGGCGGAAATCGGCGCCGAAAATGATCACATCCGATCGTTTCTGGTTGAGCTGGTAGTAAGTTTCGGCAAATATCTTGAAACGGGTGCCGAACATGATGTTGGTGGTGCGAAAACGGGTGTTGTCGAAAATATATTCCAGCTTGGCACTGGCCCAGGGGAGATAGGTGATACGGCGTTCAAGGTTATCCCGGTCGGTGGCCATAGGAGCCATCCTGTCCAGCCGGAAACTGGCCGTTGCCCGTAATGCCAGCACCTGGTTGAAAGGATATTTCCAGGAATAAAAAAGCTGCTGAGAGGTTACTTTCTCATAAGATTCGGTATTGCCATTGATCGCCTTGTACGATTGGCGATGATAGATCACTTGCTTGTCGATCCGTTTCTTCAGGTTCTCAAAGCTCAGCAGATACTCGTTGCTGGTAAAATCGGCAGAGAAGCGGAAACCGCCCGTAATACGGTAATCCTCGAAAAGATCCTTGATGCCGATCTTGAACATACCGTTCAGACCCGGATTGTAATACATCCCGCTGCCGTTGAAATACTGGTAGCCTTTATTGAGAAAACCGAAATCGAGTTGGTTGGCAGTGTAGTCTTTATAGAAGGCTGTTTCATAGATACGGATGGCAGGGAAATGGAGGCGGGCGGTGTCAAGGTCGACGTTGGCATATTTCCCCAGGAAGAAGGAGTTGTAATAGTTCTGTTTCTCCTGTTCAAAGATGTAGTAATTGATGTCGATCAGGTTTTTGTCGTGGAAGTAGCTGTAAAGGGGTTTGGTAAGGGTGTCCCGGCGTTTTTTGTCCTGTTCGATGAGCCACTGGCGCAGTTGTTCGAGCGAATCGGCCGCAGCGTAGATGCTGTCCAGACGAAGGCGATAGGCTGTGGGTTCGAGATGATCTCCATACGGGCGACCTTTCAGTTCGGGGCGTTCGTATTCCGGCTTGTACCGTCCGTCCCGGAAGATGACGTCGCCCGCTGTTTCCGGCTCCTGTTCGTAATCCTGTTCGAGAATATCCCGGTCGGAATTGGTCAACGGCGTGGAAGTGGTGAAATACCGGTAATGGATGGCGGTGTCGATATAGGCGATGCCACTGTCAAAACGGGCAACGTAACGGTTGACAATGCCGTTCGCATTGGAAAGGTATAGGAACTCCTGTTCGCCGGCTGGCATGGCGTAGTCTTTGTCGACATACTTTCCTTCGGCCAGACGCATCAGGGCTTTGCTCCTTTTCTGGTAATCGTAGATGAAAAGATCGTGGTAAGGCAAGGTCTTGTACCCCGGCGGGTTTCCCTGGGTGAGGGTGTCGGAGCGGCGGTTGGAGCTGAAAAGGATCTGGCGGGAATGGATGATGAAGCGCGGATGCAGGTCATCCTCCAGGTCATGGGTCAGTTGTTCGTTGGTGCCGGAGGCAAGATCGTAAACATAAAGATCGGTCTGACCGTTCCGTACGGCTGAAAAGACCAGGTGTGTGCCGTCGTCGGAGAAGTCCATGTCGAGGATCTTCTCAAAATACAACAGATTGACCACCTCCAGCTTCCGGGAAGACAGGCGGTAAAAGAACATCTTCAACCCTCCGTCCTGTTCCGCGACGAAGACCAGCATCTCGCCGTTGGGATACCAGTCGAGCACGGGATAGGTGTGATCGATGATCTGTTCCACCTTCGGTTCATGGGCGTAGACTTTCTTTCTTTTTCCGGTTTGCAGGTCATGGATCCAAACCTTGTACCTTCCCATTTCATTTGTGACGTAGGCGATCTTGGTTCCGTCGGGGCTGATACGGATCTTTTCATACACCCGTCCCTGCCGGGTGCGTTTTCGCAACGGGATTCCTGTCGGGGCTTCTCTCCCTTCCACTTCCGGAGAAAAGATCTTCTTGTAATGTGCAACCCAGTCTTTGGAGAGGTCCTTGATGCTGATGCCGATTACATTGAGAAACCCTTTCTCCAGGTTCTTCTCCATGCGGGTCATGAAGAGGATATTGGGGATCACAGCCTCGCCATATTCATCGCCGATATATTGCCAGAAGGTATGGCCAGCCACCACAGCATCTTCTTTTTCGAGCTGGTTGAGGCGGCGAAAACGACCGGAGAGAAAGCCGTCACGGGCTTTGTTGCGGACCTCCGGGTCAAGGGGATCGGCCACATAGGAGATGAGCCCCTTGACGAACCAGTCGGGCAGGTCGAGGCGGTTGTTTGCCGAGACTTTTTCTTTCATGTCGCCACGGTTGAGCATCTCGTTGATGAGTACCTGGGCGATGGCTGCGCCGATCTCGCGGTCGTATGCGACATGATCCCCCGGAAAAAAAAGGAACACTTTGTTATCGATCACATAGCGGATCCCTCCCACATTACTTTCTTCTTCCCCGTCGATCAGGCCGATATTGCTTTGCCGGAAGTCGGTGAGTTTGTTGTATACCAGGAAGATGAGACGTTTGTTGAGGCTGTAGTCAAAATAGTCTTCGATCTCGTAAAGCTTTTTGCTGGCTACCTTTGAGGTATACTCGGCCAAGGGCCGGCCGTATTCGTTGAAATAGACGTCAAACTGCTCGAAACGGTAATAGGACCAGAAGAACTGGTTGTATTGTACCCTGTTCTTCCCAAAGGTCATCTGACGGCCGTTGTAGAACTGTCCCCGGGCTGCCGGCAGTGACACGAAGGAAAGAAGGAGGAGAACCGTACCCCACAGCTTCAATCCGCACATTTCCTTCCGGTCCATACAGATCGTTGAAAAGTTTACTGACACAAATCTGTTAAAAATAGTTAAAATCAGTAAATGTTTCGATCTATTTTTCTAAAATTGGAATGTACAATAACGGGCCGTTCCCTCGGTGCAACCAAAGTGCCCCGGGACGGGTCGTGATAGAAGGAACAAAATGGTT
>JAMOUS010000157.1 GCA_027067975.1 Bacteroidales bacterium | reverse complement strand
GTCGATAACGGCGTCGAGGCCTCCGATATGGGTCACGAGGCCGGAGGGGTCGAGGCCTTTGGAGAAGAGGTCGAGCGCTTCGATCATGTCCTGGTTGTTGCCGCCGCTGGTGCCGGTGATATGGGTGGAGGCATAATGGACATTGTAAAAGTTGAGGCGGGCCGAGAAGTTGGGGTCGGTCGGGCCGGCGAAGAAGTTGAGGCAGCCGTCGCGGCCGAGGAGACGGTCGCCCTGTTCGACCACCGCCGCCACCGGGGCAAAGACGAAGACATCATCATAATCGCCGCCGGCCAGCTCTTTCAGATGCTTCACCGGATCGTCCACCTTGGCAGTGTTGACGAAATGGAGGTCGACGCCTTTTTCTTTTTTGATCTTTCCGGGGGGGATCAGTCTTTCGGCCCGTGCCAGGCGTTCGTCGTCGATATCGGTCACGACGAGCACGGCGGGGCGGCGTTCGGTAAACACGGCATAGGAGATGGCTGCCAGTCCCATGGGGCCGGCACCGGCAAGGATGGCTAAGCGCCCCCCTTCCTTGATGCCCATGAGGTGTTCATAGCTGCCGGGACGCGTGTGATAGCTGGCATGGAAAGCACCGATGACACAAGACATCGGCTCGGCCAGGGAAGCCGGATAAAACCCTTCCCCTTCATACGGCAGCAGACAGTCCATCTCCATCACCTCATTGGGAATGAGAACATAGGTGGCGTCACCGCCGATATAGGGATAAGAATAACCGGGAGCATCCAAACTACCCTTGTAGTTGAGCGCCGGCTGGATGGAGAACTTCTGGCCGGGATGGTAACGGTGCTTCCACTTCTCCCCCACTTCCAGGATAACTCCGCTGAACTCATGACCGATGATCGTGGGGTTCTCGTGCACATTGTCGGGAATGCGTTTGTGTGCTGCCCCCTGCTTGGCCGCCTTGTAGGTCGACATGCAAATGCTGTCGGAAACCACTTTGGCGAGGATCTCATCCTCTTTCATCTCCGGCAGTTCAAACTCCTCAAGCCGGAGGTCTTCTTTACCATATATCCTTACCGCTTTTGTTTTCATGCGTAATGTTTGATGTTTTGAGTTCGGAGTATTGAGTATTGAGTTTGGAGTATCGAGTACCGAGTATTGAGTATTGAGTATCGAGTATTGAGTTTGGGGTATCGAGTATAGAGTTTGGAGTGTCGGGTTGGGAGTTACATTTATTTCAGCATCACCTGTCCGCCGGTGACGGGCAGGGCCTGTCCGGTCTCGTATTCTTGTTCGACGAGGTAGACGAGGGCGCGATAGACGTCGGCGACGGTGGTTCCTCGTCCCATGGGGACGAGGCTTTCGTAGTGACGCCGGACGTCTTCGATGCTTTTGGCGCCCGCCACCTTGCCGGCCCGCAGGTACTGGACAAAGAGGCCGTTCTCGGGATCCGACCAGAGGGGGCCGTCGAAATAGTTACCCGGACAGATGGCATTGACCTTGATGTTCTCCTTCACCAGTTCGAGGGCGAACGACTGCACCAGTCCGATGCTGCCGAACTTGCTGCCCGCATAGGCAAAGTTGCGGTTGGAGCCCTGGAGGCCCGACTTGGAGTTGATCTGGATGATGTCCATGAAGCGCCGCGGGTCATGGCGGTGCTGGGTCTTCATCACCCGCGAGGCATACTTGGTGCCCAGGTAAAAGCCTTTATAGTTGACGTTGGTGACGAAGTCGAAATCCTTTTCTTCCAGCACATCCAGTCCTCCGGCTTTCAGGACGCCGGCGTTGCTGACGAAGATGTCAAGGCCACCGAAGCGGGCGACCGTCTGCATGACCATCTCGTTGACCGAGGCGGCGTTTGCCACATCACTTTTGACGAAGGCGATGGCGGCGTTGTCGGTTTGCCGGATCAGTTCTTCGACGGTGGCAACACCTTTTTGTTCGTTGATGTCGGCAATCATCACGGCGGCGCCGTCGCGGGCGAGGGATGCGGCGAGGCCTTTTCCGAAGCCCTGAGCCGCGCCGGTGATGAGGACAATCTTTCCGTGCAGGCGTCCAGCGGCGGGAGATGTTTCCGGCAATGTTTCACCCCGTAGGGCTGCCGTGACGCGTGGGATGCTCTCACCCCAGGCGAGGAGGCCGGCGCCGGCGAGCATGACCAGTCCCTTCTCTTTTTCCACCGCCGAAAGGAGAGCTGCCAGAATACTGTCGTCGTCGCTCCCCTGCCAATCGAGGAATGTCACGGGCATACCTTTCCTGTGGCGGCGCCATTGTTCAAAGGCATCATGGCTGGCTGCCGCATGGAGAAACTCTTCGGCAGTGTCCAGACGAAGGAAGAGGCCTGTCCGCACATGCACGGCAGGCAGCAGGTCATAATAGAGTCTTTCTTTTTCTTTCTGTTCCATGATCATCCGGCATTATGCTTGAAATAACCTATGACCGCTTCTCCGAGGCTGGCGAGGATACCGCGTTGTTCGCTGTTGGCGAACCCGTCGGGATCGACAAATCCGGTCTTGCCCTGCGCAATCTGGTACTGGTGGGCTGCCACCACGCTGGCCGACTCCCAGGCGATCTCGCGAAGGGTGCCGGTAAGAGGCACACCGCCGCGGCAGGTGACCTTGAGGGGTTGCATCACGGGGGTGTTGTGTTCCGTGCCGAAAAGCACCAGAAAACCCCGGCGGTAAAAGTATTCTGCATATTCTTCGAGGATGTGCAGGTCGTTCCTGCCGGGGATGAACTCCACGGCGAAGACGTTCATGCTTTCGAGTGTTTTGGCCAGCTTCATCTTGTCAGCCTCAAAGGCGGTGATGTTGCCGCGGGCATCGTCGAGCAGGAGGGGATAGCAGGGTATGCCTCCTGCGGCGAGGATGAAGCGGATGATGCGGGGCACCGGCAGGAAGGCTGAAGGGTCTTCGGGGATGAAGGCGGGACCGCCTTTCTTGAGGAGGCGTGCCCGTATCTCGTTCTCGAGGGCACCGGCATCGGCGAGATCAGCTGCCGGGGGTGCGCCGCCGAAGATGCGGGTATAGAGCTCTTTTTGCTTGCTCTCACCTCCTGCTTTTTCCACCTCGAGGCGGATGGCCTTGGCCACATGCCGCTCCCGCACCAGGCCGGCGGTCAGTTCCTTTTGGATTCGCTCGAAAGAGAGCCGGATCTCCGGCGCCTTTTCCGCGAACCAGGCGTTGACCTTTTCGACCATCTGTCGCACCTGCTCGTTGCCTTTGGCGACCAACTCGTCGAGGAGGTGTTCCTCCCCTGCCGGCGGCACCCATGGATATCGCAGTCCTTTGCCACTGAAATAGGTGCGACCCGGGTTGTTGGGGTCGTTCACCCGGATGCCTGCCTTTTGCTCTTCCTCCAAAAGGCCGATGAACTCAATGTTGAAAAGCGGGAAGACCCCGTAACGGCCTGCCTGACGGAAAAACCCGTCGTACCCTTTGACGGTGTTGAAGTCGTTGATTCCCAAAGCTTCGACCTTTTCCTCCACGGCCATACGGAAAGGCTCTTCCAAGTCGCGGAAGGCGCTGAACGAATAGGGGGTGTGGATATGGGCGTTGACGTCGTGCACACCGCTGAGGCGGTGTTCCATCAGCACGTTCCAGCCGGGATAGTCTTTGAAATATTTCATTTCAAGAATGCTTTACCATTGTAATGCTTCTTCCGGCACATGGGCCAGGTCGGGGGCGACCCAGTCGGCACCGGCAAGTTTTCCGGCGTCGAAGCTGGTGGTGAGGGCAAGCACACGGGCACCGGCGGCCTTGCCGGCGGCTATGCCCGCCGGAGCGTCTTCGACCACCAGACAAGAAGAGGGAGGCAGGTTCAGTTTTTCCGCCGCTTTCAGGTAGATGTCGGGTGCCGGCTTTTTGTGCACGACATCTTCGGCGGTGACGAGTGCATCGAACCATGCCTGCGGCAATCCGCCTTCCCGGAGGTTGATAAGCATCTTCACCCTGTCGGCGCTGGTGGCCACCGCCAACTTCAGTCCCTTTTGCCGTACCCTGCCGATGAACGCCCTCACCCCCGGCAAGAGTTTCAGATGGTCGCGGGCGATCTCGTCATAGATCTCATAGACCCTTTTCTTGGCTTCCATGACATCGAGGGGAAAGTGATATTTCTCCGCCACCCCGCCGAGGTAACGCACCTCGCCGGTACCGACGAAAGGGAGAAAATCCTCCTCTTTCACCTCAAGTCCTTTCTCCCGGAACATCAGCACCGAAGCACGTGCAATGAGGGCTTCGGTATCCACCAGCACCCCGTCCATGTCGAACAATATGCCTTTCAGTTTCCCCATTGCCTACACCGGATCGTCATGAAATGATCTCTCCCACCCCTTTGAGGACATATTTGGGGAGGTAAGGGAAGTCGCGTATGGTCTCTTCCGAAGAGATGCCGCTCAACACAAGGAGCGTATCAATCTCCGACTCGATGCCGGCAATGATGTCGGTATCCATGCGGTCGCCGATGATGATGGTATCTTCGGGGTTCACCCCCAGTTTTTTGAGGGCGATGCGCATCATCAGGGGGTTGGGTTTTCCCACAAAATAGGCCTGGCGGCCTGTGGCGAGTTCGATGGGTGCGATGAGGGCCTTGGTGGAAGGAGCAATGCCCCGTTCGATGGGGCCGGTGACGTCGGGGTTGGTGCCGATGAGCTTGGCCCCCTGCAGCACGAGGTTGACCGCCTGTTCCAGCTTTTCGTAACTGTAATTGCGCGTATCCCCCACCACCACATAGTCGGGGTCGATGTTGTTCATCGTATAGCCGACGTTGTACATGGCGTTGATGAGTCCCGCTTCGCCGATGATGAAGGCGGTGCCGTGGGGTTTTTGCGACGAGAGGAACTGGGCGGTCGCCAACGCACTGGTGTAAAAGACATTGCGGTCGACATCAACCCCCATACGGTGCAGTTTCTCCTGAAGCTCACGGGGGGTACGTTCACTGGAGTTGGTAAGGAAGAGAAAATGCTTTTTCTCCTTCTTAAGCCAGCGGACGAACTCCTTCACCCCCGGCAGGAGACGGTCGCCGTGGTAGATCACCCCGTCCATGTCGGAGATGAAGCCTTTCTTGCTCCGGATACGTTCTTTGATCTGTTCGAGGTCCATGATTTTTTCCGGCTAAGTTAACAATTCCGCGCGATGCGGGAAAGGCCGTCTTTTCAGACCCCTTTTCTTTTTTGTTCGAGCATCTTGTCGTTGGTGAAGTCGTTCTGCACCTTGTGTCCGGGCAGGGGGACGATGCGTTCGTGGATGGCATCGAGGATCCAATGCGGTTGTGGGAAGAAGAAGTGTTCGAGCTCGTGGGCTGGGGTGATCCAGTTGCGGGATCCCACCACCACGGGGGGGGCGTCGAGGTCGTCGAAGGCCAGGTCGGCGACGGTCTGTGCCATTTCCTTGAGGAAGGATCCGCGTTCGGTGGCGTCGCCGGTGACGAGAAAGCGGCTGGTCTTGTGGACCGACTCGAGCACCAGCGCATAGTCGAACGGCACGAGGCTGCGGGCGTCGATCACTTCGGCGCTCATGCCGTATTTCTCTTCGAGGATATCGGCAGCCTCCAGGGCCCGGTAGAGTGTAGCCCCGACGGTGAGGATGGTGATGTCTTTACCTTTGCGTTTGATGTCGGGCTGACCGATGGGCACCTCATAGTATCCTTCGGGTACGCCGCCTTCATGGAAATATTCGCCGATGTCGTAGATGCGCTGGCTTTCGAAGAAGACCACGGGGTCGGTCCCTTGCAGGGCGGCGTTCATGAGGCCTTTGGCGTCGTAGGGAGTGGCGGGGAAGACCACCTTGAGGCCGGGGATATGGGCCACCAGCGAGGTCCAGTCCTGGGAGTGCTGGGCGCCGTACTTCGAGCCGACGGATACGCGCAGCACCACCGGCATCTTGAGAATCTGACCGCTCATGGCCTGCCATTTGGGCATCTGGTTGAACACCTCATCGCCGGCGCGGCCGAGGAAATCGCAATACATGATCTCGGGGATCACCCGTCCGCCGCACATGGCGTACCCTATTGCGGTGCCGACGATGGCGCCTTCCGAGATGGAGGTGTTGAAAAGACGGTGATAGGGCAGCGACTCGGTCAGGCCGCGGTACACGGCAAAGGCGCCGCCCCAGTCGCGGTTCTCCTCACCATAGGCAACGAGGGTGGGATCTTTGTAGAAACGGTCGATGATCGCTTCGAAGATGGCATCGCGCAGTTGGAAGGTCTTCACCTTGGAGAAGGGTTTGCCGTTCTTGTCGAGGCCGAAGCGCTCTTTCCGTTTGATCTGCTGCACGCGGGGGTTCTCCTCGAGCGGCATGAGCACTTCGGGTTCGCGGTCTTCCATTTTGTCGACCGATCCGTTGGAGAACATGAGGTCGGCGATCTCGTCAGGGTTGGCGACAAGGTCCATGCGGGGGGAGATCTCATCGTCGACGGCCCAGCGGAGGATCTTGACCAGCCGCTCGACGATCTCTTCCTGGAGGGCATCGATCTCATCCTGGGTGGTGATGCCGTTGGCCACCAGGTCGCGTTCGAAAGCCCGGAGGGAGTCGTGCTGCATCCATGCCTCCAGTTCCTCCTTGGTACGGTAAGTCGAAGCGTCGGAAGGCGAATGGCCGCTGTAGCGGTAGGTCAGGGTATCCAGTAGCACGGGGCCTTTTTTCTCTTCAAGGATCTTTTTCTTGCGCCGGAAGGCGTCGATGACGGCCAGGGGGTTATAGCCGTCGATCCTTTCTGCGTGCATCATCTCGGGGTTGACGCCGGCGCCCACGCGTGCCAGGATGCCGTAACCCATGGTCTCTCCGGAAGTCTGTCCGCCCATGCCGTACTGGTTGTTCATGAAGTTGAAGATGACGGGCAGGCCACCGCGGTAAGGTTCATCCCATAGGGTTTTGAACTGGTCCATGGTGGCGAAGGTGATGCCCTCCCACACGGGACCGCAGCCCATGGAGGCATCGCCGATGTTCACCACCACGATTCCGGGTTTGCGGTTGACCTTTTTATAGAGGGCTGCGCCTACCCCGATATCGCCGGAGCCGCCCACGATCGCGTTGTTGGGATAGATCCCGAAAGGCGGGAAAAAAGCGTGCATCGACCCGCCGAGTCCTTTGTTGAAACCGGTCTTTTTGGCAAAGATCTCCGCCAGGGTCCCATAAAGCAGGAAGTCAAGGGCCAGGTCGGAGGTATCTTTATGGTCATCCCGTTCCACCACGCGGAGGGTGTTCCCCTCCATATAGTTTTTCATGATGTCCAGCAGTTCCCCTTCTTTGAGCTTGCGTATGGCCGACATCCCTTTCGCCAGGATCTCTCCGTGCGAACGGTGGGAGCCGAAGATGTAATCGTGTGGGTCGAGCAGATAGGCCATCCCCACGGCTGCCGCTTCCTGACCGATGGAGAGGTGGGCGGGGCCGGGATGGTTGTACTGGATGCCATGATACTCGTTGGTCGTTTTGATCTTGTTGAGCATTGTCTCAAACTCCCGGATGATCACCATATCGCGATAGATCTCCAGGAGGTCGTCGCGGGAATAGTTCTTTTTCTCTTCGGCGAGGGTTTTCTGGTACTGGTTGACGGGGATCTCCCCGAAGGTGATCTTCCCGGGTTTTCTGACTTCGTTGGGGTCGATGAACAGTTGTTTCGGCATGGTCGTATGGATTTATGTTTTTTGACTTATTCGTTCAGTCCTTCTAGTTGCGGGTCAAGGTTTTCGATCTCGCGGCAGAGGGTCTGCAGGAAGCGCGAGGCGGGGGCGCCGTCGATGGCGCGGTGGTCATAGGTGAGTGAGAGGCCGATGCGCGGGATGAAGGCGACGGTGCCGTCGTCGTTCTGCCAGGGACGCAGGGTGATGGTGTTGACGCCCAGGATCCCGATCTGCGGGATGTTGAGGACGGGTGTGAAATATTCGATACCGAAGGCGCCGAGGTTGGAGACCGTGAACGAAGCGTTTTCGGCCGCAAGCAGGTCGGGATTGATGCTTCCGCTCTGGCAGGCGGCGGCAAGTTCTTTCATGCGGATGCTGAGTCCTTCGAGGGTGAGCAGGCTGGCATCGCGCACTACGGGAACGAGGAGGCCTCTTTCCGTATCGACGGCAAAGCCCAGGTGCACCTGGTTGAACAGTCGCACCTTGTCACCCAGGAAGTGGCCGTTGATCTCGGGGTGTTTCACCAGGGCCCGTATCACGGCATAGCTGACCATGTCGTTGAGGGTGATGTCGGGCATCTTTCCGGCTTTGGCCAAGGGTTTGACACGTTTACGCAGGGCCAGCATCTTACGGGCGTCGGCGCTGGTATGGTGGGTGAGCTGTGCCGATTCGCGGAGGGAGCGGAACATGCCGTCGGCGATGAGCCTGCGGAGGCGGCTCAAGGGCACGTCGCGATAGGCGCCGGCGGCGGGGGGCACCGTTTCGGGAGGCACCAGGTCGGATGCGGTGATCCGCTCGCGGGCGGCCACCTTTTCCGGCGGCGGCACAAGATGATCTTTTTCCATCTTTTCTTTCGCCAGGGGGGTCAGGCGCGGACGCTCTTCGATCGCTTTTTTCACATCGCGTTCGATGATTCGCCCATGCGGGCCTGTGCCGGTAAGAGAAGCAATGTCGACCCCCCTCTCTTCGGCCAGTTTCCGTGCACGGGGAGAGATGGCAGAAGGCTTCCCTCCGGTTCCGACAGGAGGTGCCGCCGGCACAGTTTCCGCCGGGGCATGAGGAGTCTCTTTACGGGGCGGAGGCGGGGTCTCTTCGCCGCCATCAGAGGGTTCTGTGGCTTCCCCTCCCTCTTTTCCTGCCTCTTCAAGGATTGCGGAGATATCTTCCCCTTTTTCCCCGATCACGGCTACGATCTTCAATACGGGCACTTCGTCGCCCTCTTCATACAGGCGTGCCAGGAGGGTTCCCGCCACTTTGGCCTCCTCGTCGAAGGCGGCTTTGTCGGTCTCGTAGGAAAAGAGAAGATCCCCCACTTCCACGGGGTCACCCACGTTCTTATGCCACTGTGTGATCACACAGGTCTCCACGCTTTGGCCCTGACGGGGCATGATCACTGCTTCTGCCATTTCTCTGTGTATTTTTTATTGCAAATATAAGGACACTAACTTGTAAATACAAGTAGAAAATGAAAAAGTTTTCTCGAATTTCATATTCCGCTAATAGTCTGGTATTTTCAAAATTCCCAAATCCACAATGTAATTCCAGATCAATAACCTGTATATACACAAGCACGGTTTTCACAAAAAAATTTCATATTTTTGTAAAAAAGCGGGACAGACATGAAAACTCGAAAGAATGCGGAATTTCCGGACGAAGAACCGGGTA
>JAMOUS010000156.1 GCA_027067975.1 Bacteroidales bacterium | reverse complement strand
GCCCCCAGTGCATCATGAAACCGAACTTGAGATCTTGCCACTCCTCCAGATTTTTTTGGACCAGCGGATCGCGTGGAGGGATATAGGCGGCTTCTTCATGCTCCTGGGCAGAAAGAATGACAGAAGCCAACAAAAAGAAAATGAGGGAAATGTGTTTCTTCATGACAGACCGGTTTATGTGATTCGACATCGTTCTTGTTCGGCATTTTTTTTGTAAAGGTCGCTGGCGAGCACGCACGGAGCAGCCCGTGTCCCTCAAAGATCATATTTTTTTCGAAAAAAATCGCGGGAATTTTTTGTTTGAGATTTTTTTATATCATTGTGACGTTATTCAATTGTGTTATGAGCAAGAACAAACCCAGGATCATCAAGGATTACGACAAACTCGACAAGCGTATTCAGGAACAGATCAAGCTGGCCTATCCGGAAGGGTTCAGTCAGTACCTTATTACTTTCCTCAACAAGGATGGAAAATATGTCAGTGCATTGCCGTTCGAGACGGAAGATTATTATTACCTGGTGCGGATGACCGAGGATGAGGCGGATATGATCATCAGTACGGACGATGATTACGAAGACGGGATCCTCAAAGAAGAGGTGCGTGAGATGTTCGAAGACAAATACGCCGATATGGAGATCCTCTCCGGGAAAGACGACGAAGAGGAAGAAGAGGAGCAGGAAAAGGACGATGACCCGATCATTTAACGGGTCGTACAGGAGTAAAAGAGCACCCGGCAGTCCAGCCGGGATTTTTATTTCTTCTCCCTTTTCAGAGCCAGAAGGATCGCAAAAGCACGTTCAATGTCACGGTCCGAGACCACGATCGTGAACTCGTTGGTCGTCGAGATCACTTCCGTGATGTTTACCCCTTCCCAGGCAAGCTCTTTCAGGATAAAGTAATAAAATCCCGTGATCTCGGTGTTTTCGGCCGGCAGACGCAACGTGATGGAAGCCAGGCCGGTTTTGCGCGAAAGAAGCTCCTCGCTGCGGAAATACCGTTCCAGCATCTCCGCCCCCTGGCGGGAGATGATGATCGTCGTCTCATGAACCCCTTGGGAAAAAGTACAAAAGACTTCCCTTTCCCTGCCAATGGCCTGCAAAAATCGGGCATGATGTTCCAGCAGCGTGGAAGAGTTGCGAAAAGTGTAATCCATCAGGTTGGTCCGCGTGACCATATCTCCCAGATTCCTGACAAACGCTTTTAACTCACGCTGCATCCCCGGCCCCTCCTGAAGAGGCATCCTCCTCAATGCCATCACGATGGCCCCTTCGCTCACCTCCTTGTGCAGAATCCTTGATAACTGCGGACGCAACTTGCGGGCTAACGAAGAGTGGTTGATCAAACCCTCTTGCAACAATTCCTCCAAAAAAGGCGTCCCCCTTACCAGGTCCCTCACCGCTTCGGAAACCGGAATCATATTTACCGGGTGTTAAGAATTTAACACAAAGTTAAGAAAATGTTTTTTTGTGACAAAAATTTTAGCGGGGGGGATGGCTTTGCTATTTTTGCCCGCCGTAAAACAGATAAGCGAGTGATGAAAGTATTGAAGTTTGGAGGTACTTCCGTTGGGACACCGGATCGTTTCCGGCGCTTGCCGCAGTTGATCTTCCCGGAGCGACCGGCGGTGGTGGTATTGTCTGCCTTGTCCGGCACGACTGACAAGTTGGAAAAGATGACCCTCCTCCTGAAAGAGGGGAAAAGGGAGGAAGCCTTTTCCCTGACGGGAGAACTGGAACGTCACTATGTGACCTTTATCTATGAACTTTTTGAAGACCAGGACTTATATAACAAGGCGAGGCTTTTCATCGAAGGACGTTTCATCAGAATCCGTACCTTGGTGGACATGCCGTATTCTCTTGAGGTGGCGAATGAGCTGCTGGCACAGGGGGAACTTCTCTCCACGGGCTTGTTGCGATGCCTGCTCACCGCAATGGATGAACCGTTTCGTTATCTCTATGCTCCCGACCTTATCGTAAAGGATGAAGAGGGGATGGTGGACATGGAGCACCTGGAAACGAGTCTGAAAAAGATCCTGGCAGAGTCTCAGGGAGTGGAACTTTTTATCATTCCCGGCTTTATCTGTTCCGATCACAAGGGAAACATCGACACGTTGGGGCGGGGTGGTTCCGACTTTACCGCCAGTCTGGTGGGAGCCGTGCTGAACGCTGAAGAGATACAGATCTGGACCGATGTGGATGGTGTGCACAACAATGACCCCCGCATTGTGGAGGAGACCCGCTCCATTCCTGTGCTTTCCTATGAAGAGGCCGACGAGTTGGCCTATTTCGGGGCGAAAGTGCTCCATCCTGCCTGTGTCTTCCCCGCGCAGCGTCGCAACATCCCCTTGCGCATCAAGAATACG
>JAMOUS010000155.1 GCA_027067975.1 Bacteroidales bacterium | reverse complement strand
GGAAGATCCCGATTATGTCTATACACGCGACTACAATCCCGGCGGACAGAACGAGTTCAGTTACCGGACAACCAGTGTGGATCCCTCGAAAGGGATCCTGAAATACCGTTACCTTCATACCGCCAAAGCCAACCTCGACATTACATGGAAAGGCTGGTCGGTGGGAGGAAGCCTGAAATATTTCAGCAAGATCGTCAATCTCGACAAGGCGATCTTCGACTTCGAGGATGCCACCACCTCGACGGGGGGGACGTTACAGCCGATCCTTTACCGCAACTATTTCTATCACCACAACCATGGGAATGCAGTGGTGGATCTGCGGATGGGATATGAATGGGCAAAGATTCACCGGTTGGCGATCATCGTGGACAATGTGGGCAACCGGATGTATTCGCTGCGGCCGCTGAAGGCCGAGCCGATGCGGAAGATCACACTGCAATACAGTCTGCGTTTCTGATCAGAAACGGACGGTCCCCTGGATCTCCAACATGAGAAAGACAAGATAGAGCAAGATCAAGAAACCCCCGGCACGGCGGGGGATGCGCCAGCGCCATCCCAGGAAGAGAAAAAGCAATAAGACGATCGAACCGGTAAGGAAAAGGATGGAATAGCGCAGATCGGTATATTGGATATGGATGATCCCATCAGAGAAGAGGTGGTGAAACGAGAGGGGGAGTCCGATGCCGATGAGGATATCGAAGATATTGGAACCGATGGCGTTGTTGATGGCCATTCCGGCGCGGCCGCGGCGGGCCACCAGGGCGGAAGCCACCAGGTCGGGGATGGAGGTGCCTACGGCGATGACCACCACCGCCACGAGGAACTCCGGCACCTGCAAGGCATCGGCAAGCGCGATGGCAGAGGTCACCAGCAGCCAGGCCATCACCGAGATCAGCGCCGTCGAAACGAAGAACAGCAGGTAGACCCGTTCCAGGAGGTGCCAGCGCCGCAGGTAGCTGTTTAGCTTTTTCACCCAGGCCGCTTCCTCAACGTGGACAGGAGGCTCCCGGTCCTCATAGGGAAACCACCGTTTCCAGAGACGCAGGGAAACCAGATAGAGGAGGTAAACGGCAAGAAAGGTCATCGCCTCTGCCATCTGGATACGACTGTCGGTAAAGGCCCAGGCCAAAAGTAGGACGGTCAGGGCATAAAAGAGCAGGTCGCGCACCAGAGGCTGCCAGGTCAGGTGGGAACGCCGCCGCATCAACAACACCACCCCCGTGATCACAAAGAGATTGAACAGGGCCGAGCCCACGATCGTCCCCACGCCGACAGCCTCATGATGACCGTGCTTGAGCACCGCCACCACCATCACCGCCAACTCCGGCGCACTCGAGCCAATAGCCATCAATGTCGACCCCGAGATGTCGGAGCTGAGCCGCCACCGCTGGCTGATGCCGTCAAGCGAAGGAATGAAAAAATACTCCGTAAACAGGTAGAGCATCACGAACGAGAGCAGAAAGACCGACACAAGCAGCAGAATCCCCATCATTCCTCACCTTTGGACGCCCACGAATGTAATAAAAAAAACCTGCTTCTTGGGAAGCAGGTTTTTCCGGTCTGCAAGGAACGGTCTCACTTTTCCCGGCTTTTGGGGAAAAGACGTTCCTGGAACTCTTTCAGCTCACGCTTCAGCGTATCGAACTGATCGCGGCTGTTCTCTTTTTTCTCGACCGAGCGTTCCAGTTCTTTGATGCGGTCGTAGAGCTGGGCGTACTCTTTATCGCGTTTTCCGTAGCCCATCTCTTCGGCCAGCCGCAATTGATAGTCGGCATTACGCAACAGGTTCAGGACGGTCTCCACGTTTTCGTGGCCCTGTGCGTCGATGCGGGAAGCCTCTTTGACCATTTCGCGGGCTTTCAGCACGGGCAGCGGCAGGATGGTCTTCTCGACGATGATGGTGGTGAGGATACCGTAAAGCACCACCTTGGCAGCCTCGGTGTGCCCCTCCTCGAGCAGGGCGGTCGCCAGCTTGATCCCCTCGGGATAGGTGGCGGTGGGGATGAAATAGTTGTTGATCACGATTTCGCTCTTCATATTCTCGAGCAGTTCGGCAGCCTGGCGGTAATATCCCTGGCGCATGGCTTCACGAGCCAGGCGGGCCACCTCCCGCACCGTGGCGATGTCAGCCACGCTCTCGATCTTCTGGTAGTCGACGTCGACGAGAATCTGCGAGAGCGAGGGATCACGAGCAAGCATCACCTCCAGCTCGCCGATAAGCTTATGTCCCAACTCGATGGCGCGGGCAGTGTCACCCTGCTCGATCTGCTGGAGCAACACGCGTGTCTCGCCCAGTGTGGCCAGGGCCTCCTGGCTCAGACCGCTGCGGCGACGGGCGATCTCTTCATCCACCTGGCGGATCACACGGGCGTACAGCGTGTCGCTGTTCATCATCAACGTATCCTGCTGCGCCGGCACATTCGCCGCTGCAGGAACAGCCTCCCGCTGCCCCCCACACGACATCATTATACCTGACAGCAAGACAAACGATACAATCTTAAGTGCTTTCATGATTCCTTTCCTCCTTTTTTTATTTGATTTTGATTTCTTTCGAAGGCTTCACCTTCTTCTCCTCCACCTTGGGGATGACAATCGTCAGAATACCATTTTCATACTTCGCGGTAATCTTCTCACGGTCGATCCCCTCTTCGGGCAGATGAAAGGTGCGCGTGAACGACTGGTAGCTGAACTCCTTCTTCAGGATCCGTTCGTTCACTTTCTTTTCCTCTTCAGTCTCTTTGTGCGAAGAGATGATCAGGAGATCTTCATTGAGCTCGACAGAGAAATCCTTCTTGTCAAGACCCGGTGCAGCCACCTCGACGATGAAAGCCTCATCGTCCTCGCGGATGTTCACGGCCGGCAGCTGTGTGTTCACGAAGGAAAAACGACGGCGGAAGAAATTGTCCAGCTCGTTGTCAAAGAAATTGCTCATGTTGTCCGGTAACTGTTCCATGTTTGCCATTTTTTTCAGTTTTTTAAGTTTAACAAATCATTTTCCGTCCGCTTTCCCTCAAAAGACGGTCCGGGGGTGAAAAACTGAAAAATATTCAGACAACCCCCTTGTACTCAAGTCATTATTTCATGTTTTGAAGGTTTTTCTTGACAAAATGACACACCCGCTCCCAAAAAATTTCTCCGTTTTACTTGAGTGTTAGTGAATATTAACTATCTTTGTTCCGATCAAAGTTCCGATCAAAAAAGAAACGAAAGATGACCAGCAGACAAGAAGAGATTATAGATCGATCGATTGAGATCATTGCCACGCGCGGGATCCAGGGTTTGACGATCCGGAACCTCTCGCTGGAGATCGGCATCACCGAGCCGGCGATCTACCGGCATTTCAGGAGCAAGACCGATATCCTGCTGGCCATACTCGACAAGTTCGAGGAGATCCTCTTTTTCATGAATGAAGCTCCGGTGGAGAGAAAGGCGACCGCCCCCGAGAAACTGGAAAGGATCTTCCTGCGGATCATTGAGATCTTTTCGAAAGAGCCCTCCCACATCTCGGTGATCTTTTCCGAAGAGATCTTCAAGAACGACCGCGTATTGAAGGAACGAATCACCGGTATCCTGAAGAAGAAGCGGAAAGTGATCGAAGAAATTCTCCGTGAGGGTCAGGAAAAAGGCGAGATCCGCAAGGATATCGACCCCCGCACCCTCTCGCTCATCGTCATGGGAAGTCTGCGGTTCATGATCAAACAATGGGACCTGCACGACCAGCACGAAAACCTCCTTAAAGAAGGAAAAAAGCTGATCGAAGGAATTCAAACCATACTGAAAAACTGAAAATTTTTTACACCCAAAGTTAGTTAGTGTTTACTATACCTGCTGAAACTGAAAAAAAAAAAGAAATGGAGAAAATTCTGAACAAACTGCTCTCGCACCGTTGGTTGGTCATGATCACCGTCGTTGCGCTGACCGTCTTCTTCTTCATCCAGATGAAGGAGAAATCCCGTATGGAGACCAACCTCGATGAATACATGCCGAAAGACCATCCGGCATTTGTTTACAGCGACAAGATGGAAGAGCTGTTCGATATCAAGGACGGCATCATCGTGGCCCTTTACAACAAGAACGGCATCTTCAATGCCGCCACACTCGACACGCTCAAGCAACTCACCAAGCGGTTGCAAAAGATGCCGGAGATCGACAAGAACGACGTCACCTCTTTATATACGGCCGACAATATCATCGGTACCGAAGACGGCATGGATGTGCGCCGTTTTTACAAACGGGTTCCCCGTACGCCGGAGAAGCTGGCCGAGCTGAAACGCAACGTCGAGAACAATGAGATGATCTTCGGACGGCTCGTCTCGACCGACGAGACTGTCACGGTGATCATCGCCGAGATCGGCGACAGCGTCTTCACGCAAGACTTTTACAACCGCATTCTCGACCTGACCAAGGCTTCCGAGACCGACGACATCCGGATCTACGTCGCCGGGCGTCCCATCGTCGAGGGCACCCTGGCCCTGCTCGGTCCCGAGGATATGAAGCGCATGGTGCCCATCGTCATCGTGGTGATCATGCTGGTGCTGCTGTTCATGTTACGAAGTTTCAAGAGCATGATCATCACCATGCTGGTGGTGTTCATCAGCACCATCTGGGTCTTCGGCCTGATGGCCTGGACCGGCATCCCCATTTATTCGGTCTCGACGATGATCCCCGTGATGCTCATTGCCATTGGGGTGGCCTACGGCATCCACCTGTACAGCCACCTTCAGCTCTACCTGCGTGAACACCCCAACGCTGAAAAGCGCGAGGCCATGGAGGACATGATCCGCTACATGTGGAAACCGGTGCTGATGACTGCCGTCACCACAGCCATCGGCTTCCTATCGCTGCTCACCTCGCAGGTGTATCCCATTAAATATTTCGGCTTGTTCACCGCCTTCGGGGTGATGATGGCTTTCCTCCTTTCGCTGATCTTCATCCCCGCCTCGGTGATGATCTTCGGTCTGCCCAAGGTGAAAACCCGCGATGCCGGAACGCCCCAACATGACCGCAACAGCTTCGCCGCCCGCTTCGCCCGCGGCGTCATCCGCCACCGCAGCCTCTTGATCATCATCACCGTCGTGGTGGTCATCCTCTCGATCCTCGGCATGCAGAAGATCTGGATCAACTCCAGCTTCCTCGACAAGTTCGAAAAGACCAGCGACATTGTCAAGACCGACCATTTCATCAACGAACACTTCGGCGGCACCACCACGCTGAACCTCATCCTCGACGCCAACGGCCACAAAAACACCTTCAAACGGCCCGAAGTGCTCAAGCTGGTCGACCGCATGCAGGACACCGTCGAGACCCGGCTGGCCGTCGTGGGCAACTCCTTCTCTCTGGCCGACTACATCGACCGCATGAACAAGGTGATGAACGCCGACAGTGAGAAATACAACTGCATCCCCGACGACCAGAACCTCATCGCACAGTACCTCCTGCTCTATGAAATGTCGGGCGACCCGGAAAACCTTAAGAAGGTGGTCAACTACGACTATGACAAGCTCAACGTCACCTTCCAGCTCAAGAGCGACAACTCGCTGGCCATCAACTCGGCCATCGATCTGATCAACCGTTTCGGTCCGGAATTCAAGAAGTATGACATCTCGATGAATTATGCCGGCAGTGGCTACAAAGGACTTGTCTTTGCCGACCTGATCCTCGAGGGACAAATCAAGAGCATCATCATCTCGCTGATCATCGTGATCATCCTGCTCTCGCTGATGTTCCGGAACGTATGGATCGGCTTCATCGGGTCGGTGCCGATCATCATCACGGCGTTGATCAGCTTCGGCGTGATGGGTTTCCTGAACATCCCGCTCAACACCACCACGGCCCTGCTCTCGAGCATCGCCATCGGTATCGGCATCGACTATGCGGTGCACTTCATTGAGCAGTACCGGCTCAATGCGGCGGCCACGGGCGACAAGATCCTCACCGCCGAACGCACCATGGCCCACTCGGGACGCGCGATCATCTTCAACGCTATCGCCGTCATCGCCGGCTTCCTGGTGCTGCTCTTCTCGGTCTTCCCACCGAACCGCGAACTGGGCGCCCTGGTGTCGCTCAACATGTTCACCAGTTTCGTGGGAACCCTCACCATCCTTCTGGTGATCCTGCATTCGACCAACATCTATTTCAAAAAGAAAAAAACTGAAAATCAGTAACCATCCGAATACGAATACAAAAACCATTAAAAACTGAAAATCATGAAAACAACGATCATTAAAACCACCATCCTGGCCGCAGCAATGGCCATGGCAGGCCACGGCATCAGCCGGGCCCAGCAACTCACCGGTCGCGACATCGTCGAAAAGGCGTACAACCTTCCGCAGGGCAACGACCGCACCTCCATCCTCACCATGACGCTGGTCAACAACAACGGTAGCACCCGCGTACGCAAGATCAAGCAGTTCTACCGCGACTTCGGCACGGTTGAGAAAAACATCATGTTTTTCCTCTCCCCCGCCGACGTGAAGAACACCTCATTCATGAACTGGAGCTATGACAGCGACAAACCCGACGACCAGTGGATCTACCTGCCCGCCCTGAAAAAGGTCAAGCGCATCTCCAGCGACAGCAAGAGCGACTACTTCATGGGCTCCGACTTCACCTACGATGACCTGGGCGACCGCAAACTCGACGCCGACGTGCACAAACTGCTGCGCGAAGAAACCGTCGACGGCATCCCTTGCTACGTCGTGGAAAGTATCCCTAAAGACGAAGATTACATGTATTCCAAGACCATCACCTGGATCCGTAAGGAAAACTTCGTCGGACTCAAAAAGGAATTCTATGACGAGGACGGGGAACTGCTCAAGTCCCTCTCCATCAAAGAAGTAAAAAAGATCGACGGATTCTGGATCATCACCCACTCCGAGATGCACAACGTGCAGAACGGTCACACAACCATCATAAAACTTACCGACGTGAAGATCAACACCGGCGTACCCGCCTCGATGTTCACCGAAAGGATGATGATGAGGGGGATTTAGGGAGTTGGAAGTTACAAGTTACAAGTTACAAGTTACAAGTTACAAGTTGCAAGTTGCAAGTTTGCAGGTTTCTGGTTCCACGTTGGCAATGAAAATGATGAGCAGAAGCGCCTGGGATGGTTCTCAGGTCTTCGTCGGGAGCCTGGGACCGGAAATCTGTGAGTGAATACGTAAACGGAAAAATATCATGAAAAAGTTTCGAACAGTGTTGACCGTCTTCTTCATTACGGTCGCAGCGTTGCAGGCGCAGGTGGATATATCGGGTTTTGTCCGCACTTATGAAGGAGCAAAGGTGAAGGATGGCGACTTCTCGATCGTGCAGCAGACGGTCAATCTCAACTTTGAAAAGCGGGGCGAGAAGGTGGCTTTCAAGGCCAACCCGATGTTGTACTATTACAACACCGACAGTCTGGTGTTCCGCATGCGGGAGGTGTACATGGACATGTACTTCAAGAACTTCGACCTGCGTGTGGGGAAACAGCAGATCGTCTGGGGCAAGGCCGACGGGGTGTTCATCACCGACATCGTCTCGCCGCTCAATCTGACGGAGTTCCTCCTGCCCGACTTCGATGAGATCCGTATCGGGGTGTTGGCGGCCAAGTTCGACTATTACCTGGGCAACAGCACCATCGAAGCGATCTGGAAGCCGGTGTTCACCCCCAATGAGCTGCCGGCACCGGGGTCGATCTGGGCCGTGCAACCCGACTTCCCCGCCCCGCCCACGTTCGACTGGAGCAAGAGCAAGGTCGATTACAACCTGGGAAACGGTTCCTACTACCTGAAGTTTTCCACCATGACCTCGAACATCGACTTTGACGTGATGGGAGCCTATACGTGGGATGCTTCGCCGACGATGCATGTGGAGAAACACTTTGCTTTCGACACCACCACCATGCCGCCCACGCCGGTGCTCACGGGCCTGACCGTCACGCCCGAATACCACCGTCTCTGGGTGGGAGGCGGCTCGTTCAGCACCGAGATCGCCGGGTTCATCCTCCGGGGCGAGGCCGCCTATTACAACGGAAAATATTTCCAGACCACCGACCCCAAGGCCCAGGACGCCCTGGTAAAGAAGGATTATCTCAATTATGTGGTGGGACTTGACTTCAACGTCGGCGGGGTCAAGCTGAGCGGCCAATTCATCCAGAAGCTCATCCTCGACTATGAGGATGGGATCACCGAGGACAAGAACGCCAGCATGGGCACTTTCCTGGCCCATTACGATGCCCTGCGCGAGACGCTCCACCTGGAGCTCTTCTCCTATGTCGGCATCACCACCCCCAACGCCCTGATCCGACCGAAGATCTCCTACGATTTCGACGACAGCTTCAACATTCTCCTTGGCGGCAACATCTTCGTCGGCGACCGCGACGGATGGTTCGGCCAGTATCAGGACAACACCATGGTGTATATGAAGATCAAATACAGCTTCTGACCGTCCACGTTTCAGGTTGGGTTTTTTGGTTTTGGTTGGGTGCGGGCGCTTCCGGATTTTTCCGGGGGCGCCCGTTTCCTTTCCCATCTATGCCCCGCCTGCCGGAGGTCCCTTAAAGAGTTTGGGGAACAGAAAATAGAATCGTACCTTTGATAAAACACTTTTTCCAAGGCCAACCCAACCTTTCTCTGATGAACAAGTATCCCTTTGCCGTTCTCCTCATTTTGATCCTGATCTGTTCCACCTGTCAAACCAGGCGGTCATCATCTCCCACCACGGCATGGCAAACCTACCGGTGCAATATGCAGCATTCGGGCTGGTACGCAGGGAAGGGCCCTGCCGGCAAACCCGTCCTGAAATGGAAAAAGAAGGGTCTGGGCGTCGCTTACCAATACCAAAACCTCGCCGTCGTCGCCGGCGGAACGCTGTACACGATCTCTTCTCATCTCCAGGGGCTCTGTGCCGTGGATATCCACAGCGGCACCCCCCAGTGGGAAAAAGGGCCCTCCGGTTTCATCTCCAGCATCACCCTGTCGGGGGAACATCTCTTCTTCGGATGCAACGATGGATACCTTTACGTGGTAAACCGCCATACGGGTGAGACGGAATGGAACTTTCATACCGGAAGGTCCTTCTATTGCGCTCCTGTCGTAGCTCACGGAAGTGTCTGGTTCGCCACGGAAGAGGGTCATGTGTATGCCGTGAACCTCAAGGAACAGCGTCTCTCCTGGGAGGAACAGTTCAAGATGGAGCCGGGTGGGTACACCCCACTGCTCACTCTCTCGGCTGAGATCCTGTTGGTGACCATCCCTTATTAACGTGAGTTCGATATAAAAATGACGTAAAATATTTGTTAGAAAAAAGGATTGTTGTTATCTTTAATGTGTTGACGTACAATAAGATAAACAACA
>JAMOUS010000154.1 GCA_027067975.1 Bacteroidales bacterium | reverse complement strand
TCAAAAACCTTTTCAGAAAGGGACCTTGTACCACCTGGAAGTGGAAAAGATCAGAGATTGTTCCGGGAATCTTGTCGAACTCCCGGAAACGCTCCGTTTCGCTCTTCCTGACAGTGTTGCCCCGGAAGAGGTGGTGATCAACGAACTTCTCTACAATCCGAGGCCGGGCGGAGCCGATTATGTCGAGTTGTACAACCGCTCCTCCCATGTGTTCGACCTTTCCTCCCTCTTCCTCATGCACCGCGACACCTCGACCCTATCGCTCACCCATCCGGTGAGGATCACAGCCCTCCCCCGCCTCTTCTTCCCCGGTGATTACTGCGTCGTAACTCCTGATCCTGACGCTGTTCAAACCCAATATTTTTCATGTGATCCTGCCTCTTTCCTCTCCGTGGCTCACCTCCCCCCCTTGCCCGATGAACGGGGAAACATCGTTCTTACGAATACCCAGATGCAAGTCATCGATGAGTTCCATTACGACGATGCCATGCAGTTCCCTCTTCTCCGGAACACCGAAGGGATCTCTCTCGAACGCATCGATCCGGATGCCCCTGCCAGTGATCCGTTTAACTGGCACTCTGCTGCCTCCGATGCCGGCTACGGTACCCCCGGCATCCAAAATTCCCAATATTCACCCCCCGGCGAAGAAGATGTCCGGCATCTTTATACCGAGCCGGAGATCATCTCGCCCGACAACGATGGGTATCATGACGTTCTCCACATCCGGTATCAATTTGACCACCCCGGCTCTCTCGCAACGGTAACCGTGTATAATGCAGAAGGACAGCTGATCCGCATCGTGGCGAACAATTATCTTCTCGGCACCCATGGCGACATTGTCTGGGACGGACTCGACCGCTACGGGCAACGTCCTCCCACCGGCATTTATCTCATCCTGGTAGAGATCTACGATCTGCAGGGCAGAGTAAAAAGGTATAAACGCACCTGCATTGTCGCCGGCAGAAGAGGATGATCCTCATCGCTCCATCCTCCACGCAAAAAAGATGGCAGGGATGGCGAAAAACATGGCAAACAGGTAAGTAGTGTCCAGCCCGAAATGATCGGCAAAAGCCCCCATCACCAGGACCATCAAGGACCCGATCACAAAAGCGATCGTCATATAGATACTGTTCAGGAAAAAAAGATGTTCCGAATCGGTCTCCTGGACGACTGCCATCATTACGGAAGTGGAAGAGATCAGGAAGGCTCCCGTAAGGCCCAGCACGATGAGGGCAATCCATCCCGACGTAAGAAGGAAAAGTCCCATCAGCAAAGGAGACATCACGGTGAGGATCAGGAGGGTCGTCCTCCTCCCCAGACGGTCGGAGATCGTTCCCGAGTAATAGGTGCCGACGGCTCCGGAAAACTGCAACACGGACAAAGAGATCCCAGCCATCCAGAGAGACTCTCCATGATGCACCAGATAGACCGGAAGATAGAGTGTAAAGGCCGCCTTCATCGCCCCCCTGAAAAAAGCGATCCCTGAAATATTGATGAACAAGGAAACATGCTGACGCATTACGCCCCACCACGATATTTTTTCCTTCTTCTTTTCCGGGGAGCGGGGGATGGGGGCATCTTTCAGTTTTACCCACAAAAGAAAAGAGGCAAACAACCCGATAGGGATCAACCTCCACGTTCCTTCTGCACCGAACATGCTAACGGCACTCACGATGATAAGGGGACCCAGTGTGCGGGCCAGCTCACCTCCCAGCATGAACCAACTCATCCCTTTGCCTACCCTGTCACCGGCAAGATGTCGGATCATCACTGGCCCGGGAATATGGAAGAAAGTAGAACTGAGGCCGGCTGTCAGCAAGAGCACCACCAGCACACCATAGGCTGGAGCCACCCCCAGCAGGCTCATCGCCACCGTCGTCACCGCCGGCGCCACGATCAAAAAATACTGGCTCTTCCGCTTCTCAGCCCACACCCCTACCACAGGGTTCAACAAAGCAGGAAGACGCTGAAAGATCGAAAGGGAGCCCGCCAGCGAATAGGACAACGACAACCTGTCGATCAACACCGGCAACAAGGGAGCCAAGAAAGAAGAATAGATATCATGAACAAGATGAGCAAATGAGATTGTCAGGATCTCCCCCCCGTGAAACTTCTTTTTTTTCCCCCGTTCCATGGCCTGTCTGGCTCACAGCCGTTCGATCATTCTTTTCATGATCAGGGTCATCTTTTTCTCAGCACCGGCCGCCACCTGCTGGACCGATTCGTGGGTCACCGTTTCGATCTTCCCCGGCACACCAAGATCCGTGATGATAGAGATCGCAAAACAGGGGACCCCCATCTGCCGGGCCGCGATCACTTCGGGGATGGTCGACATCCCCACCGCATCAGCCCCGATGATCCGAAAATGCCGGTATTCGGCCGGCGTCTCGTAGGTAGGTCCCGTAGTGGCCAGATAAACCCCCTGCTGCAAGGAAATGCCTTCTTCCTTCGCAATTTCCTCGGCCATTCCGATCAAACGGTGATCATACGGCTCGCTCATGTCCGGAAAACGGGGCCCAAACTCCGGATCGTGCGGACCGATCAGTGGATTGGGCAAAAAATTGATATGATTTTCCAACACCATCAGGTCGCCGATCTCATAGTCGGGATTGACCCCACCACTGGCATTCGAAAGGAAAAGATACCGGATCCCGAGATATTTCATCACCCGGACGGGAAAGATCACCTCCTGCATGGAATACCCTTCGTAATAATGGAACCTCCCTTGCATGGCCACCACTCTTTTCCCACCGAGTGTTCCGAAGATCAACTTGCCGTCATGCCCCTCTACCGTCGAAATGGGGAAATGAGGGATATCATGATACCTCAACTCTTTCTCTATCGTGATCTCTTTGACCAACCCTCCCAGGCCCGTCCCCAAAACGATCCCTGCCAACGGTTCATCAGCGATCCGATCCTTGATGTAAGCGACGCTTTCTTTGATTGTTTTTGACATATTCCAGGATTTTATTTTCAAACTCTTCTCTCTCCGACTCCTGCAACACCGCCACCTCCACAGGAAGATAAAACCACCTTTCCGGCTGGGGGAACAGCTCTTGCGGCAAAGCACGCAACCGTGCCGCATCCTTCTCCGTGGTAATGTAAAAGTTTTTTTCAGGATGATCCCGATCGGCCAGTCCGCCGATATGTAAAAGATCTTTTTTCCGGAAAGGATGGTGATCGGGAAAAGTCGCCACACGCAAACGGTCGGTGTATTGCTGGAGGTACTTGTGGAACGGTGCTGGGTTTGCGATCCCGCTCACGGCGATCACCGTATCATGGTTTCTACGGAAAGAGGCCGGATCCGGCCGCCGGATCCCTTCTTGCGGGAACAATGGGGTAAGTTCGCCATAGACAAGACGGGTGAAATAAACCTGCTGATAAGGGAAAGGATTGAATTGTTTCACCCGGATCCTCTCCTCGATGGGTTTCAATCTTTCCGGACATTTTGTAAAGATCACGATATCGGCCCGTTTTTTTTCATGCCGACTCTCTCTCATCCTCCCGGCAGGAAGATAGAATTCTCTGGCAAGAGGCAGATCATATTCGATCAACAGGATGGAAATCCCCGGCTTCACTGCCCGGTGCTGGAAGGCATCGTCCAGAATGACCACCTGGACGTCGTCCATCTCCTGCTCGATCCGCCGGAGGGCACGCACCCTTTTCTCATCCACGATCACTTTCACATCAGGGAACTTATGATGGATCTGCCAGGGCTCGTCCCCGATCTCTTCCACAGAGGTTTCCGGTCCCGCCACCAAAAAGCCTTTCGTTTTCCGGCGATATCCCCGGCTCAACACCGCCACCCCGTAATGCTCCCGCAATAATTTCACCAGATATTCCACATGCGGCGTCTTCCCCGTTCCGCCAACGGTCAGGTTCCCCACGGCGATCACGGGAACTTCGAACTCATGAACCGGAAAGACCTCAATATCATACAACCAGTTCCTAATCCAAACCACGACCTGATAGATCACGGAAAAGGGCGAAAGGACGATCCTCCAAAAAACCGGTAAGGGATATCTCATGGATGTCAAGATTACGGTTGCGAAAATACGAATTTTCCCTTCGTTGCCGCATGGATTTACCAGCGGGAGAGTCCTTCCGTACAGTTGCGACACATCTCCACTTCTGCCCGAGTCCGGAGGATCTGTTCACGGAATCGCTGATAGGGCCCCGAACGCCAGATCGTCCGGAACCGTTCTTCCGGCATTCTGCCCATCTCGTGTTCCGCATCTTTGTCAAAACAACAGGGGAGCACCCGGCCGTCCCAGGTCATCACCGCTGTGCTCCATAACCGCGGACAACGGTTCCGGAGCCGGTATTTCAGCCTATACGATCCGGCCTCCTTTCGGACGTAGCGGGAATAGCGCGGATCATCCGGGATCATGAGATTCTCCGATGAAAGGTCGTAGAACTGTGCTGTTTTGAATTCCAGGCGGTCGGCCCCCAGCTCTGCCGCCCGTTGGCGGATGGTCTCTCTCTCCGGGAGTAGGTGACGCAGGAGAAGTGTTTGCAGGATAATATAGGGCCGTTTCATGCCTCTCGCATTCCGTTCCCGCACCAGCATTGCCACCCCCTGCTCTACCCGCTGCAGGTTCCCACCCACCCGGTACCGCATATAACTCTCCTGGGTGGCACCATCCAGCGAAACGATCAACCGGTCGAGCCCCGAATCGAGGAGCAGCGGAATGGTCTTGCGATCCAGGTAATGCCCGTTGGTAGAGGTAGAGACATACAACCCCTTTGCCTTCGCATAGGCGACCATCCGGAAAAACTCCGGAGCCAGGAAAGGCTCTCCCTGGAAATAGAGGATGAGATGCAGCAGATGATCCGCCGTCTGGTCCACGATCTCCTTGAACAACGGAAAAGGGAGGATCCCCTGCGGACGGCTGAGCTCCCCCTTTCCCACGGGACATTCCGGGCAGTGAAGATTACATACGGCCGCAGGCTCTACCGACAGTGTATGGGGCATCCCCCACACCACTGCCCGCCGTAATAGGAGAGAAACCCCATAACCTGCGAGAATCCTGAAAAGATTGAAAATCCTCCGGACCGTGAATGATTGCAGGAAATGCAAACCGTCCCGCCACCACCCTACTTTTCCCGTACCATAGGCGTGATGCCGGCTTCTCTCTTCATGCCGGTGATGACGGCTACTGATTGTCAATGATCTCGTACAGTTCGTCCAAGTTGGGAGTAAGAATGATCTCCGTACGACGGTTTTTTCTGCGGGCCTCCGGTGTATTGGCTGGATCGACCGGCAGGTATTCTCCCCGGCCCGCTGCCGTAAGACGCCTTGGATCGATATTCGAATCTTCCAGCAGAATCCTCACCACACTGGTGGCACGTTTCACACTGAGATCCCAGTTGTCCCGGATCTGGCCCCCATGACTGATATACGGGACATTATCGGTATGCCCTTCGATCATGATGTTGATATCGGGATTCTTTTCCAACACCTTGGCCAGTTTCTTCAGCGCCTCCCGTCCGCGGGGATCCACCTGCCAGCTGCCGGTCTTGAAAAGCAGTTTCTCCTCCATGGAGACATAGATCTTTCCGTTCCGGCGCGTCACGGTAAGCCCTTCATCACGGAACCCTAACAAAGCATCACTCACTTTTCTTTTCAACGCCGTAAGGACCGAGTCTTTTGCCCGGACGATCTGTTCCATCTCCCGGAGACGCCGGTTGCGCTGGTCCATTTCATAGCGTAATTTCTCCAGTTCTGCCTGTTGGGCCGTAAGAGAACGCTCGAACTTCCGAAGCGCATCCTCTTTCTCCTGCAGGTCCGACTGCGTACGTTGCAATTCCTCCAAAAGACGGCGTGTCTCCTTCACATTGCCGCGCACCAGCTCGTCCTGGGCGATCTTCAAGGTTTTGTAATCCCGGCTCAACTGGGCATACTTGTACTGCAAGTCCTGCAACTCGGCCGCCAGCTTCGCACTGTCCTTGCGCATCGCTTCGATCTGCTTTTTCAATTGCTCTACCTGGTAGCTCAGCTCATTGCGCTCAACCGTCAGCTGTTCATTCTCCATCTTCAACAGATCGCGCTCCTCTTGCAACTGCTCATGCTTTGCCTTCAGGTCGTTGAACTGTTTGGTCGAAACACAGGAAGTGACCAACCCCAACCAGCCCAGGGCCACAAACCATAAAAGCCGTCCTTTCAACACCATTCTCCTATATTTTAAGCAAAGATAGGAATTAGACCGTGACCACAAAAGCACCGTTGCCAAAATATTGTTACCTTTGTCCTCTGAATTTCACATCTTTGTGTATGCCGGCAAAAGGGAAGAACCTGCTTTTTTCCATCCAGAGTCCGGAGGATCTCCGCAAACTTCCGCCTGAGGACCTTCCGGAGGTCAGCCGGGAACTGCGTCAATTCATCATTGATGTGATCTCTTCCAACCCCGGACATTTTGCCTCCAGTCTGGGAGTGGTGGAGCTAACGGTAGCATTGCATTACGCCTACCGAACCCCATACGATCTGCTGGTATGGGACGTAGGCCATCAAGCCTACGGGCACAAGATCCTCACCGGCCGGCGGAATCTTTTCCATACCAACCGCCAGTACGGAGGGATCAGCGGATTTCCTTCCCGTGATGAGAGCGAATATGACACTTTCGGGGTGGGCCACTCTTCCACTTCCATCTCCGCAGCACTGGGCATGGCCATCGCCTCGCAAAAAAAGGGGGAAGACCGTAAGGTCGTGGCCATTATCGGGGACGGAGCCATGACCGCCGGCCTGGCATTCGAAGGGCTCAACAACGCCGGCGCCCAGCAGGCCGATCTCCTCGTCATCCTCAACGACAACCGGATGTCCATCGACCCCAATGTGGGCGCTTTGAAGGAATATCTCCTTGACATCACCACCTCGCCCACCTATAACCGCATGAAAGACGAGGTGTGGAACCTTTTGGGAAAGATCAGCAAGATCGCTCCCCGCAGCCGTTCCCTGGCCCAGCAGATCGAACATGCCCTAAAAACGACCCTTCTGCATCACAGCAATCTCTTCGAATCGCTCAACTTCCGCTACTTCGGCCCTGTGGAAGGACACGATCCCGTATATCTTGCCAACCTCTTCAAGGATCTCCAAAAGATTCAGGGCCCGAAGCTGCTCCATGTGATCACCAAAAAAGGGAAAGGGTTCCCGAGCGCTGAGAACAATGCCACCCTTTTCCACGCACCTCCCGGCCGTTTCGACAAGGAGAGCGGGGAGATCTTCATCATGCCCCGTACCTCCCCCGCTCCTCCCAAGTACCAGGAGGTCTTTGGCCAAACGATGCTGGAACTGGCCGCTGCCAACGACAAGATCGTCGCCGTCACCCCTGCCATGCCCACCGGCTCAAAGCTGACGGAGATGCAAAAACAATATCCCGACCGCACCTTCGACGTGGGCATTGCCGAACAACACGCCGTTACATTCTCTGCAGGACTGGCCACCCAGGGAATGCTGCCTTATTGTACGATCTATTCCACATTCCTTCAAAGAGCATACGATCAGGTGATCCATGATGTGGCCCTGCAGAACCTCAAGGTGGTCTTTTGCATCGACCGCGGAGGGCTCGTCGCCGGCGACGGTGCCACCCACCACGGCGTCTTCGACCTGGCATATCTGCGGATCATCCCCAACATGACGGTCGCCGTCCCCATGGACGAGATCGAACTGCGGAACCTCCTCTTCACCGCCCAGACCGACCCCGAAGGCCCCTTATCCATCCGGTATCCCCGTAGCAGCGGCATCCATGCCGAATGGCAGAAACCGTTCGAAAAGATCCCCATCGGAAAAGCCCGCCTGATCCGGACAGGAAAAGACATTGCGATCCTCTCCATCGGACACCCCGGAAATTTCGTGGTCGAAGCTGCAAAACGACTGGAAAAAGAAAAGATCGGTATAACGCATTACGATATGCGTTTTGTTAAACCCCTTGACGAGGAGGTGCTCCACCTCATCGCCACCCAGTTCGACGAAGTCATCACGGTCGAGGACGGCGTCATCCACGGAGGTTTTGGCAGTGCCGTCACCGAGTTCTTCAATGATCACCGCTATCCCGTCCATGTCACCCGCCTGGGTGTCCCCGACCGGTTCATTTCCCACGGCAAACAGGAACAACTCTACCGGGAGTGCGGATTCGACACCGAAGGGATCTACCGGGCCGTCCGAACCGTCCTGGAAGAAAAATCCCTCCGCCTCACCCGGAAACGAGGAAAACATTAGGCAAAACGAAAGCTTGACGAAAAAAAAACATTTTTTTATCTTCGCAAGCCCCCGGAATGCTCCCTGTTTTAAGGAGAGAACCGGAAAGAAAAGAACGTTCTTACGAGAATTGTCGACCTGCCCAGGTGGCGGAATTGGTAGACGCGCTGGTCTCAAAAACCAGTGGTAGCAATACCGTGCCGGTTCGATCCCGGCCCTGGGTACAAGATCCCTTCGGGGACTTTTTTTTATTTCATGCGGCCATGGAGGAGGACAAAGATAAGATCCTGCGCCCTTACGGCGCCAGACAACTGCAGTTCGACAGACGCTACCTGGAAATGGCACGCATCTGGGCAAAGAACTCCTACTGCAAAAGAAAACAGGTAGGCGCCCTCATCGTCAAGGAAAGAATGATCATCTCCGACGGCTTCAACGGTACCCCTGCAGGATTTGAAAATATTTGTGAAGACGAAGAAGGTAAAACCAAACCCTATGTCCTCCATGCCGAAGCCAATGCCATCACAAAGGTGGCCAAATCGGGGAACAGCAGCGAAAACGCCACCCTCTATGTAACCACCTCTCCCTGTATGGAATGCTCCAAGCTGATCATCCAGGCAGGAATCAAAAGGGTGGTGTTTGCCGAACTCTATCATGACGACTCCGGACTGAAACTGCTCCGGGAAGCGGGGATCGAAGTGGTCCACCTAAATGAAGAAAACGATGCAACAGAATAAAAAACAAAACCTCTACCTTCCGCTGCTTCTTTCGGTGGTACTGACGATCGGACTGATGATAGGGATCTTCCTCCCTTCCCCCCAACAACCGGCCGGGGTGACGATCTACCCTCGCCAGTCGAAGATCGATCAGGTGCTCACATATATCCGGGAAGATTATGTCGACTCCGTTGATATCGCTCACTTGGAGGAGGTGGCGATCCCGGCCATGCTGAAGGAACTGGACCCCCATTCGGTCTATATCCCCGCCAGCGAAGTGGCCCAGGTGAATGAACCCTTACAGGGAAACTTCGACGGGATCGGGATCTCATTCAATATGCCCGACGATACGGTCATCGTGATGAGTGTCATCCACGGAGGTCCCTCCGAACGCGTGGGGATCAAAGCGGGAGACAGGATCATCAAGATCAATGACTCACTGGTCGCCGGTCAGCATATCGATCAGAACGATATCGTAAAGATGCTGCGGGGGCCCCGAGGCACTACGGTGACTGTTTGGGTCAAACGGA
>JAMOUS010000153.1 GCA_027067975.1 Bacteroidales bacterium | reverse complement strand
TCTCGCATGAAAAAAGAAAAAGAAAAAGAAAAAGAAAAAGGAGGGTCAAGCCGCTGGGAAGGAGGGTATGAGGTTTCATCGTTGTTGATTTCTTAAGGTTTTGAAATATCCTTTATCTCTTGATTGAAAGCAAAAAATGTGCCATGAAGATAGGGGGAGGGGAGTATGCGCTTTCCGGTGTTGTTCGGGGGGATCTCAGGCAGAAAAATGAAAAGGGGACGCAACCATCCGGAGGGAATTTTCATCTTTTCATCGGCCAGGTTCTTTGTCAGGTTGCAGGGGCGTGAGATTCCGGTTGCATTTTTTTTCGTATAATTTTTGCATTTTGCAAGACCGATTACGAGAGAGTGTGGAACCGGATCTCCGAGATATCATTCGCAGGAGCGTGGAGGGAGACCGTTCCGCTCAGCGTGCGTTATACGATGCGTTGGCGGGGCGGATGTATGGTCTCTGTTTGCGGTATGCCGGTGATGAGGATGAGGCGAAAGACATCCTTCAGGAAGGGTTCATCAAGGTGTTCCAGAGTCTGGACCGTTTTCGCTTTGAAGGTTCGTTCGAAGGATGGGTGCGGCGCATTATCGTCAACACGGCGCTAGAGCGGTTGCGGCGCGAAGATCATCTGACCGCCTCGATCGAAGAGGTCGATTTCCAGGACCCTCCCGGCATCGAGGACATTGAGGCGGGGATTTCGGCACAAGACCTGCTGCAGATGATCCGGGAGCTCTCCCCACAGTACCGGATGGTCTTCAACCTCTATGCGATCGAGGGATATTCCCACAAGGAGATCAGCAAGATGCTCAATATCTCGGAAGGAACGTCCAAGTCGAACCTGTCGAGGGCCCGTGCCATACTACAGGAAAAACTGAGAAAACAGGAAAAACTGGATAAACCGGTTGGTCGGTCAGAACATGGAAAGGGAAGATAGAAACAGGCATGTGGACGAGGTTTTCAGGGCAAGATTAAGTGATCTTAATGTTACCCCGCCGGCTGACGTGTGGAAAGGCGTGGAATCCGCCCTTCCCGCGAAGAAGAAGGTGCGGGTCCTTCCCGTCTTTCGTCTGGCAGCCGCTACCCTACTGCTTTTGGTTCTTACCGGTTCTTTATGGCTGATCTACCTGAACAAACCTTCCGGAGGGGATCTGGCCGGCCGATCGGTTTTTTCTGATGACACCTCTTCTTCCGCCAAGGCGGTTGATCATAATCGTGCCCCCGAAAGGGTCGCTCCGCCGGCTGCAGCTGTGGGAGTGACACGCCGGCCCACGACGGAACCCCCAAAAGAGGCCGTCCCGGCGACGACGCCGGTGGCGGCAGGGTCTGGAAGAGTGCGGACGTTTCTCCGTCCGCTGGCCCTGCATGAGGAGGGTCTGCCGGGTGAGGAGATTCCGCCTCTGAAGATACCGCATGAGAAGGACAATGCTTTGTCTTATGTCCACATGCTCCGGCCCGGCACGCCGGCATTGCACCTGCCGGAGGGTCCTCTCCCCGCTGAAACGGAGCGTCGTCCCACCTATTCGTGGGGTATCGGCGCGGCGGCAGGACCGCTCTTCTCTTATCGTAACCTGCCGGTGAAAAACGAATACACCCGTTTTCTCAATGCAGAGGAAAAGGGAACGCTCTCATACGGGGGAAGTTTCTCTTTCTTTGTCAAGCGGAAAAAACGTCTCTCCATTGAGACGGGGCTCAGCTATTACCGTACGGGTCAGGTATCCACCGACATGGTGGCGTTCCGCCAGGTCAAGAGCGGCAACCTGGCCCTACTCGAGAGCAAGGGGAATCATTACCTGTATAATTCCGGCGGTGTGCCGGGCTACAGCGAAGAGGCCCTCTTCATCGCCAACCACCGTGATCCTGCCGGCAACGACCAGACCGGCTATATCCTCACTTATCTGGGGCAAGGACTTTATGAGCCGGTGGATGCCCGTCTCGATCTCCAATATGAGTTCGTGGAGGTGCCGCTGGTGGTGCGATACCGTGTGGTGGACAAGGCCTTTGGGGTGAGCCTGATGGGAGGTATGGGAGCCAGCCTCCTCTTCGACAGCCGTGCGGACGTCACCACCGCCGACGGTACCACCGCCACCCTCGGCCACCTCGACGGGGTGCGCAGAAGCAATGTCAACAGCATCATCGGGATCGGCTTCTCCTACAAGCTGAATGAGGATTTCCTCTTCCGAATGGAACCTACCTTCCGCTATTACATCAACTCCGTCAGCGACAACGCCGGCATCGACGCCCATCCCTACCTCTTCGGAGTGTACAGCGGACTGAGCATCTACTTTTAGACTCGGGCTACCGGATCCCCCGGAACCATATCCTTTTTCCCTTCCTCAAACACCTACACAACCGCTTCGGTGGTCGAAGTGGCTTTGGCGGACACGGTGAAGCGAGGAAGCGATGAAGCGATGATGCGATGAAGCGA
>JAMOUS010000152.1 GCA_027067975.1 Bacteroidales bacterium | reverse complement strand
ACCCTCTTCCACCAGGAAGGAGGTGATGCGCCGCGCATAGTGCAGGATCGCTTCGGGCGACTTCTCCCCGTAAGGCAGATGGGCCGTATCCCCGAAATAGATCATCCGCTCGTTGGGCAAGAGCTGCCGGATGGCATGGGCCACCGTCAGCCCCCCGACACCCGAGTCGAACACCCCGATCGGCTTGTCGCTGAAATCACTCATCGCTTACAAAAAAAGAAAGACCATCCGGCGATGGTCTTTCTATGGTTGTTTGACGTACATCTTACTCGATCCCCAGTTTTTTCTTCACCAGGGGGAGGATATCCACACTCTTTTCCGAGTAGTAGAGGATCGACCCCGAGGCGATATCAAAGATATAAATAAATCCGTTCTCGCGGGCCACCTCCTTGATGGCTTTGTTGGCCTTGTCGATGATAGGCTGCATCAATTCCTGCTGTTTTTTCTGCATCTCCTGCTGGGCGGCCACCTGGAAGTCCTGGATGCTCTTCTGCAGACGCATCAGCTCCTCTTCCTTGGTCTTGCGGATCAGGTCGGTGAGCTGGTCCATCTGTGACTGGTAGTCTTGCAATTTTTTGTTGTATTCGACCTGGAGCTCGTCGAGCTGGTTCTGCAGGTCCTGTGCAAAACGCTGCATCTGGGCCTGGGCGCTGTCGTTCTCGGGCATGGCCCGCAGCAGTTCCTGGCTGTTGATATGTCCGAACTTGAGTTGCTGGGCACGGAGCGTCATGCCGGCACCTGCCAGCAAAAGGATCATAAGGATCGCAATACTTCTTTTCATGGTTCCTGGATTGAGATTGATTTCTTTTTTCGTTGTCGGCGACAAATGTAACAATTATTCCTTATACCCCATTTTTTTGAGTACCTGATCGCTCAGGTCGTAGCGGGGGTTCGTGTAAAGGAACATCGGCCCGCTGGCGATATCGAAGATCACGGCATAGTTGCCATCGACCGCGATCTGCTTGACAGCTGCATACACTTCGTCCTGGATGGGCTTGACCAGCTCTTCACGTTTCTTGAAGAGGTCGCCTTCCGGCCCGAAATACTTCTGCTGTAAAGCCCGCACGGCCTTTTCCTTGTTGATGATCTCCTCCTCCCGCTTCTTTTTCATCTCGGGGGTAAGGAGCACCGCCTCATTCTGGTAGGCCTTGTAAAGCTTGTCGATCTCGGCGTACTTGTCCTGGATCTCCTTCTGCCACTGTTTGGAAAGGTTGTCGAGTTTATCCTGGGCAGCTTTGTACGAAGGGATGTTGTTGAGGATGTATTCGGTATCCACAAAAGCATACTTCTGACCCCACGACACGAGCGTGGTGGCTATGATCAGGGAAAGAACTGTCATGAACTTTTTCATGGCTGAAACATTTTGGTTCAACATCTAGAATTCCTGGCCGATGATGAAGTGGAAGTGACTCCCACCGGCGTTGGGCTGGCCGGGCACGGTATTGAAGCCGTACCCCCAGTCGATGCCGAGCAGTCCGAACATGGGCAGGAAGGCCCGCATGCCGATGCCGGCCGACCGGACGATCCCGAAAGGGTTGAAATCCTGAATGCGATACCATGCATTCCCCCCTTCCAGGAAGCCGAGCACGAACACCGTCGCCTGGGCCTGCAAGGTGACGGGATAACGCAACTCCAGCGAAACCCGCTCATACACGTTTCCCGAACGCTTCCAGTGCCCGTCTTTATAAACCCTCGGTGTCAAAGAACCGTTCTCATACCCCCGCAACGCAATGGTGGTGATCCCGTAGAGGTTGTACCCCGACATGCCGTCACCTCCCACATCAAACCCCTCAAAGGGAGAAGGACCTATGTCCTTGTTGTAATATCCGAGGTATCCGAACTGGGCCCGAGTATAGAGTACCAATTTTCCTGCCAAATTGAGATACCAGTCGGTCTTGAACACCCATTTGTGATATTCCACCCACCGATACCGCTCACTGTCAAGCATCTCCGGGTCGGCATAATTTTTATTGCTGAAGAGTGAATAAGGAGGCGTAAGCTGGAGCGAAAGGGAGATATTGGCTCCCCCGATGGGGTAGATGGGGTTGGGACCGGCCGAATAGCGACCAAAGGTGAAGTTCACACTGAAGTTGTTGGAGTTCCCGTTGGAGAAAAGGAAACGTTGCGACCAATTTCTCAGCTCATAATTCTGAAAAGTGATGCCCGTATAAAGGCTGAAATAGTCGTCGGGCCATTTCAGGCGCTTCTGTAGGCCGGTGGTGATCCCCGTGATGTTGAGGGCCTGGCGGTTCGGATCACTCTTTTTCCGTCCGTTGGTCTGGCCGGTACGGTATATCGAGAAGGTAAAGGTATTATGTTTCTTCCCGCCGAACCAGGGTTCGGTAAAGCCGAAGCTATAGGCCTGGTAATATTTTCCGTTGGTCTGGGCGCGGAGGCTCACCGACTGTCCGTCGCCGGTGG
>JAMOUS010000151.1 GCA_027067975.1 Bacteroidales bacterium | reverse complement strand
CTGCTGTCTTCGTCTCCGCCTTGAAAAAATGGAACATCGATAAACTGCGGAAGATGATCTATGACATCGCCGCCGGGATCCATGCAGAAAGATACCCGTATGACGATTTTCTCTACTGAGCGGTTTTCAGCAAACCGTGGGTGAGGAGATATTCGGCGATCTGAACGGCATTGGTGGCAGCTCCTTTTCTCAGGTTGTCGGCAACGATCCACATGTTCAGGGCCTTCTTTCGGGAAAAATCCCGCCGGATCCTCCCCACGAACACCTCATCATAACCGTTCGCCATCACCGGCATGGGATATTTGTTATGTGCAGGATCGTCCACCACCACCACGCCGGGGAAAGAGGCAAGAAGATCTTTCACCTCGTCCAGTTCATAGTTCTTTACGAACTGCACGTTCACCGACTCGGAATGCCCCCCCGTCACCGGGGCCCGGACAGCTGTGGCCGTGATCTTCATCTTCTTTTCCCCGAGGATCTTGCGGGTCTCATTGACCAGTTTCATTTCCTCCTTGGTGTAACCGTTCTCCAGAAAGACATCACAATGCGGGATACAGTTCTTGTCGATAGGATGGGGATATACTTTGGGCCCTTCGATCCCTTTCCTTTCATTTTCCAGCTGGTCGACCGCCGCCTTGCCCGTACCGGTCACCGACTGATAAGTAGAAACCACCACCCTTTTGATCTTATAGGCCCGGTGGAGAGGGGCCAGGGCCATTACCATTTGGATGGTCGAACAATTGGGATTGGCGATGATCCGCTCTTCGCCCGTGAGCACATCTCCATTGACCTCAGGCACTACCAGCGGGATCTCCGGCTCCATCCGCCACGCCGAAGAATTGTCAATGACCACTGTTCCCATCTCCGCAAAACGGGGCGCATACTCCCGCGAAACCGAAGCCCCCGCCGAGAACAAGGCCACATCGGGACGCCTCCTCAAGGCTTCCTCCACGGTGATCACCGTGACCTCCCGGTTACGGAAACGCACCTGCATGCCTGCCGACCGCTCCGAAGCCACAGGCAATAACTCGTCGACCGGAAAACTGCGCTCTTCCATAACCTTCAGCATGGTCCGACCGACCAGCCCCGTAGCACCTACGACAGCGACTTTCATATCTTCTTTTTTTTATTTAAATTGCATCACAGGGTAATACCCGCTACCACCGGATTTTCCGGGACAAAAATAATCGCAAATTCTTCAACAGAAAAAGAAATTTTTCCCTGATCCTTTCCGGTCGGTCGGCGGGAAAATGGCACCACAATGAAGAGATGGCTGATTATGACAGCGGTCGTGCTGATCTCTTCCCCCGCCAGCAGCCAGTATTTTTTTGATTTTGAAAAAGGACTCTCTTCCTCATGGGTACAATCCCCTCCGGGACGATGGCAAGCCGATACCCTCTCTCCTCTGAACGGTCTCCGTTCGCTCCATCACACGTATGACAATTCTTCATCCGCCACAGACCGAATCAGCTATTATACCGGCCGGATGCTGTTCCCTCGGGATACCTTTCTTTGGCAGTTCACCCTCCGCCATCTCTATCCCCCTTCCTCCGCCAACCACTGGGGGGTCTTCCTCGCCAGCAACCAACCTTCCTCCCGAATGTCGGCAAAAGATACCTCCACAGAAGCGCTGATCGTGGGAGTGAATTTTACCGGCAACGATGACCTTCTGAAGTTCTGGCATCTCCGGAAAGGAAAGGCCGAGGAGATCTTCAACACCGGTTTCAACTGGCAGGAAAAAGTGGGGCCGCGTCCGGCCACAGTGCGTATCACCCGCTCACCTGCAGGGGAATGGACATTTGAGATAGACACCTCATCGGGTGGGCGCTTCTTCTCTCCACTCGGAAAAGTTCTTTTCCCCACCTCCTTCCCCGCCCTTTTCTTCGGTCTTTCTTACACCTACTCTTCTGCCCGCGACCAGGCCTTGTGGTTCGATGATCTTTTTCTGAGGGGATCGTTCGAAAAGGATACTCTTCCCCCTTTCCTCCGCAGCATTGCCGCTTTGGCACCTCATCTCCTGTTCCTCAGTTTCTCGGAAGAGGTACTCATCGCCACAGCCTCATTCCAGCTTTCCGGCATCGATTCGTTCCATATTTTCCAGCTTTCCGGGGATTCGCTCCTTATTTCACCTCTTTCCTCCCTCGCAGCAGACTCCTTATATTCTCTCACCATCTCCGGAATCCGCGATGTGGCCGGTAACTCGATGCACGACACATCGGTATTGCTCTGCTATCATCCGCTTCAATGGGGAGAGGTGGTGATCAATGAGATCATGGCCGACCCGAGCCCTCCGGTCGGCCTTCCGGAAGCAGAATACCTCGAACTGTTCAATACCACCCAACGGCCGATCTGGCTGTATCACTGCCATCTCCTTTTCGACCAACAAGACCGGCTGTTGTCCCCTGTGAACCTGCCCCCTCACTCC
>JAMOUS010000150.1 GCA_027067975.1 Bacteroidales bacterium | reverse complement strand
CGTTGGGTTTTGCGATTTTCGGTGTGGGGACCGAGGCGACGGGGATCACCATCTCGAAGGCGGTGGTGCGATGGTTCAAGGGGAAGGAAATGGCGCTGGCCATGGGGATGCAGATGTCCATTGCCCGTCTGGGAACGGCACTGGCCGTGGCCATATCCATCCCCCTGGCCAAAAAGTTCACCGTTACCGCTCCCATCCTCTTTGCCTTGATCGTCATGCTCATCGGCATGCTCTCGTTCATCTCTTTCTCCATCATGGATATCCGCCTCGACAAGTCGGAAGGTACCGGTGAGCAGGAGGTGTCCGAAGATGAAAAGTTCAAGATCAAGGATATCATCTATATCATCACCAACCGCGGCTTTTGGTATATTGCCATTCTGTGTGTGCTGTTCTACTCCGCGGTGTTCCCGTTCCTGTATTATGCCAACGATTTGATGATCAACAAATACCATGTAAATCCCAACCTGGCCGGGACCATCACGATGTTGTTGCCTTTCGGGACGATCCTGCTCACGCCGCTTTTCGGAGGAATATATGACAAGAAAGGGAAAGGAGCGACGATCATGCTAATCGGGGCCTTGATCCTGGTCTTCGTCCATGGGGTGTTCCTGATCCCCTTTCTCAACCAATGGTGGATCGCAGCCTCGCTGGTGATCATTCTGGGTGTGGGGTTTTCGCTGGTGCCTTCGGCGATGTGGCCTTCGGTGCCGAAGATCATCCCCGAGAAGCAGCTGGGTACGGCTTATGCGGTGATCTTTTGGATCCAGAACATCGGTCTTTTTGGGATCCCCCTCTTGCTGGGGGCCGTGCTGAACAGCACCAACCCGGATGTGGCCTCGAACAAGACGCTCGTGCGCAGTGCGGTGGAACAGGCCTTCGCCGAGACCCTGCCGGCTGCAGGGCTGGGAGAGAAAGAGATCAAGCTGGCCGTCGAAAAGACCGCTTCCACCTCGATCGACTCGGTGGTGCAATATGCCCAGTATGAGCCGGTGCCGACGGAACAGCAGGATCTAGAGGGAGTGAAAGAAAAGATCTACCAGGCGGTGAAAGGCAGCCTGCAGAACATCACCATCCCTTCCGGGAAAGAGGAAGCCATCAAGACGGTGGTGGCAGCTGCCTCGGCGGGAGCTTTCGGGATCATTGCCGCCGAAAGACTCAACCTGCGGTATGATTACTTCTACGATATCCTGATCTTCCTGACCCTTGCGGTGTTATCGGTGCTCTTTGCCTTCCTGCTGAAGATGGAGGACCGTGTGAAGGGGTATGGTCTGGAGTTGCCGAACATCAAAAAGGAAGAATAATTGCGCTGTCGCTCAACCGGTAAAAGAGGGTTGTCCCGGCAGCCCTCTTTTTTTTATCGCCGGATGATCGCCTCGCGGTCGGGTGAGACGGAGATCATGGTGACGGGCACGCCGGTCTCTTTTTCGATGAAGCCGATATAGTTGCGCAACGCTTCCGGCAGGTCGCTGAAGTGCCGGGCTTGTGAGATATCCTCTTTCCATCCCGGGAAGGTGCGGTATACCGGTACGATGTCTTCGTCGAGGGAATGGGGCAGTTCGAGGGTTTCTTTCCCGTCGATGCGGTAGGCGGTGCACACCTTGAAGCTGTCGAGGCCGGTGAGGACGTCGGGTTTGGTCATGATGAGTTCGGTGACGCCGTTGAGCATGATGGCGTAGCGGAGGGCTGGCAGGTCGAGCCATCCGCAGCGGCGTGGGCGGCCGGTGGTGGCGCCGTACTCGTGACCCTGTTGCCGGAGCCGTTCCCCCTCCTCGTCGTGCAATTCGGTGGGGAAGGGACCGCTGCCCACGCGGGTGAGATAAGCCTTGAAGATGCCGTAGACCCTTCCGATCCGGGAGGGGGCCAGCCCCAGGCCTGTCAGGGCGCCGGCGGCGATGGTGTTCGATGAGGTGACGTAAGGATATGTGCCGAAGTCGATATCCAGGAGGGTTCCCTGGGCTCCCTCGGCCAGGAGGGAACGCCCCTCGTCGAGCATGCGGTTGAGAAAATACTCACTCTCCACCAGCCGGAAACGGCGGATCACCTCGATGCCTTTGAACCAAGCATCTTCCATGTCCGAAGGGTCGGCAGGGTAATCGTACATCCTCAGGAGGGACAGGTGTTTTTTCTTGAGCGTCTCATACCGTTCCCGGAAGTCGGGCCGCAGGATGTCGCCGGCACGCAGGCCGTTGCGGCCGGTCTTGTCCATGTAGGCAGGGCCGATGCCTTTGAGGGTGGATCCGATCCGTGTTTTGCCTTTGGCCGCCTCGGAGGCGGCATCCAGCAGACGGTGGGTGGGCAGGATCAGATGGGCCTTGCGAGAGATCAGCAGGTTCTCCTGCGGCGGAAACCCCGCGCCGGTCAGCATGGCCACCTCCTCGGCAAAGGTGGAAGGGTCGATCACCACACCGTTGCCGATCACATTCATCTTACCGGCATGGAACACTCCCGAGGGAATGGTATGGAGTATGAATTTCTGGTCATTGAACTGCAAAGAATGTCCCGCATTGGGGCCTCCCTGGAACCGGGCGATCACCTGATAGCCGGCAGAGAGGACATCCACCACTTTCCCTTTGCCCTCATCCCCCCACTGCAGGCCCAGTAAAACGTCTGCTTTCACGATCGACGAACTTTTAAACGGATTATAGGTCGGGTCTTTTCCAAAAACGGATACAAACCTAAATAATTTTTTTCAGCCGACCTTAAAAATTTCCTGTGAAGGTGGGAGGAAAAAGCTCATTTCCTCTGGGTGGTCTTTTGCGGTTTTACCTCGTGGGTCCCTTCATTGTCGAGAGACACCCCATAGATGTATAGGGAATGGTAAAGCGGACGGAAATGGTTCAGCTCGCAGGCGGTCTTGATGATGTCGTGGATGCGCGGGTCGCAGAACTCGATCACCTTGCCGGTCTCGGTGTCGATGAGATGGTCATGCTGACGGCAATTGTACGATTTTTCGTACTGTGCGATATTGCGTCCGAACTGGTGTTTGATCACCAGGTTGCAGTTGAGCAACAGCTCGATGGTATTGTAGAGGGTCGCCCGGCTCACCTGGTAGTTTTTGTTCTTCATGGTGATGTAAAGCGACTCGATGTCGAAATGCCCTTCGGTGTTGTAGATCTCTTTCAGGATGGCAAAGCGTTCGGGTGTCTTGCGATGCCCTTTCTTTTCGAGATACTCTTTGAAGATCTTTTTGACCGTCTGCTGTGTCTTGCTGTCCGACATTTTTTCCTGTTTAGGGCGGGCAAATTAGGAAAAAAAACGGACAAAAGGAAGCTTATTTAGATTTAATTTAAGATTGCGTCCGGGTTTTTGTACATTTCATTCTCCGCTGTATTCCTCGCGGTTGACCGTCTCGATGCCTTTGATCTTGGCCAGGTTGAGCATAAGGTTGTTGAGGTGGATGGTGTCATGGACATAGAGATCGACGATGGCGACGAAGATCCCGTCGTGGACGTCGACGTTGAGGCTGCGTATGTTGACGTCGAGGCGTTTGGAGATGAGGGTGGTGATCTCACTGAGGATGCCGAGACGGTCGATGCCGGTGATGCGGATGCGCGAGAGGAAAGCCCGCAGTTTGTGCTCGGTCCAGCGCACGGGGATGATGCGGTTGCCGTGTTTGGCGGCCAGGCTGATGAACTTCGGGCAGGTCGACTTGTGGACGACGATCGTGTCTTTGTCGGGATCGAGGTAGCCCACCACATTGTCGCCGGGGATGGGCTTGCAGCAGCTGGCGATCTCATAGCCGGCTTCTTCCCCCTCGGGCAGATCCCGTAACAACACGGTTTTCTTGTTCTTCTTCTCCTTTTTGGAGGTGTCCAACACGCCCTTGACCGGTGTGCTTTTCCGCAGGAACTGCAGCGTCCAGTATTTTACCAGTTTGTTACGGGATTTTTTCTTCAGGATCTCTTCGGCGTTGTCGAGGTTGATCAGTCCCAGTCCGATCTTGCTGTAGAACTCATCTTTGGTGAGGGCCTCGTAAGCGTTCATCAGTTTTCGCACCACATAGGCGGTGGGGGAGAGGTTGATCTCCTTGAGGCGCCGTTCCAGCTTCTCCTTGCCCAGGCGGATATGGTTCTTTCTTTCGGCTTTCAGGGCGTTCTTGATGCTCACCTTGGCCTTGGCGGTGATGACGTAGTTGAGCCATTCGGCCTGGGGGCGTTGTTTGTCGGAGGTGAGGATCTCCACCTGGTCGCCGCTGGAGAGTTTGTAGCTGAGCGGCACCAGCTTGTGGTTCACCTTGGCGCCGATGGCATGGTCGCCGATCTCGGTGTGGATCTCATAGGCGAAGTCGAGTGCCGAGGCGTTCTTGGGGAGCGACTTGATGTGACCTTTCGGGGTGAACACCAGGATCTCCGAGGTGTAGAGGTTGAGCTTGAACTCGTCGAGGAACTCCAGTGCGTTGTCGTTGGGGTTTTCGAGCAGTTCACGGATCTTTTTGAGCCAGTTGTCGAGCTCGCTCTCCTGGGCTTCGAGCGAGCGGTCGCCCTTGTATTTCCAATGGGCGGCATAGCCGCGTTCGGCGATCTCGTCCATGCGGCGCGAGCGGATCTGCACCTCCACCCATTTGCCGTCGTGGCCCATCACCGTGGCATGCAGCGCCTCGTAGCCGTTGGCCTTCGGCTTGCTCACCCAGTCGCGCAGCCGGTCGGGCTTGGGCAGGTAGATGTCGGTGATCAGCGAATAGATCAACCAGCACATCGCCTTCTCCGACACCCGCGGCTTGGGATCGAAGACGATCCGGATGGCCAGCAGATCGTACACCTCCTCGAAAGAGATGTTCTTCGTCTGCATCTTTTTCCAGATCGAATAGATCGACTTCGGCCGGCCGGAGATGTCGAAACGGATCTTGTTCTCTTCGAGTTTCTGGATGATCGGCAAAGAGAAGCGGTTGATCTCGGCGATGCGTTTTTTCTCGTTCTGTTTGATCTTGCTGGCGATCTCCTCGTAGATCTCCGGATAGCGGTATTTCATGCTGAGGTCTTCCAGCTCGGTCTTGATGGCATAGAGGCCGAGTCGGTGGGCCAGGGGGGCGTAGATGTAGATGGTCTCGGAGGCGATCTTCATCTTTTTGTCGGGCGGCATCGATCCCAGTGTCCGCATGTTGTGCAGACGGTCGGCCAGCTTGATGAGAATCACCCGCATGTCGTCGGAGAGGGTGAGAAGGATCTTGCGGAAGTTTTCCGCCTGCGAGGAGGTGTGTTCGGAGAAGGCGCCGGAGATCTTGGTGAGGCCGTCGATGATCTTGGCCGTCTTGTCGTCGAACATCTGGCGGATGTCGTCGATGGTGTAGTCGGTATCTTCGACGACATCGTGGAGGAGGGCGCAGCTGATGGAGAGGGCGCCGAGGCCGATCTCTTCGGAGACGATCCTGGCCACGGCCAGGGGATGGCAGATATAGGGTTCTCCCGAGCGGCGGCGCATGTCCTTGTGGGCCAGGTAGGCCAGGTTGAAGGCCTTCCGCACCCGCTCCCGGTCGACCTTGCGGCGCAGACGGGGACTCTTCTCCAGCAACTGCCGGAACTGCTCCTCGATCTGCGCTTTCTCTGCGTCGGTGAGCACACTGCTGACCTCGGTGATCTCTTTTTCGGCCATGAAAAGATTCCTCCTCCTTGCAAATTTAGTGAAAATACAGCATGCAGCGCCATCCCTGGCGTGCTTTTGTCTAATGGGGAATGATCACGGTGACGGTGGCAGTGCGCCGGAGGGTTTTCCCCGAGGGGCTGACGGCTGAGAGGTGGACGACATACGTCCCGGCAGGCACCGGATTTCCTTGGGTGTCGGTGCCGTCCCATTTCTCGGAGGGGTCGGTGCTCTCAAAGAGGGTCCTTCCCCAACGGTCGGTGATCACGAGGTGGTATTCTTCAGGAAGATGGTTGAAAACAGGGGCGAAGAGGTCGTTGCGGCCGTCGCCGTTGGGGGTGAAGGCATTGGGGAGCCACACCTCCGCCTCCCGGTGGAGGCAGGGGGCGTAGGAGGCGCTGTGACGCTCCTCACTGGCATGGGGAGGGGCCGCTGCCACCACCTGATAGCAGTAATCGCCCGTGTTGCCCGGCTGGTACAGCAGGCCGGTGATGTCGTCGCGGTAAAGGGTGTCGGCGGGCGAGAGCTCCGCCAGGAGAGTCATCCCTGAAAGGGCGGTGCTGCGGAAGATCTGCAGCGAGAGAAGGGTGTCGTAGCTGAGGGGGTGAGTCCAGCGGATGAGGTTGGCGTTGTCATCGGGGAGGACCTGCGGCACCAGCAGCGTGAAGGGACGGGAGCGGATCATCTCGCGACCGCAGCCGTTGAAGATCAGCAGCCGGTAGTAGAGGGTGCGTGAGAGCGTGTCTCCCGGCGTGTCGGTGAAGGTGAGGAGTGTCTCACCGGAGGTGGTGATGCGGGCCACCGTGTCGGGCAGGATATCGGGGTGTGTCCCCCGGGTCAGCACATACGTTGCCGCTCCGGCGGCAGGGTCGGTGAGGAAGGTGAGGGTCACCGTGCGGTTGTCGGCGACCGCCATGGTTCCGCACAGCACATAGGAGGGCGGCGGGCTCATGGTGGTGACGACGCAGCGGCGGTTGGAGCGGGAGCTCCAGCCGTTGCGGTGGTGCGCTTCGACGATGAAGCAGTAGGTGCGGCCGGCGCCGGCCTGCCGGAGCGTGTCGGTGAGGGTGGTGGGGGGGAGGGTGTCGAAAGGCCGGTAGGGGCTGCCGTCGACGCTCATGAGCACGGTGTATGCGGCGAGCGCGTCGTCCCAGCCGCGGTAGCCGCTCCATACCAGGGGGATGGTGGCCGCGCACGAGTCGAACGCGGCCTGCAGGAGGTTGGTGGTGTGGCCGGCGCTCAGCGGGCTGAGGTTGAGGGCGCTGTCGTAGGCGGCCACCACATACCCCTCGGCGAAGAGGTTGGCGTGGGCGGTGCGGTCGCGGTAGCCCGTGGCGTCAGGGTCGCGCAGCGTGTCGACGGCTACCCAGATGCCCCGGGTGTTGCGGTAGATGATATATCCCGCCACGTCGGCGTCGGGGCTGGGCGACCAGGAGAGCGAGACATCCCCCGTGGGCGGCTCGACGGTGACATACTGCAGCTGGGGCGGCCGCGGGGAGATGGTGTCCTGGGCCCCGGCGACGCCGGCAAAGAGGAACGGAAACATCAACAGGAGCACTCCCCGCAAAAGGGGAGAGGCTCCGGCAGGGCGGCGCCGTCCGCGACCGTGGCGTTTTGTGCGTTGCATCATCCCTTGCATTTGCCTGCCACCACCAGCGCCATTGTGCCGGGATCGAGCCAGCGACGCGCCATCTCGCTCACCTGCTCCGGCGTGACCTTCCGGAGGGCCCTCGAAAAGCGTTCCACATGATCGAGCGGGGCATGGGCCGACAGCAGACGCCGTACCATCTCGCCCCGGGCCAGCACGCCGTCGAGCGACTGCAGCAGGTTGCCCATCATGTAGTTCCTCACCAGCATCATCTCTTCCGCCGGCGGCGGATCGTCCATCAGACGCCGGATCTCTTTGCGGATCTCTTCGATGGTGTCACGGCACACCTCCGAACCCGCTTCGGTCTGGATGGTGAGGTACGCGTCGTGGCGCAGCGGCCGCAGCGAGGCGGAGATGCCGTAGGTGTAACCCTTCTCTTCCCGGATGTTCTTCATCAGGCGCGAACCGAAATATCCGCCCAGCAAGGTGATGGTGAAGGCCAGGGCCGGGTAATCGGGATGGTTGCGGTTGATGATGCGGCGCCCCATGGTGATGGCGGCCTGGACGGCATTTTTCTTTTCGATGAACAGCTCTTTTCCGGCATAGGGAGGTGGGGCGGGAAACCCCTCTTCACCGGGAGCGGCTCCCGCTCCGGAGGGAGCAAGGATCTTGAAAGAAGTCAGAAGCTCTTCATCGCTGCTCCCTGCCAGGATCAGGATCCGCTCCCCTGCAAGCAGTTGTTCCCTGTGCCAGGTGGTCAGGTCGGTACGTTGGAGTTGCAGGTAGTCTTCTTCCCGGCGGCGCCGTCCGTAGGGATGGTCGGCGCCGAAGATGAGTTCGCGGAATGCCGCCAGGGAGAGATAGCTTACCTTTTCGCTTTCGATGAGGAAGGCTTGCCGTTCCTGGGCCAGCCATGTGCGGAATTCCTCTTCGGGGAAGCGGGCTTCGGTGAGGATCTCGGCGAGGAGTTCCAGCAGCGGTGCGGCATGACGTCGCAAGGCGTAAAGGGAAAGTCCCGTATGATCCAAGTGGCTGAAGGGCATGAGGTAGCTTCCGTAATATTCGAAGGTCCCTGCGATGGTGGCGGCGTCTTTGCGGCGTGTGCCTTCCTGGAGGTTGTGGATGGTGGCTTCGGCTGCCAGCGGCCGGGGTTCGTGCCATGTCCCCTGCGGAAAGAGGATGTCCAGCCGGAAAGCTTCCAGCGCGGGATCGGCCAGGGCATAGCAGGAAGCTCCTCCCGGCAGGGGATATCTCCGGGGGGCCGACCACCGTACCTCGGTGACCGGCCGGATGGGGGGGGGCTGCGTGCGGTCGAGGATGCTCGGGGTATGTTTCATGGTTCGTTTTTCTTGGCATGGTAATACAAAATGCTCAGACGTCCTTCCGTAAAGAGTGCCCGTGCCCGGGACAGCAGATCGTCCGGTGTGATGCGTCTGTATTTCTTCATCTCTTCGTTGAGGGCTTCGGCCCGTTCGAGAAACTCGAAATAAGCCATATCCATCGCCTTGTTGAGGACATGAGCGTGTGTGAAGACCCATGAGGATTCCACCCGGTTCTTCACCTTTTCTAGTTCCTGCTCCGGAACTTTTTTGCTTTTCAGCGTTTCCACCTCTTCCAGGACGGCCTTTTCGGCCTCTTCCATGGTGATCCCGTCCATCAGGGTCCCGGAGATTACCAGCAGTCCGGGGTCGGCGCTGCCGGTCACATAGGCGTCGATCTGGCTGAAGAGATGTCTATCCTTCACGAGGCGGAGGTAGAGTCGGGAGGAGTGGCCGTTGGCCAGGATGTCGGAGATTAGGTCGGCTTCGTAAAAGCCCGGTGTGTTGCGGGCGTCCATGAGCCAGGCGAGATAGATCATGTCGGCAGGGACGTCCCTTTCGACGTGGAGGGTCTCTCTTTTTTCGCGCAGGGGTTCGGTGGGGTAGGCGGGATGGACGACTTTCCTTGCCGGGATGTCGCCAAACCATTTTTCTGTGAGGATGACGGCCTCGTCGTGCCCGATGTTTCCGGAGAGTGAAAGGATCGCATTGTTCGGGGCATAGTGATGATAAAAGAAGTCTTTCACCTCCTCGAGGGTGGCTTCTTCGATATGCCGGATCTCCTTGCCGATGGTGGGCCAGCGATAGGGGTGTTTTTTGTAGGCCAGGGGCCGCAGCAGGAGCCACACATCCCCATAGGGCTGATTGAGGTAGCGTTGTTTGTACTCTTCGATCACCACATGTTTCTGGACGTCCAGGCCCTCCTGGGAGAAAGCCGGTTCGAGCATGCGGTCCGACTCGAGCCAGAAGGCGGTCTCCAGGTTTTCACGCGGGAGAGTGATGTAGTAGTCGGTGAAATC
>JAMOUS010000149.1 GCA_027067975.1 Bacteroidales bacterium | reverse complement strand
AGGCCCGTGTGCTGATCACTGCGGCCAGCCCGCTGTTCAACGGCAACCCCGACTATTCGGGAATCACGCTCAAGGATGGCACGCCTCTCTTCCCCCAGGAGCATGATCCGCACAAGTGGGAGCTGGCCGCCCAGGCAACCAAAGAAGCAATCGACCTGGCCGAAGAGGCGGGATTCCATCTGTTGAAAAAGGAAGATCTGATCAACCCCAAGCCGCACAACGACAGTGTGATGGGGAAACTCGTACTGCGCAGTCGGGTGACTCAGCGTTGGAACTGTGAAAAGATCTGGGCTTCCACCTCAGGGATTGTTCATTATCTCCAGTACGAGTCCACCCCGCGTTTCTATCCCTGTACGTACAACCCGGTGGCCTCCCGTCTGGCCCCGACTCTGCGTGTTGCCGAAGAATATTACACGAAGAACGGGGTGCCGATCGACGAGGATGTCGATTTTGACTATGCCAACCGTTACGATTTGCGTACGGCGGGACCGGAAGAGAAGTTTTATATCGCAGAGGGAGAGCAAACGGCCATTCTCAACTTCGACCGTGAACCCCGGTACTATGCCGACCTGGCATTTGACCGGAGTGTATGGCATTTCAACGGCACTGAAGATGACAATAACCCTTGGGTGATCAAAAACCGTCGCGGCGAATACTCTTCGATCTTCGAAGTGAGCCAATATACCATGACGGGTTACTGGCCCAAGAAGATCGTGCACACTGAGAACGAGATCCGTAACGGAACGTGGTACTACATCACCGATTATGCATGGCCGGTGGTGCGTCTGGCCGATCTCTACCTTTATTATGCCGAAGCGCTCAACGAGGTCAACGGACCTTCGGCCGAAGTATATGAATACCTGAACAAGGTGCGTGAACGTGCAGGTTTGGACGGCGTACTGGAGAGTTGGTCGGCCCATTCCCGTTATCCCGACAAGCCCAAAAGCAAATCGGGACTGCGTGAGATCATCCAGCGTGAGCGACTCATCGAGATGTCGTTCGAAGGGGATCGTTTTTGGGATCTGCGCCGCTGGAAACTGGCCCAGAAATACATGAACGCTCCCATCCAGGGATGGGATGTCGAGAAGTTCGATCCGCTGGAATATTACCGTGTAAAGCCGATTTTTTTCCAGTCGTTCACGGTACGGGATTATCTCTGGCCCATTCCTGAGAATGAGATCGTACTCAACCCCAATATGGTACAAAACCCGGGGTGGTAACAGAAAAGGGTGATGCAGAAAACTAGAAAAGAGATGATTATGAAAAAAAGAACACTGATGATATTAGGGATCCTGACAATGGTTCTTGCAAGTGGCTGCAAGGAAGAGACGCTCGGACCCATCGACCATGACAATGTAGCTCCCGGGCCGGTAAAGCTGGTCAAGGTAACGCCGGTACACGGAGGCTTTCACATCGTATATGATCTTCCTAGCGATGAAGATCTTTTGTATGTGAAAGCGGTATATCAACTGAAGGAGCGGGAGGCGGACAACCGTGCTTCCGTTTTCACCAATCAGATGACGATCGAAGGCTTTGGTGACACGGCTGTTCATGAGGTTAAGCTCTATGCGGTCGACCGCAGCGGGAATGAATCCGAGCCGGTGAGTTTCAGCGGGCGTCCGCTGGAACCTCCCATCTGGATCATTGCCCGCACCATAGACATCCAAGCCGATTGGGGAGGGGCCAAATATACCTGGAAGAACCCCACCAATGCTCCGGTGGCGATCATGCTGATCGCCCCCGATTCGTTGGGACGGATGAAAGTGTTTGAGACGGTCTATACCGAAGCGGATTCCGGATCGTATTCGCTCCGGGGTTTCGATACCATTCCCACCCCTTTCCGGGCTGTTGTGCGCGACCGATGGGACAACCTTTCCGACACGGTCAAGCCGAAAACGCCCGATTTCACGGTGACGCCATGGTTTGAAGCCCGTCTGGACAAGACCAAGTTCCGGTACGTATTCCTGGACAATGACACGCGGTGGGATGCCTGGGCCGGAAAGCCCGAATATCTTTGGGACGACAACCTCACCACCTTCGGCCATACACAGGGAGACCATCCTTTCCCGCAGATCCTGACGATCGACTTGGGGGTCAAGGTGATCCTGAGCCGTTTCAAGGTCAACCAGCGTTCGCACTCTCAGCAATATTACGCATACAACCATGGGAACCCCAAGCGGTATGACGTGTACGGTTCGTTAACCATTCCCGATCAGAGCGGTGACCTGAGTCAGTGGACCAAGCTGCGCGAGACCTGTGTCTCGTGGAAGCCTTCCGGACTTCCTCCGGGACAGAACACCGATGAAGATATAGCACATTTCCTCGAAGGAGATGAGTTCACGTTCGATGTGCTGGTCCCCATCCGGTATTTCCGTTTTGCCGTCCTGGAAACATGGGATGGTGCAGGTTTTGTCGACCCCTGCGAACTCACCTTCTGGGGGAATGTTCTTAAAGAATACAATTAAAATAATGAATAAACCTCATACAATGAAGAAATTTAAGATACTAACGATCATCTTCCCGGTGGCCGTCCTCTTGTTCCTGGCGGCCTGCCAGAAGATGGAAGATTTCCATAAGAAATACATCAAGGATGGTGAGATCATCTATACCACGAAGATGGATTCGGTGACCACCTATGCCGGCTACAAGAGGGTGCTAATCCGCGGCCTTCTGAAAGAGGCTTTCGGGGTCAAGGAGATCATCGTGTATTGGAACGAAGGGACCGATTCGCTGATCACGGAATACACCCGCAAGAACCGTGACATTGATACGGTTGAAATATTGATCGAAAACCTTGAAGAGCAGTCGTATATGTTCGACATCTTCACCACCGACGGGAAAGGTCACCGATCGGTCAGGGTTCAGGCTTTCGGGACCGCCTACGGAGAAAGGTATCGCGAGGCCCTGTATCCCCGGACCGTCAAGACCTACTACATTGCCAGTACCGACACGCTGGGGCTCAGATTCCTCCCGGCTGAAGAACTGGAACGTCACAGTGAAGTAAAATATGTCGACAAGAACGGCAACGAGTTGGTGATCAATGTACCTGTCTCAACAGGTTCATTGACGCTCCCCAACTATGGTAGCGGGGTAAGTATCCGTACCTGGTTCCTGCCCGAAAAAACGGCCATCGACTCGTTCCCCTCGAACTGGACCACAACGGAAGTGCTCATATATCACAGCAAGGGTGTTTTCAACCATCCCTTGACGGGGCCCCGTAATTTCGAGATGGACAAGGCGGTGGTAAGACTGGACGATCGCACTTACGAAACCGACTATGCCGACATGGGAAGATACGGATACCGGATGAAACTCCGTATCCATCCCGACAATTCCGTAACGGTGATGCCGGTCGGAGAAACCCCCTCGAACCTGGAACCCGACGGTGCCAGCACCTACGATCCGGGCACCGGCGTCTTTGATCTGAGGACCAAGTATGAAGCTACATTGGGTTACCGGAACGTTCGAGAAACACTCACGCCGAAAAGCGATTGACCCTGATACACTTATTGCCTGAGAGGGGCTCCTGTTGCAGGGGCCCTTCTTTTTTTCCGGCGATCCTACCGAACCTTCCGGAGGATATATCGGCCCAAAACAAAACTCAGCAACAGCGTGCCGATCACCATGCCGGCCAGCACATACCGGCGGTCGACCTCTTCGATGGAAAGAAGAAGAGATTGGATTCCGGAATAGAAAAAGATGCCGAGGGGATAATAGATCAGAATAAAGAGGGCTATGGCAAAGCCCTGGACGAAGAAAAAGCGTTTCACTTCCACCCTCCCAAAACCGGCAGCCAAGGGGATAAAGATCCGCAACTTGGGAATAAAGGTGAGGACCATCACGGTCTTCATCAGGTTATTGGACATCCGCTGCTGATAGTTGGCCATCCATACGGGATACCGTTCGGTGAGCGCATTGATCCAGCGGGTTCGGTTACGGGAAAGGTAAAAGAGCAAGATATTCCGCGCATACAGAGAAAGAAATGCCACCCCCGCCCCCGCCGGGACGTTCAACAACCCGTTATGGGCCAACCAGGCAATGATGATCAGCGAAAGCTCATCCGAAACAGGGGAAACAAAATCGAAAACAATATAGTAAAAAGCTATACCCAGATAGGTATAAGCGGTCACGATGCCATAAAGGTCTGTTGCGATCACAGGCACGGTTTTCCTGATTGGTTCTTGCCGGAACACTTTTCGGCAAAATAAAGGATTTTTTGGAAAGAGGGAAAAATGAGGGAGGGAAGAAGTTCCGTATTTGTAAAAAAAATGATAATTTCATCCCGCAAAAATCCCCCATTATGATCGATCTTCAATTTTTTTTCCGGCATTTCGGTCAGCGGATGGCAATGGCCGTGGTAGTGTTCCTTTTTCCGTGGCTTCTTTTCGCCCAGTTATCGGGCGGTGGAGAGTTCAATCCCGATCTGCACACCAACGAACAATTGTTAAAGCGGTGGCAGTCGTTGCGTTTCGGCATGTTCGTGCACTGGGGACCCGTATCTTTGCGGGGCACGGAGATCGGCTGGTCACGTGGCACACAGGTCCCTGTCACCGACTATGACTCGCTTTACAAGGAGTTCAATCCGGTTCTGTTCGATGCGGAAGCCTGGGTCGATCTGGCGAAAGAAGCGGGCATGAAGTATTTGGTATTCGTCACCAAGCATCACGATGGTTTTTGCATGTGGCCATCGGCCTACACGGATTATGACATCGGTTCCACGCCATTCCGGCGGGACATTACGGGAGAATTGGCACAGGCCTGCCGGGATGCCGGCATCATGTTCGGCACCTATTATTCGATCCTGGACTGGTGGAACCCTCTGTACCCCGGGGGGCATGGAAACCCTCCCAAGGACACTTCCCGGGCGGACATGAAAAAGTACATCACCTACATGTATCATCAGCTTGACGAACTGCTCGACCGTTACCAGCCGGAGGTGATCTGGTTCGACGGACAGTGGGAACGGTACTGGACCCATGAGGAGGGAGGCAAGCTCTATGCTCATCTCCGGAAGAAGAAAGACGATCTGCTCATCAATAATCGTGTAGATAAAGGAAATGTCCAGGGAGAGAAAGGGACCAAGATCTATGCAGGGGATTTTCTGACGCCTGAGCAGCGTATCGGGGCGTATGACCTGCAGAATCCTTGGGAATCGTGCATTACCATCGCGCGGCAGTGGGCCTGGAAGCCCAATGACAAGGTAAAGAGCCGCGGCGAGATCCTGCGGACGCTGGCATTGGCGGCAGGGGGCAACGGCAACCTGTTGCTGAACGTAAGTCCCATGCTGGATGGCCGCATAGAACGGCGCCAGCAACAACGGCTGCGTGAGGTGGGTGCATGGCTGAAACATTACGGCGATGCCATTTACGGCACCACCGGCGGCCCCTACCTGCCCGACAGCGTGATGGCATCCACCCGAAAAGAAAACAAAATTTACCTCCTGCTCCTGCAGGAACAGAAAGGGGATCTCGCCCTCGCCGCTCCTCCGAAAGTAAAGATCGAAGAGGTCACCCTCATGGACGGCAAAGCCATCCCTTGGGAAAAGAAAAAAGACGAGTTGCATATCGCCCTCCCGGCTTCCCTGCCCGATCCAGATGTGAATGTGATCGTAATACAGGTCAAGGGCGATGTGTCAGAGATCCCCGACCTGCGCCGCTGAACCCTCTTTCCATCCGAGATACAGGGCATTCCCCCTGCCCGCAGGGACCACCTCGAGATGAGAGGTATGATCTTTCATCTCCGAGGTGAAATCACGGATAAAATTGCGGTAGTCGCTCCGCTCAAGGGTTTCGAGGAGGCGGGTAAGGAAAGGGAGGGGATCGTGAAAATCGTGGACCACCACGATGCGTGAAGCCAGTCTGAACATGGTGGTCAGCATCTTCCGGCGGGCAGAGGCTTTCATACCGTGCATGACGAACGAACAGGTAACCATATCGAAAGAATTTTCTGGGAGATCATCCAGGTCTTTTCCATCCCCTTCGAGAAATTGGATCTCCGGATGTTTCTTTCTGGCCTGACGTATCATTTTGGGAGAGAGGTCGATCCCGGCAGCCTGAAGCAAGGGGTACCGGGAAAGGGCGGCGATCCATCCGCCCGTACCCGTGCCCACATCCAGAATACGTCGTCCTGCCAGAGGAAAACGGTCGTTCAGAAGGGCAACGGTACTGCGGTAATGGTCTGTCAGTCCCCGGTCGATCCATCCGTACAAGGGTGCGATCAGGTCGAAGATGAAACGGGCACGCTGGTCTTCGTCGCCCGAAAAGTATGCTTTCAAGCCCATAAGGTTTGTTTCAATTTTTTTTAGCCGGTTGAGGCGGAAGGGTCATCTTCACTCCTCCCATGATCCAGATGCCCGGGGCCGGCAGGTTCCCGATATCCTGGTATTTCACATTGAAAAGGTTGTTCACATCGATAAAAAAAGCAAGCGTCCTGAAAGGATAGCGTACGCGGAAACGGGTGAGCAAAAAAGGGGCATATTCTTTGATCTCACCCGAAGGGAACTCCTGGTAATGGCCGGCGCGGTCGCGGAAGGTGAAGTTCCATTGCATTTCGCCGTGGAGGGGAAGACGGTGAAAGAGGGACACCACCAACTGGTGTCGCAGGTAGTCGAGCACATATTTTGAGAGGAGTTCCGAATCCGTCCGGGAAGCGCTGTTCCATGCCCACGTCAGGGAGATCCTTTCAAGCCAGCCGTTCACTGTGCGGTTTTTCCATGCGAGGGCGATCTCCCCTCCCGCTGCAATTATCGATGCATGGTTCATCGCCTGCCAGCGCAGGCTGTCGGCTTCCCGCACCCAGTCGATCAGATCGTGACCGTTGCGGCAGTAGAGTGAACCTTGCACCTGCCATATTTTCCCCCCATAGGAGACGCCTCCGGAAGCGATCAGCGCCTTTTCCGGGCGGAGGGAGGGATTGCCCGCATTGACAGGGCTTTTGTAATAAAGTTCGGTAAAGGTCGGATAACGCATCGTCTGGTCTACGGAAACATACAGATGCCATAGCGGGCTTGGGGAAAAAGCGGCACTGAGACCGGCATAAGGTTGCATTCCGTACTCTCCGGTCATGTTCAGCAGGACCCCTCCGGAGAGATCCCACTTGTTGAAGAAGAAGCGCTGGGACAGTCGTACGGAGAAAAGGTTGCGAGTTGCCCCACGGTCATAATAGAGGGAATCTTCTCCGGGGATGGGACGGGGCCGGGCCAGCGGCTCACCCAGGAGGTCACTGAGGATATGCTCGAGGCGGTATTGCCCCGTAATGAGGGTATAACCGTTTTTTTCCGGCAGGGTAAGGCGGGTGGTAGCTTCCACGGCATCGGAGCGGTGGTGGTTGGCCCCGCGGTACCAGGCAGGAGGGTCATGCCGGAAGAGGAGGAACATGTCTTTTCCGCGGCGCCAGGAGACATCCTGGGAAAGATATAGGTGTCGCCGGTTCAGCGAGAGCCGCAGGGCGCCCAGGCCGGAGCGGTAGTGCTCATACTGTCCCGGGAAGGCGGGCGAGTAGAAGCCGTTGGCGCCAAAGGCTTTGTCCAGCCACCCTGCCAGCATGTCGAGCCGGAGGGGGCCTTTGCCATAACGTCCGCGGAAGAAGGCCCGGCCGAGGTTCATGTCGGTATTGTCGCGGTAGCCGGCGGTGGAGTGGTATTGCACGGCGAGGAGGCCCCGGAAGGTCTCGCGACCGAGGCCGGCGGTGAGGGAGCCCTGCCAGGTGCCGTAGGAGCCGCCGGCCACGCTGGCGGAGAGGATGTCGTTCTCCGGCAGGCGGGAGACCAGGTTGACAGCCCCGGCGAAGGCTCCGGGGCCGAGGATACGGGCAGAGGGACCTCTCTGCACCTCAATGCGGCTGACCGCCTCCAACGGGAGAGGCAGGGCCAGTGCATGGTGACCGGTTTGCGGGTCGGTGACATTGAAACCGTCGATGAGGATGAGGGTCTGGTCGCCGGTGCCGCCACGCAGCGAGATGTCGGCCTGGGCGCCCTGCGGCCCTCGCTGACGGATGTCGACCCCCGGCTCGACAGCCAGCACGTCGGCGACCGTCCAGGCCGGTTCCCGTAAAAAGAGGGTATCCGCAACCTCCCGGAACGAAGCCCCCCGCTCCGCCCAGCTGTGGGCCATCGTCGTCCTGCTCACCACCACCTCGTCCAAATGGACCGTATCCTGCTGGGCCTCTGCTGACAGGAGAAAGACCCACATTCCTATCACTCCTATCCACCCTCTGAAAGACATGTGACAAAAATAGGGAAATTCTCGGCCGAAAATGTTTATCTTTACAGGAGAACAAACGCTGATGAAATATTTCGTTCGCACGGTCCTGCTGTTCCTCTTAGCCGCTCTGCTCCCCGCTTCCTGTGAAAGGGAGGGCATGGTCCCTACCGGCCTCGAAGCCAGCTCCTGGCGGGTGACACGTTACCAGGAGGCGGGTAAGCTCAGGTGGGAACGGCTCCAGGAAGGCCCCCTGCTCATCTTTGTGGATGGTGGGAATTATCTGCTGAAGCTCGATGTGAACGTATGTGAAGGGGAATACCGTCTGTTTTCGCACGGAGAGATATATTTCAGCGGATCCGCCTGTACGAAAGTATGCTGTGACGGGACGGCATCGCTCAAGGTCCGCAGTCTCCTTCCCAGAATGACAAAAGCGGAACAGGAGGGCGACCATCTTTACCTGAAGGGAAAAGGCAGGATCGAGCTGAAAAAGGTTTCTTCACCGGTTTCCGGCGTGCGCTAGGTATCGCGCACCTCGGAGAGCAACTTTTCCAGACGTTCCTTCATCCGTTGGTAGTGGCATCCCTGCCAGTACACCCTGCCACAGGCCGGACAAAGCATGAACCGGTCGTAGTTCTCGCGGGTCTTTTTCCCGAGACGGTGGATCACCCGATCTTTGGCGACGGGAACGAGAGGGGCATTACACCAGGTACAACGTGAAAAAGGGTTGAGACGATCCAGGAGGTCGAAGCGGCGGACCACCTCGACGAATTGCCGGGAAGGGTCGGTAGCATGGAGCCAATGTCCGTGGGTGACGATCCGGTGTTTCAGGATCCCCTTGTCGCGGGTAAGGATGATACGGTGTTCGGCGAGGGCGATCCGGATGATCTGATCATCCTCATAGTCATTCCGGTAGAGGGTGTCGATCCCTGCGGAGCGGAGAAGACGCGCCAGGCGCCCCAGGTGTACATCGAGGATAAAAGCGACCCGCCGCAACGGTTCCGGACGCAGAAGGGTCACCGCTGAGATATCGAGGCTTTCGAAGACAGGAAACACCGCAAGACGATCTCCTCCGCGGAGCGGCCGGTCGAAGCCTGCCGGCTCATCATTGACAAGGACCAGGTCGACCTGGGTATGGGGAATATCGAACGCCTCGATCGCATCCCGGACGGTGGTATGTCCCCAAAAGCGGTAAGTATGGAGCCTTTCCCTGCGATGACGTGCAGGGAGGAGGTCGTTCAGCTCCGCATAGAACCGCACGGTGACTTCGTGACGCGGCATGAGGAAACCGGATCAAGAGGTTTCGGGGGAGGGGTTCCCTTCGAGACCGATCTCGCGGGCCACCTCCCGCATGCCCATGATGGTGTCGGTGATCAGTTCCGTAAGGTCGACGCCCAGCATCTCCGCCCCTTTCTCGATCACCGAGCGGTCGACACCGG
>JAMOUS010000148.1 GCA_027067975.1 Bacteroidales bacterium | reverse complement strand
TTTTGCGGGCGGTGAAGATATCATAACCTCCTTCTCCTCCACTGCGGTCGCTCACGAAGTAAAGTGTCTGTCCGTCAGGGGAGAGGGAGGCGAAGATCTCGTTCTTCAGGGTGTTCACCCGTCCCGGCAGCGGGGTTGCCTTGCCCCAACGGCGGGCTGTGCTGTCCCAGCGGCTGGAATAGATGTTGTAATTGTCCCGCCCCGGCACGGTGAGGAAAAGCAGATCGCCATCATAGTTGAGCGAAGCAACCCGGTAAGTGCCGTCCGATTGTACGTCCATCGTAATGTTGCGGGGGATGGTCCATGCACCGCCTTCGCGGCGGGTGAAGTAGATCGCATGGTAATATCTTGTGTCGCTCATGAATACCATCACCTGGCCGTTGCCCGACACTGCAGGGTGATAGTTCACCTCTCCCACCTTCAGCAGCTCCGGTTCGACGATCTCGATGTCGGGATCCTCTTTCAGCATCTCTCTCGCCAGGGTGACGCTCTTCAGCAGCCGGTCGACCTCCCGATGATCTTCTTTACGCTTCAGCATCTTCCTGTATTTGAGGTAAGCCTCTTCGGCCCTGTCCAGGTCACCGGCAGCCTGGCAGGCGCGTCCCAGCAGGAGCCAGCTCTCCCGGGGAGCATGCCGCTCTTCATAGAGCTCTTTTTGATAGCGCCGGGAGATGTTGTGTGTGGCTTTCTCCAGCCAAGGGATGGCCTCCCCGTGGAGCCCGGCAATATGGAGATAGCATCGCCCGATGAGATAGTGCAGGTTGCCATTGAGGGAATCCTCCCGCTCGAGCTGCAGGTATAACGGCAGAGCTTCTTCCCATTTATCGTACAGCGTGAGGAAATCGGCCTTGTAAAAGATCTTCTCTGCCGTGACATCCCGCCCCTGCATCTGTGCCTGGAGGGAGAATGCCACCATTAATCCGATCACGATCCCGCCGGCAACCCCTCTTTTCATGTTGTTCGGTGTTTTACGCTGCTGCCGCAGCGGCGGGGTCATTTTATTTTGAGATTGTCAGGGATCTCCACCTGTTCGGTCACGACCTTTTTCCCTCCCGTCTGGATGGGCAATACCTCCACCCGCCGGTTGAAGGCTCGTCCTTCCGGGCAATCCTTGCCATTGGGATAACGGTTGATGGCCAGGAAGTGGGTTTCTCCCTCTCCCCGCACACTAAGGCGGGAGGCGTCGATGCCGGCTTCTTCCAGCAATGAAGCCACGGCCTTGGCACGCTTGAGCGATAGACGACGGTTGTAACGTGCCGGCCCCTTCGCATCGGCATATCCCACCAGCTCGACCGTCAGGGAAGGATTCTCTTTCATGACCTGAGCTAGTGCTGTGATCTTGTCGCGCTCTTTCTGTGGAATCTCGTACTTGTCAAATCCGAAGAAGATCACCGGCAGCGTGATCACCTCCTCTTTCTCTTTTTCCGGCTCCATGGCCAGTTCTACCTTGATTTCCCCTACCGAATAGTCGGAGGGTATCCTGATGGTTTTCTTGCTTTCCTGGAATCTGTCAGCCTTTATGACCAGATGATATTCTCCTTTGATCTTCTCGGTGAACGAAAAAGTTCCGTCGCTGGCCAGCGGCATCTTGCGCAAGACGTTGCCCCGGTCATCGGTGAGGACGACTTCCGCCCCTGCTGGAGCAGGACCGGGGAAAGTTACCTTCCCGCTGATCGTCACCGGCCTGGGATTCAGGTCCGAATAGAACTCGATCCGGTAGATATCCCGGTCTCCCAAAGTGGTTTCCGGGTCGAACATTGAGTAATAACCATAGATCTTCGCGAGGATTGGGACAAAGAAAAGATCATCATCCGTGGTGTTCAGAGGATAGCCGACATTTACCGGTTTCGACCAGGTTCCGTCGGGTTTCTTTTCGGAATAGAAAATGTCGAACCCTCCCATGCTGTTGTGTCCCTGGGAGCTGAAGTAGAGGGTGTTCCCGTCTTTCGAAAGGAACGGGGTTTCTTCATTGAATTTGGTGTTGATCATGGGGCCAAGGTTCTCGCCGGGGCCCCATGTGTTCAGCGTCTCATCCCAGTGCGAAACATAAATGTCAAGGCCTCCGTAGCCTCCCGCCTTATTGCTGGTAAAGTAGAGGGTCTTCCCATCGGGTGAAAGCGTGGCGCTCGATTCCCAGAAACGGGTGTTGATGTTCTTGTCCAACTTTTCGGCTTTGGTCCATTTGCCGTCCACCAGGCGGCTTACCCAAATGTCGCTGTTAAAACGATCGTTCTTGGAGAGGTAAAGGATCTTCCCGTCATACGAAATCCCGGCCGGGAACAGATCGCCATCCGATTGGATCTCCGGGGTGATGTTGCGGGGAGGCTGCCATTTGCCATCTTTCCTCTTGCTGAAGAAGACAGCATCATAGAACTTCAAACTGGTTACATATACCAGTGTGGATTCGTCAGCCGAAACCACCGCGTCGAAGTTCTGGGAAGAGTTGTTGATCGGTTTCCCCAGGTTCTGTGCGTCAAAGGCGATGGGGTGCTTCATAAATTCGCGTGTACGGTCGACTGCAGCCAGTTCCTGCTTTACAAAATCCACATCCAGTGTATCTGCCTCGGTCATGACCGAGAGATATTTTTCAAAACAGCGCTTGGCGTCATCCAGGCGGTATTGCAGAAAATAGGCTTGTCCCAGAAAAAACCAGGCATCGACGGGCGCCTTGTCTTCCTTGATACTCCCTTCCTTGTAATCTTCCGTGATGTTCTTGACGGCTTTCTCCAGATAGGGGATGGCCTGCTCTTTTTTGCCGGGTATATTGAGATAACACAATCCTACGCGGTAGTTGATGTTTGCGTTGTCAGGAGCCACCTTAAGCACTTTTTGATACCCTTCCAGGGCATCCCTGTATGCTTGCATCGCCAGGAAATACTCCCCGTCAAGGAAGGCTCTTTTGATCTCTTTGCTGTATTGTGAGAAACCAGGTAAGAGCAGCATCAGGAAAGCGGAAGTGAGTAAAAGTCGCTTCATGGGTATAGGGTTTATGCATTGTAACAAATTTAAAAATAAAATTTTATTTCCGCACGTCCCCTTGAAAAAGTTGCTTTTTTCCTTCCTTACCCATCGGACGTTCACGGTTTCCTTCTTTTCCAGATAACGTAACCGGTCACCACTCCGAACAGTACCAGCGGGATGATCCAGTATGCTGCGGTCGACTTGCCTCCTTCAAGGATATCGCCTTCTTCGAGCAGTTGTCTCACTTTTTCTTCATCGATGTCTGAAGAGATGATGATCCGTGTGAGGGTGCGGAGGATATCCTTGTCGGTATAACCATACAACGTTTCATGAGCGATGAGGTAGTCGAGCAGATCCTGGATGTTTTTGATGCCCAGTTTCTTCAGATCAAGGTTCTTCAACAGGTCGTGCAACTTGCCCGTGGATTTTTCGGTCATCTTCTGTACGAACAAAGTGACATCCGGGTTTCCGTTCGAGGCGATACGGGCAAAGAGATAGATCAGTTCTTTATTGGTGTAACCCAAGGTTTGGGAACGGTCCATCAGATAGTTGGTGAGCTCCCATGCGGAATAGATCTCTTTCTTTTCGGGATTGGCTTCATCCACTGCTTCCTTGATCTTACCGGAGGAGAGGTCGTGGAGATTTCGGTACATACGGTTTAATCCTTCGTCACGGCCACTGACCATGGAAACCATTACATTTCGCACTTCGCTGCTGTCCACCTCACCCTTCTCGGCGGCACGACTCAGGTAGTCGAACAGTTGCTGCGGGGTGTGGATGTTTTCTTTCCTCAGATCGAGCGTGTCGAGCATCTCCTTCAGCTGTCCTGTAGCATTGGCCGAGAGATTACGGTAAACATACTCCACCTCATCGGCATCCCGTGTGGCAGCCAACAGCAGCAAGGTGTCCACATCCTCAGGCGTATAGCTCGACACGGAAGCTTTCTTTTTCAGATAATCGATAATATCAAACTGGTCGGTAAAATGCATGGCTGCCGGGTCGATCTTGCGGATCTCTTCCAACAAGCTCCCCGTGGCATAATGCTCCAGCACTGCCAGAAAGTCTTCCATCTTTTGCAGTTGGGCCGGCGAGATTTCCGGTGCCGGCAGGGCATGCACCTGCTCCTCTTCCTTCGGCTTCTCGGCTGCCATCACCGGCGGCGGAGGCGGCACGTTCAGATAGATCTCTTTCTGGGTCGTGTTTCCATACCGGTCGGTAAGGCTAAGTACCACACGGCTTCTCCCCACGGGTGGTAGCAGAGGCAGATCAAGCGAATCGCCTGTGACGAAAATACGGGCCGAGTCCACCAGCACACTGTCCTGATACACCCACATCGTCAACCATGCGCCCTTTTCGGTGTTCAGGTCAAGATGCAACGTATCTCCCGCTTTGGTCTGGAAGGTGGTGTTGGAAACATCCAGTATGGCTGTTTGGTCGAGCAATGCCAGGTTGGTCAGCGGCATCTGTACCACCTCCTTGTTCAAACTGTTGGGCAACGAAAGGGGATAAGTGGTGCTCTTAAAACCTTCCCCGCCAATGGCCAGATGGTACTCGCCGGCCACCGTGGTGAAACTGTAATGACCCGTGGTGTCGGGATTGACCGATTGTAGGGTGTCCGACATGTCCTCATTGAGCAATGAGACGAAGATCTTGTTGTTGCTCACCGGAATCGGTACGGTGCGTGTGTCGATCTTTCCTTCTATCAGGAACTTGCGGGGATGTTCGGCCGAGAAGATCTCAATCTTGAAGATATCCATCTTCCCCAGCCCTTGGTCGGAGAACTTGGAAATGTATGCATAGTATCCTTCTCCGACCGGCTGATAGAAGAGATCATCATCGGTGGTGTTGATGGGATAGCCCATGTTCAGCGGTTTCGACCACTCACCGTTCTCCAGGAGGTTGGAGTAGAAGATGTCATATCCTCCCATGTTGAAATGGCCGCGCGAACTGAAAAAGAGCGTTTTCCCGTCTTCGGATATGAACGGCGTCTCCTCATTGTATTTGGTGTTGATTACCGGCCCGAGGTTCTGTGGCGGACCCCAGTCGCCCGAGCTGTCACGGTGAGAGACGTAAATGTCCAGTCCGCCGTAACCGCCCTTTCGGTTGCTGGTGAAATAGAGTGTGTTGCCATCCTTGGTGACACAGGCATGCGACTCCCAGTATTTCGTATTGATATGGTCGTTGAGTCGGATCACCTTCGACCAGCGGGTGCCGTCATACTTGCTGATGTACAGGTTGCCGTCGTATTGGTCGTTCTTGTAAAGGTAAAGTGTCTTGCCGTCCCACGAGAGTGAGGCGGAATAGAAATCCTGGTCGATGCCCAGTTGGGGGGTCAGGTTGATCGGCGGCGTCCATACACCGTTCTCTTTCTGGCTGAAGAAGACGGCATCATAGAAGGGCAGCTTGCGCGTAAACACCAGCACCTGCTGGTTGCCCGAAACAGCCGGCCGATAATCGGAAAAACGGCTGTTGATCGGCTTGCCCAGATCTTTCTCTGCGAGGTAAAGGGGATGGGCCTGCAGTTCCTTGGCATTCAAACAGGCTTGGATCTGGTCTTCCACCACCTGTTTGTCGTATTTCTTCGGATCCAGATGCTCCAGAAAATATTTATAAGCCGCAATGGCCTTGTCAAGCTGATTGTTCACCCTGTATGCATCCCCCAGATAGAAGTACGCTTCCAAGGGAGCATGCGTCTCCCGGAGTGAGTTCTCCCGGTATTTCAGCGAAATGTCCTTGACCGCCTTCTCGAGGTACTCAATGGCCTTGTGTTTCTCGCCCGGAATGTTCAGATAGCATCGCCCGATCCGGTAGTTGAGGTTGTTGTTGTCGGGGAAGATCTTCAATAGATCCAGATAATAGGGCAGGGCGTCGCTGTATTCTTCGAATAGGAAAAAGGAGTTCCCTTCGACCATCTTTTTCTTTATCTCCTCCTTAGTGAGGCTTTTCTGGGCAAAGGACACTGCCAGGCCTAGCGTCAGGAACCAAAAAGTGACGATGAAGCGCTTTCCTCGCATATTAGGGTGTTTAATACGAAAGTACTATAATAAATCCAAATTTTGATAATTTTTGTAAAAAAAAAGTAAAAATACGTCAAAAAAAAAGGGAGTTTTCTCCCTTTTTTTCTGACGTTTTCAACAATACCGGAAGCCGGTCTCATTTTTCCTGTTCTTCCACCTCTTTGGCCAGTTCATCGTCGACGAGGATCCTGCCGCAGTATTCACAAACGATCACTTTCTTGCGGGTTTTGATGTCGAGTTGGCGCTGGGGAGGGATCTTGTTGAAGCAGCCGCCGCAGGCATCGCGCTGGATCGTGACGATGGCCAGGCCGTTGCGTGCGTTGGCGCGGATGCGCTTGTAGGCCGTCAACAGACGCGGCTCGATCTGTGCCTGCAACTCTTTCGACCGCTCTTGCAACACCTTTTCGTCCTTTTCCGTCTCGGCGATGATCTCCTCCAGTTCTTCCTTTTTCGATGCCAGATCCTTTTTCCTTTCTTCCAGCAACTCTTTCGACTTCTCGATCGTCTCCTTCTTCTCTTCGATTTGTTTGGTGAATTCCTTGATGTGTTTGTTGCACAACTCGATCTCCAGGGTCTGGTACTCGATCTCTTTCGAAAGCGAGTCGTACTCCCGGTTGTTGCGCACGTTCATCTGCTGGGCTTCGTATTTTTTGATCAGGGCTTCGGCATCCTTGATCTCGTTGCGCTTGCGGGAAATGTTCTCCTCCAGCTCCTTGATCTCGTTCTCATAGTTCTGGACGCGCGTGTTCAGGCCTGCGATTTCATCCTCCAGGTCCTGCACCTCCAGGGGCAGCTCCCCCCGCAGCCTCCTGATCGCATCGATCTTCGAGTCGGTGAGCTGAAGGGCATAGAGCAGCTTCAGACGCTCCTCGATCGTCGTTTCCTTCGGTTCCTGCGTCGTCGTTTTGCTTTTGGTCGCCATTTTCAAAAATAGTTTATCGGATTCGTGATGCTTTGTGAAAAATGAAGTGCAAAGTTAGGGAATTTTTTCGAAAGCAGTTCATAAAAGAGTTCTTTGACAAACTGTTCGCTCTCATAGTGTCCGATGTCGGCCAGGAGGAGGTGGCCGTCGGCGTCGAAGAACTCATGGTATTTCACGTCGGCGGTGACGAAGGCGTCGGCCTTTTGTCGGATCGCCTCGTTCATCATGAAACTGCAGGTGCCGCCGCAGAGGGCGATGCGTTGCACGGACCGCCCCCGCAGGGGGGAGTGCCGCACGCAGGCGGCGCCGGTACGTTCTTTCAGCAGGGTGAGGAAGGCTTTTTCGTCCAAAGCTTCGGGCAGCCGTCCGATCGCTCCCAGGCCGGCGCCTTCCCAGGCGTTTTCCAGGGCATAGAGGTCGTAAGCCGGCTCCTCGTAAGGATGGGCTGCCAGCAGGGCCTCCACCACAGCACCTTCGAGGTGGGTGGGATAGATCATCTCGATGCGTGTTTCCGGTTCGGTATGCAGGGTGCCGGCTTCGCCGACGAAAGGGTTGGTCCCCTCGCTGCCGCGGAAGGTGCCCTCTCCCCGCAGGTTGTAGCTGGTGCGGTCGTAATCGCCGATGACGCCGGCGCCGGCCTCCCACAACGCCTCCCGTACCTGCGCCGCCTGCGCGTGCGGCACGAAGGTGACCAGCTTGCGCAGCAGCCCCCGCCGCGCCGCCAGCGGACGTACCTCCTCCAGCCTCAGCCGCAACGCCAGACGGTGGCTCACCCCACGGCCGTAATTGTCATAATTGGTGTGACCGGCATAGACGGCAATGCCATGGCGCAACGCCGCCATCACCGTACGCTCCACATAGTTGTCGCCTGTCAGCTTCTTCAACCCCTTGAAGATGACGGGATGGTGTGCCACCACCAGCTGCGCTCCCAGCCGGTGCGCCTCTTCCACCACCTCCTCGGTCACGTCCACCGTGATCAGTACCGCCGTCACCTCGGTGCCTGCATCCCCCAACAGCAGGCCGGCGTTGTCGTACGACTCCTGCCACGCCAGCGGCGCAACACTGTTGAGATGGTCCACTACTTCCTTGACCGTTGCCATGGATATCCTCCCTCTGTGTTTATGTGTACCGGGATCACATCTGATCGCGGATCTCCACCAGCATCTTCCGGATGTTCTGCAGCAATTTCACGATCTCAAAGTTTTCCAGCGTCTCCTGGCGGTTCTCGCGCAGCTTCTTCTGCGCCCCCTTCAGCGTCATGCCCCGCTCCTTGACCAGATGGTAGATGATATGGAAGTTCTCGATGTCCTTCTGCGTGAATAGACGGTTTCCTTTCTTGTTCTTCTTCGGACGGATGATGTCGAACTCTTTTTCCCAGTAACGAATCAGCGAGGTGTTCACATTGAACATCTCGGCCACCTCACCGATCGAATAGTACAAACGTTCTACTTTTTTCTCTTTGTACGGCACGGAAAAACGAATTTGGGTTGGACTTTACAAGATATGAAATTTACTTTACATATCCATGGGTGGAGGCTTGTTTTCCAAAACAATAAAGGTAACCGTTCCGGGAGGCGATGTAGATCTTCCCGTCCCAGACGATGGGGGAGGCCTCGAAGGGGGCGGTGAAACGGGCCGTTTTCTTCATGCGGATCCCGTCACGGGTAAGATGCAGTTTGAAGAGGAAGATGCCGTTGTAGCCGGCGGCCACCAGCCTGTCGCCCACGATCACGGGCGAAGAGATGGAGGGGCCGATGCGGTAACGGTCGAGCAACACCGGCATGGGATAGCGCGTGACCGCGTCGGGACCTGTTGCCAGGGTATCCGGCTGAAGGGAGTCGGGACGTATCAGATAAAGATAACCGTCGATGGCCGAGAAGGCGGCCAGGGGAGGATGGCCCGGGGCAGGGTCGTGGTCGTTGGTGGCGACCGTGCCGATGACGCCGCCCTCCCAACTGCCCACGCTGTCGTTGCCGGTGGGGAAATACCATACCACCGCCTCCTCCGGCGGACGACGGGGATCGAGCTTGAAGATGCCGCCCGGGCCGGGGATGTACTGCTTCTCCACCGACACCAGGATGCAACTGTCACGTGTCACCACCGGCGAACCGTCCATGTCGGAGCCGATGTGAAAATCCCAGTCGAGCTCCTGACGGTCCATGTTGTAACGGAACACATGCCCCGATCCCGAGGTGATAAAGATCGAACGACCCAGACGGGCTGGTGACGACTCGGTGACCACATTGTAGCGGTGTCGCACCACATCCTCTTTTCGGTAGAGCGGGATCTCCTTGTAGATGCGGGGTTGCAGCATGCTGTCGCGTACCGTGGCATGGGCCGGAGCGGGATCGAACAGGGTGAACAGGGAGTTTTCCAGTCCGATGTATCCCGTGTCGTTCACCACCAGCGCCGAGCCGTCCACGTCGCGGCTGTAGCTGGAGGTCCATTTGCTGTCGAGGCGCCACAGTTCCTTGCCCGTGAGGAGGGAGATGGCCCGGAAGCTGGGGATGTGCGGGGCGTCCATGTAGTGTTGTGTCCCCAGTCGGCTGCCCTGGAGGATGAGATAGGCTTCCTCCGCCGTGCGGGGGTGGGGGTTGCGCCAGATCGTGCCAGTGCCTTTCACCACATCGTCGAAAAGATACTGCCAGACCACCTTGCCCGTGGCGGCGTCGATCTTTTTCAGATGATGGTCGTAGGCCCCCTGGATGAGGAAGAGCCTACCGTCCTCGCGCACCAGC
>JAMOUS010000147.1 GCA_027067975.1 Bacteroidales bacterium | reverse complement strand
CTGGCTGCCGGCGCAGGAGGTCACATGCAGGGCGTCGGGTCCCACCCCGAAATATTCCCTTGCCCGGATCCCCATCTTCATACCGATGATTGAGAAGATCCCGAGATGGCGGTGCAACTCGCCGGTGATCAGGCCGGCCCGCCACTCTTCTCTCCCATACCGCCGGAGGGCCGCTGCAACAATGGGACGCACATCTTCCCGGTAAAGGGTGGTGTCGGTGGGCAGGTGGTCGAGAATGAGCAAAGGAAGGGGACGGCTGGAACGGATCACCGCCAGGATCTGTTGACGGGCCGGGACCATGGCTGTGGAAGGGAGACGGAAGGAGAGAGGTCCTTCACTTTCCTTGACGAACAGGGTGCTGTCGGCAAGGTAAAGATAGAGGCCATCATCACATAACTCTCCATGGAGGGGAAGAGCATGTTTAAGGTCGTCGGTCAGTGCCGGGGCATAAACATTGTTCCCTTCGCCGAGGGCATGGATGAGTGCCGGATCGTAAAGGGTGCCTACTGCCGGTCCGCACACGATCATGAACGGTACTTCCGATTTTCTGACAAATTGGTAGGCGGCGGTGTCGAGAAGATAGTTGAAACATTGTTGCAGGTGTTCTCCGTCGGCCGACCAGAGGATGCGCGATACTTTTTTCCGGAATCCGGGCTGGTGGACGAGCATGTGACGGGCGGTGGCCAGGCTGCCCAGGCTGATCCATGTGATCTGAGAAGGCAGGTAGCGGAATACCCGTGCCACGACCGTGTCGGCAGGCAGGGGCGTGGCACCTTGGGGAAGCCATGGCCCCCAGGATAGGGTCCGGGCGGCAGGACAGCCGTGGGCTTTTGCCGATGAGGGGTGATAGAGACCTACCAGGATCCCCTCATGATGGTATCGTGCCAGCAGGGATTTTACCTTGTGCCAGGTGTCCCTTGCCGTGAGCACCCCGTCGGTGGCGATGATTGCCGTCACCCGCACAGAGGGGTCGGCCAGCATCAAGGTGAGGGCCCGGAGATCGTCCATGCCCCCGTCGGTGGTGATGATCACATCCTCGGCAGGATCCCAGGGATGGGCCGCTAGCTTGCCGGCAAATGCCAGCACGAAATATAGAATGAACAAAAAGAATCCTTTTTTCATGTCCGGAAAAGATCAGAAATGAAGATCCACGCCGCCAAAAAGACAAATACCCGGCATAGGATAGCCGTAATTGATCTCATAGCGGGTGTTCGTAAGATTCTCCCCCTTCAGGAAAACAGAGAGATGATCATTGAAACGGTAGTGCAACCGCGAAGAGAGGAGATCATATGAGCTGCGTACCGGATCGTCCCCAGTGGTGAGATAGAGGCCGTGCGTGCTTTGCCAGGAGAGGTCGATCCCCAGTTTTTTCCATTGATAATGCATGTTGGTGAACATCTGGAACGTGGGGGTGGCGATCACCGGCGTATCCATGTGGATCCAGGAAAGGTTGGTGTGGAAACGAAGGGTTTTGAGGGGACGGTAGTTGAGAGCCAGTTCCATCCCGCGGTTGCGGAAGGAGCCGGTGTTGATGTTTTTGGGACCTTCGGAGGTGAGGACGGTTTTGATCAGGTTGTCGCCGTTCTGGATATACAGCGCAAGGTTGAAAGAGAGTTTTCTCTGCAAGAGCGACTGTTCCCAGCTGACCTCGTAGTTCATCATCTCTTCCGGTTTGAGGTCGGCATTGGCGGGTCGCCACATGTAGAGCTCGCGGATGGTGGGACTGCGGAACCCTTTTGATGCGGAAGCTTTCAGGACGGTGGTGGGGGTGGCGGTCCAGGCAATGCCGGCGGTGGGGACGGGGATGGAGCCATACGCTTCGTTATGGTCAAGACGGAAGCCGGCATTGAGCATCAGGGTGCCGGACACCTTCTGCTGGACAAAGAGGTAGCCGGCCAACTCATAGAGGGAGGTGTCGGCAAAGACGATCCCCTCGCCATGGAAGGCCAGACGGTTCATGGCCCGTCCCCCGTAACGCTTATAGTCGACCCCTGCCGTAAGGGTGTTGCCCCGGAAAAGACGGAACGCCTGGTACCAGACAATGCCGTAATTGTCATCGGTGGAGTGAAATCCGTCGGAGATATTGTGGATCCCATAGTTGTAAAAGAAACGGAACGAGCCGTTCGTACGATCAAAGTTGTTGTTGAGGACGAAAGCGCCCATCCCGCGGGTGATGCCGATGACGTTGCCGGCATGGCCGTCGATCGGACCGGGGTCGGTGGCATGGAAACGGGCGACCGACCCGTAAAGGCGGGCCGAGAAATGATCACTGATCGTGTATCCCATGTCGAGATAACCGTTCGTGACACGGAAGTCGGAAGAATCCCGGTGCCCGTCGGTGCGGTCGTGATCGATGCTGGCGAAAATGCGGAAGCGTTTGTGACGGAAGCCGCCGTTGGCCATGTATTTCCCGGTGTTGTATGAACCGTACATCAGGCGTCCGTTTCCGGAGAACCCT
>JAMOUS010000146.1 GCA_027067975.1 Bacteroidales bacterium | reverse complement strand
GTTCTTAGTATCGAGTATCGAGTCAGTGACACCCGCCTCGTGCGTGGCGTAGAAGAAGCGCTACCGGTGGGTCTGACTCGATACTCCATACTCGATACTCCATACTCCGAACTCGATACTAAAACGGTTGCCTTTTGCCTTTTGCCTTCACTTTTGTCTTTGTCCTTTTATCTTTTGTCTTTTTTGTTATTCCTTTTCCAGCTGTGGTCCCAGCACGGCTTTCTCTCCTTTTTTCAGGTGGAGGGTGACGGTTTTGCCGCCGTAGCGGACGGTGCAGGGTTGTCCGAGGAGGGAGGTGAGGGTTGCCTGTTTCAGTCTCCCCTTTTCCCATTCGATGCTCACCTCGAAGCCGCCGCGTGCGCGCAGGCCGTTCACACGGCCGTGAGTCCATTCTTTCGGCAGTGCCGGCAGCAGGTGGATCACTCCGGCGTGCGACTGCAGCAGCATCTCGGCGATGGCGGCGGTGGCGCCGAAGTTGCCGTCGATCTGGAAGGGCGGGTGGTTGTCGAACATGTTGGGCAATGTCGACCGGGCAAAGAGGGCATGGAGGTTCTCCACCGCCTTCTCCCCGTCGAGGAGGCATGCATAGAAGTTGATGATCCAGGCGCGTGACCAGCCCGTATGGCCGCCGCCGTGGTCGAGGCGGTGCTGCAGCGTCTTCTCCGCCGCTTCCATGTAACGGGGTGTCTCTTCCCAGTTGAACTGGCTCGAAGGGTATAGCCCGTAGAGGTGGGACATGTGGCGGTGTCCGGGCCACAACTCCTTCAGGGTGGGGTCCGACCATTCGAGGATGCGGCCGTCGTCGCCGATGCGGACGGGAGCAAGACGGTCGAGCTGTTTTTCCAGTTTTTTGCGGAAGGCTGCATCGCTGTCCAGCACCTTGGCGGCGGCGATGACATCATGGAAGAGGTCCCACACGATCTCCAGGTCCATGGCCGGCCCCATGCATACGGAGGCTTTTGTCCCGTCGGGGGCGACGAAGACGTTCTCCGGCGACATCGACGGTCCCGTCACCCACTTGCCGCTGCGGGGGTCTTTCACGAGATAGTCGGAGAGGAAGAGGGCGGACTCGCGCATGACAGGGTAGCCTTTTTCACGCAGGAAGACGGTGTCGCCGGTAAAGAGGAAGTGTTGCCAGTAGTGGGTGGCGCTCCAGGCGGCGCCCATGGGCCACATGCCATAGACAGGCTTGCCGATGGCGGTGGTGAAGTGCCAGGCGTCGGTGGTATGGTGGGCGACGAAGCCCTTCTTGCCGTAGAGGGTGGCGGCGGTGGTGCGGCCGCGGGGACGCAGGGCGTCGATGAAGTCGAGGAAGGGCAGATGGCACTCGGAGAGGTTGGTCACCTCTGCCGGCCAGTAATTCATCTGCAGGTTGATATTGATGTGGTAATCTGCGTTCCAGGGGGGATTGAGGCCGTCGGCCCAGAGGCCCTGCAGGTTGGCGGGCAGGTCGCCGGGGCGGGAACTGCTGATGAGCAGGTAGCGGCCGAACTGGAAGTAGAGGGCGGCGAGGGAGGGGTCGAGGATGCCGCGCCGCTGGGCGGCGATACGCTCGTCGGTGGGGAAGACGGCCGCCTCGGTGCGGGGCAGTTCGAGCGCCACCCGCCGCATGAGACGCTGCACGTCGGCCACATGTCCGGCCAGGAAGACAGCATAACTCTCCCCTTTGGTAAGAGCCTGATATTCGTCGCACTTCCTGGCCGGCACGTCGCCGAAGTAGTCGCTGGCAGCCACAAGGCGCAGCTCGAGGCTGTCGGCATTTTCGACATGGAGTGTCTTACCGTCGACGCGCACCTTTCCGCCGTGGGCGAGCACCTGCAGGCGCGCCTCATAGGTGACGCCCTGGCCGTCGCGGATCGCCTGGCGCATGACGAACCCTTCCGGGGTGACGCTCACCTGTTCCCCCTCGCCGGGGCGGGTGAGGGTGATGTGACAAGTGATCTCACCCGGCTGGTCGGCCGTGGCCAGCATGACCAGCGTCTGTGCCGGCGCCGAAGCAAAGACCGTACGCTCATGCCGCACCCTGCCGGCATGGAAGGTGGTGGTAACCACCCCCCTGAAGAGGTCGAGCCCGCGGCGGTAATCGCGGTACGACGACACCCCTTCGAAGCGGAGACGGATGTCTCCCAGCGTCTGGTAGGTGTTGGTACCACTGGGCAGACGGTCGGCCAAAAGATATTTCTCACACATCTTCTCCGCCTCCTTGTAGTTGCCGGCAAAGAGCAGCTTGCGGATGCGGGGCAGATATCTGGCGCCCTCCTTGTCGTAGTAGTCGCCACTGTGGGTCCAGATGGTCTCTTCATTGAGCTGCAGGCGCTCTTCGGCAACACCGCCGAAGACCATCGCACCGAGGCGGCCGTTGCCCACAGGCAATGCCCGGGTCCACTGCCCCGCAGGATGACGGAACCACAGGAGATGCTCCTCCTGGGCGAAAAGTCCTGCGGTCAGGAAAAGAAGAAAGGA
>JAMOUS010000145.1 GCA_027067975.1 Bacteroidales bacterium | reverse complement strand
GTTACAGACGGGGCACACCTCTTCGGTCTCGATGTCCAGGACGGGGCGGACCCGCTGGCGGGTGATCTGCATCAGTCCGAACTTGCTCAGGGGCAGGATGTTGTGTTTGGTGCGGTCGTGCGACATCGCCTCTTTCATTTTCTCGTACACCCTCTGGCGGTGTTCGGGGGAGGTCATGTCGATAAAGTCGACCACGATGATGCCGCCCATGTCGCGGAGGCGCAGCTGGCGGGCGATGGCCTCGGCAGCCGCGAGGTTGACCTCCAGGGCGTTGGTCTCCTGCGTGTCGCCGGCACGGGAGCGGTTGCCGCTGTTCACGTCGATGACATGGAGGGCTTCGGTATGTTCGATGATCAGGTAGGCCCCGTTTCGGAAGGATACCGTTCGCCCGAAGAGGCTCTTGATCTGCTTGTTGATGCCGAAGTGCTCGAAGATCGGCAAACGGCCCTTGTAGAGCTTGACGATCTTGACCTTGTCCGGGGCGATGGTACGGATATAGTCCTGCATCTCCTGGAAAAGGTCGTTGTTGTTGACCCAGATCGCGCTGAAGTCGACCCCCAGCAGGTCGCGCAGGATCACCGAGACGCGGTTGAGCTCGCCGATCATCTTCTTGGGGGGGGAGGCCTCTTTGAGGCGCTGGAAGGCGGTCTCCCACTTTTGGACCAGCTCCCGCAACTCGGCATCCAACTCGGCCACACGCTTCCCCTCGGCCGCAGTGCGGACGATCACCCCGTAGTTCTGCGGTTTGATGCTCTGTACCAGTTGCTTCAGACGGTTCTTTTCCTCGGCCGACTCGATCTTCGAGGATACCGAGACCTTGTCGTGGAAGGGCAGCAGCACCAGGTTACGGCCTGCCAAGGAGACCTCCGAAGTGAGACGATGACCTTTGGTCGAGATCGGCTCCTTGACGATCTGAACCACCACCGGGTCGCCCGGCTTCAGCACGTCGGCCATCTTCCCGTCCTTGCGAATGTCGGGCAGACGCTTGAAACGGTGCACCGCAGGCATGCGGCCTTTGCGTTTCAGCGCCACCGAAAGGTACTCTTTCATGGTGCTGAACTGCGGCCCCAGATCCAGATAGTGTAGGAAGGCGTCCTTCTTCGAGCCAATGTCCACAAATGCCGCATTCAACCCCGGCATGATCTTGCGGATACGGCCCAGGTAGATGTCCCCGACGGAATATTCTATATCGCTCTTCTCCCTGGAAAGCTCGATCAGCGACCCATCCTGCAGTAAGGCAATATCGATCTCGGAGGCCTTCGCATCAATGACCAACTCGTAGCTCACACTCTTTTCCCTTTAGGTAATGCCCCCTGGGTCAGGGAAAACGAAAAAACCACAATAACCCGGAGAACTCCAGGTTATTGTGTGTCAGACATGTGGGAAGATAGGGGACTATCTACCCGCTATTTCTTCTTCTTATGGCGGTTTTTGCGCAGACGCTTCTTGCGCTTGTGCGTTGCCATCTTATGCCTTTTCCTCTTCTTTCCGCTTGGCATTGTTGGTTCCCTTTAGATTATTTTACGTTCTCTTTCACCTTGTTGAGGAAGGTCTTGGCAGGCTTGAAGGCCGGAATGTAATGCTCCGGAATGGTGATCGTCGTGTTCTTCGAAATGTTACGGGCAGTCTTCTGGGCCCTCTTCTTCACGATGAAACTGCCAAAGCCCCTTAAATAAACATTGTTGTTGCTTGCAAGCGAGTCTTTTACAACTTCCATGAAAGCTTCGACCGTTTTCTGAACGGTCACCTTCTCGATCCCGGTTTTCTTGGAGATCTCGTTGACAATGTCTGCTTTAGTCATTTTAAAAATCTTTAGTTATCAATAAATTAGGTAAATATTTTCTCTTTGGGTCTGCAAATATAAAAAGATTTCTCTTTATTGGCGGTATCCTTCCGGAAAATTCTTTCCCCTTTGCGGTGAAAATGAGCGGATGAGATGTTTTTCGAAAGCGGAGAACTTCTTTTCTTTGCAATCATGGAACATCCGATTCCGGAAGGAGACCTGCCCCTTGTGGGGGAAGCGTTGCTGAGGTGGTATGACAGGCACCGGCGCGATCTGCCGTGGCGCCGTACCCGTGATCCCTACCGGATCTGGGTGTCGGAGATCATCCTGCAGCAGACGCGTGTGGCACAGGGAACCGCCTATTACCGGCGTTTTTTGGAGCGTTTTCCGACGGTGGAACACCTGGCCCGTGCCTCCTTGGATGAGGTGATGAAGGTGTGGGAAGGGCTGGGATATTACAGCCGTGCGCGTCACATGTACGCTGCGGCGCAGATGATTGTCGCGCGCGGCGGACGTTTCCCCGATACTTACAAGACATTGCTGCGACTGCCGGGGGTGGGGCCTTACACGGCGGCAGCCATCGCTTCGATCGCCTTCGCCGAACCTGTGCCCGTCGTCGACGGCAATGTCTTCCGTGTCATTTCCCGGCTGTTTGCGTTCGAGGCTTCTCGTTCCTCTCC
>JAMOUS010000144.1 GCA_027067975.1 Bacteroidales bacterium | reverse complement strand
TACCACCAGGTCGGTGCCTTGGGCCTTCTTGATCCGCTTCATTGCCTTGTCATAAGCTTTCTTTTTCTCCTGATAGGCTTTTTTTGCCTCTTCCGATGCGCTCATGCCCGTTGTATCAGGCTTTTCTGGATAGATCTTTTCGCGGCGGTACCAGAACCATACACCCTCTTTCTCCGGCACACCAAACGACCGTACCTTCGCGATCTTTTGCAGGGAGAGGTCTTTCAGCACCAGGATCCCCAGGGAATCCTTCGGCATCTCATCCTTTTTCTTCTTCTCCTTTTTCGCCTTTCTCACCTTGGCATATTGCGGCACGATGCGAAAGACCAGATAGTCGGACGCCGGCGAGAAGCGGGCATCTTTTCCCCGCGGGAAAGAGTCGAGGCGGGCTTTCTTGAGATCGTACAGGTAGAGCCAGCCATCCCCCTGCTGGGGGTTGATCTCGTAAGCCACCCAGCGCCCGTCGTCCGAAAGGACGATGTTCTTGAGGCTTTTCCAGGAATCGTACACATCATGGGTCAGCGGCTTCTTCGCAGGATGCTGTCCGAGCACCCCGTTCAGGATGACGGAGACGAACAGAAAAAAGAAAACGGTTTTTCTCATGACAGGATCTGTCTAATGTTCAAAACATTCACCAAACAGGACAACACTCCCCCCTTTTCCCCGGAGGGATCTGAAAATGCACCTTCTGTTCCGCCCGTTGCCGGGAACGTTGCGGACACTTATTTGGTTTTGTCAGGCCACGGCGGGATGGGCGGCAGTTCGTATTTGAAGTTCTTGATCTCCTCCTTGATCACCTCGATGGCCTTGTTGAGCTGGTCGTCGATGCCCTGGTATTCGCGCACGGGGTCGTTCTCGATGTAGATGTCGGGTTCGACGCCGTGGCCTTCGATGATCCAACCGCTGCCGTCGGCCGCGAAGGGCGCATAGGAGGGGGTGATGAGCGAGCCGCCGTCGATGAGGGGGATCGAGCCGCTGTAGCCGACCACCCCGCCCCACGAGCGGGTGCCGATCAGCTTGCCCAGTTTCTTGTACTTGAAACGGTAGGGGAAGAGATCGCCGTCGGAGGCGGAATACTTGTCGAGCAGGGCCACCTTGGGTCCTACGAAGGTCGCCACGGGGTTGACATCGCCTTTCTTCTCACCCGTATGCATGGTCACATAGGTGATCGTTCGCAGCAGGCGTTCCATGATCATGGGGGAAACGTTCCCGCCGCCGTTGCCGCGCACGTCGATGATCAGTCCTTTCTTCTGCAGCTGGGGATAGTAATGCTTCACGAACTCGTTCAGTCCCTCAGGGCCCATGTCGGGGATGTGGATGTATCCCACCTCCCCGTTGGTGGCCTCATAGACCTTGCGGATGTTGTTCTCCACCCAGTCGTAGTAGTAGAGCTTCGACTCGTCGGCGATGGGCTTGACCAGCACGTTGCGGCTGCCGGTCATCTCCGGCCGGCTGTTGACGGTAAGTTCGACGATCTTGTCGGCCTTGCCTACCAGCAGCATGTAGATGTCGTTCACCTCGTTGACGGGATGGCCGTCTACAGCGAGGATGTAATCTCCTTCTTTCACGTTGACCCCCAGTTCGGTGAGGGGCGACCGCAGGGAACGGTCCCAGTTGGCACCGGGGAGGATGCGGTCGATGCGGTAGAAGCCCTCGGGAGTGCGGGAGAGGCGGGCCCCCAGCAGTCCCAGCTTGATCCGCTCGGGCATGGGCCGGTCGCCATTGATCACGTAGGAATGCCCCACGTTCAGCTCACCCACCATCTCGCCGATGATGTAGGTCAGGTCGGAACGGTGGTTCACATACGGCACCAGCACGGCATATTTGTCGTGGATCGCCTTCCAGTCGACCCCGTGCATGTTGGGAGCATAGAAGAAGTCGCGCATCTGGCGCCAGCTTTCGTCGAAGATCTGTTTCCATTCCTGATGATGGTCGACCAGCACTTTCATGTTGGAGAGGTCGACCGTCTTGTCGAGTTGCACCTTGCCCGAGGGAGGCGCCATCACCTGATAGCGTCGTCCCTGGAAGACCAGCATCTTCTTGCCGCCGGTGGTGAGCAGGTAATTGTACCCGCGCCCCAGCTCCTTTTCTTTCTTCTCTTTCAGGTCGTACATGGCAAAGACACTCCCGCCTCCCATCGAGGAGTAACGGATGTAATACACCTTGCCGTTTACACAGCTCACATTGTAATAGTTGGCCGGCTTGATGGGCAGGCCGAGGATACGGCCGGAGATGCCGTCGAGGTCGATCTTGACAAGGTTCTCTTCCGGCTTGGCATTGGAACCTTCCTTTTTCTTTTTCGACTTACCCTTCTTCCCTTCCGCTGCCGGTACTTTTTCTTCCTTTACCTCCACCACATCGTTCTTGGGGGCAAAGGGGGAGGGCGTGTCCTTGGCCAGGACGATCAGGTAGACGCGGGTCATGTCTTCGTAGGCGTAGTTCCATTCCACTTGGCTGTAGAGGGGA
>JAMOUS010000143.1 GCA_027067975.1 Bacteroidales bacterium | reverse complement strand
GATGATTCCATCTTCATCACCACCGAATACAAATATGAGATTCTGGCCGCCCGCCTGCGGGAACTGGCTTTCCTCAACAAGGGCATCCGCCTCACCATTACCGACAAAAGGGAAAAGGTCGAGAACGGTGAAGGACCCTACCGCCATGAAGAGTTCTATTCCGAAGAGGGGCTGCGGGAGTTCGTGCGTTACCTCGACTCAACCCGCGAGGCGCTCATCGAGGAGCCCATCTATATCGAGACCGAGAAGAACGGCATCCCCGTGGAGATCGCCATGCAGTACAATACATCCTATACGGAAAACATCCATTCGTATGTGAACAATATCAATACGATCGAAGGGGGGACTCATCTGGCGGGTTTCCGTCGCGGTTTGACACGGACGCTGAAAGGCTATGCCGAGAAGTCGGGCATGCTGGCCAAGGCCAAGGTGGAGATCAGCGGCGACGACTTCCGTGAGGGGCTCACCGCCATCGTCTCGGTGAAGGTGCAAGAGCCGCAGTTTGAGGGGCAGACCAAGACCAAGCTGGGTAACAATGAGGTGATGGGGGCCGTCGACCAGGCGGTCAGCACGGCCCTCAGCTACTACCTGGAAGAACATCCCCGCGAGGCCAAGACCATCGTGGAAAAAGTGATCCTCGCCGCCCGGGCGCGCCAGGCAGCCCGCAAGGCCCGCGAGATGGTGCAGCGTAAGAACGTCCTCTCCGGCGCCGGCATGCCCGGCAAACTGGCCGACTGCGCTTCGCGCGACCCCGAAGTGTCGGAGATCTTCCTCGTCGAGGGCGACTCGGCCGGTGGTACCGCCAAACAGGGCAGAAGCCGCGAGTTCCAGGCCATCCTGCCCCTCCGCGGGAAAATCCTCAACGTCGAAAAGGCCATGATGCACAAGATCTTCGAAAACGAAGAGATCCGCAACATCTTCACGGCCCTCGGCGTCACCATCGGCACCGAAGAGGACAGCAAAGCCCTCGACATGTCCAAACTGCGGTATAACAAGATCATCATCATGACCGATGCCGATGTCGACGGCAGCCACATCACCACGCTCATCATGACCTTTTTCTTCCGTTACATGCAGGACCTGATCAAGGAAGGACATCTTTACATTGCGACGCCGCCCCTTTATCTGGTGAAAAAAGGGAAGGTTCAGCGCTATTGCTGGAACGAGCAGCAACGCCTGCAGGCGATCGAAGAGCTGGGCGGTGAGAAAGCCGGCGTCACCGTGCAGCGGTACAAGGGCCTCGGAGAGATGAATGCCGAACAGCTGTGGGAGACCACCATGAATCCCGAGACTCGCACCCTCAGGCAGGTGACCATCGAGAGCGCCGCCGAGGCCGACAGGATCTTCTCCATGCTCATGGGAGATGACGTGCCGCCGCGACGGGAGTTCATCGAGAAACATGCCAAATATGCCAATATCGATGCCTGATAAAAGACAGACTATGTTTTTCCTCGGTTATGACGTAGGTAGTTCGTCGGTGAAGGCGACCCTCTTCGACGGGGAGAGCGGCAGGGTGGTGGCCCGGGCCACCTCACCGGAGGGAGAGGAGATGCCCATCCATGCCCCCCGCCCCGGATGGGCCGAGCAGGATCCCGCCATGTGGTGGGACCACCTGGTCAAAGCCACCCACCGGCTTTGGGGCGACTATTCCGGTGCCGCGGAGAAAGTGGGCGGCATCGGCATCTCTTACCAGATGCACGGGCTGGTGCTCGTCGACGACGCCGGTGAGGTACTGCGCCCCGCCATCATCTGGTGCGACAGCCGTGCCGTGGAGACAGGCGAGGAGGCCTTCCGCCGCATCGGCCCCGAAAAAGCCCTCCGCCACCTGCTCAACTCACCGGGAAACTTTACCGCAGCCAAACTGGCCTGGGTGAAACAGCATGAACCCGCCATCTACCGCAAGGCCAAAAAGTTCCTCCTCCCCGGCGATTATATTGCCTTCCGGATGACCGGCGAGAAGACGACCACCATTACCGGCCTTTCCGAAGGAATCTTTTGGGACTTCCTGGAAAACGATGTGGCGGCGATGGTGCTCGAGGCACTCGATCTCGATCCCAATCTCATTCCCACGGTGGTCCCCGTCTTCGGGGAGCAGGGGCGTCTGCGTGAGGAGGCTGCGGCCGTGCTGGGTGTTCCTTCCGGCGTGGCGGTGAGCTACCGTGCCGGCGATCAACCCAACAATGCATGGTCACTCAATGTACTGGAGCCGGGCGAGGTGGCGGCCACGGCCGGTACTTCCGGCGTTGTGTATGGCGTCAGCGATACCGCTGCCTACGACACCCTCTCTCGGGTCAATACCTTCGTGCACGTGAACCATGCTCCCGCAAAACCCCGTTACGGCGTTCTGCTCTGTATCAACGGCACCGGTATCCTCAACGCCTGGCTACGCCGCACCCTCTTTGACGGGGCTGTCGACTACGACGAGATGAACCGCCAGGCCCTTGCCGTGCCTCCGGGCGCCGAAGGGCTGACCATTCTGCCCTTCGGCAACGGGGCGGAGCGCATCCTCCGCAATGCCGATCCAGGTGCCCGCATCGGCGGCCTTAACTTTAACGTTCACGGCCGGGGACACCTCCTACGGGCTGCCCAGGAAGGTATTGCCTTCTCGTTCCGCTACGGCCTGGAGATCATGGGAGAGGCCGGCATCGACAGCCGTGTTATACGCGCCGGCATGGCCAATATGTTCCTGAGTCCCCTCTTCCGGCAGGTGCTGGCCACCTCCAGCGGCGTGACCATCGAACTCTACGACACCGACGGTGCCCAGGGAGCCGCCCTGGGTGCTGCCCTCGGAACCCGCTTCTATGCTTCCCCTTCCGAATGTTTCCGCAACCTCGAACGAAAAGGGATCACAGAGCCGGATCCCTCGCTGAAACCCCTCTACGATGAAGTGTACGGCCGCTGGCTGGAAGAGCTGGAACGAATGACCGAAGAGCTTTGAAAACATAAACGATAACCCCCCTAAAAAACAAAAAGAGATGAACATTACGATCGGACAGAAAGAGTTCTTTACCGGCATCGGGGCCATCCCCTTTGAAGGGCCGGAATCGGACAATCCATTGGCGTTCAAATGGTACGATGCCAACCGTGTGGTGCGGGGAAAGACCATGAAAGAGCATTTTCGCTTCGCGGTGGCCTACTGGCACACCTTCTGCAATACCGGCGGTGACCCTTTCGGTGCAGGCACCAAGCGCTTCCCCTGGCTCGAGTATGACACCCCCATGGACCGTGCCCGCGCGAAGATGGATGCGGCGTTCGAGTTCTTTACCAAGCTGGGTGTCCCGTATTACTGCTTCCACGATTTTGATCTTGTCGAAGAGGCCGACACCCTGGCCGAGTCGGAGAAACGCCTTTTCGCCATGGTCGAATATGCCCGGGAAAAACAAAAAGCTTCGGGGGTCAAGCTCCTGTGGGGAACCTCCAACCTCTTCTCCCATCCGCGTTACATGAACGGAGCTGCCACCAACCCCGACTTCAGGGTGGTGGCCCGGGCAGGTGCCCAGGTGAAGAACGCGCTGGATGCCACCATCGCCCTGGGCGGCGAGAACTATGTCTTTTGGGGCGGACGGGAAGGCTATCTTTCCCTCCTCAATACCGACATGAAAAGGGAGAAAGAACACCTGGCCCGGTTCCTGATGATGGCACGGGATTATGCCCGTCGCAACGGCTTTGCCGGAACCTTCCTCATCGAGCCCAAGCCCATGGAGCCTTCCAAACACCAGTACGATTATGACGCCGAAACGGTCATCGGCTTTTTGCGTCATTATGGGCTCGACAAGGACTTCAAGCTGAACATCGAGGTGAACCACGCCACGCTGGCGGGGCACACTTTCCAGCATGAGTTGCAGGTGGCTGCCGATGCCGGCCTCCTCGGAAGCATCGACGCCAACCGGGGTGATTACCAGAACGGCTGGGACACCGACCAGTTCGTCATCAACCTCTATGAGACCGTCGAAGCCATGCTGGTGATCCTTGAGGCGGGTGGGTTCACCACCGGCGGGATCAACTTCGACGCCAAGACGCGCCGTAACTCCACCGACCTGGAAGACATTTTCATTGCCCATATCGCGGCCATGGATGTTTTTGCGCGGGCACTTATCGTGGCAGACAGACTGCTCAGTGAATCTCCCTACCTGGCCCGGCGCCGTGAGCGCTATGCCTCCTTCGACGAGGGTGAGGGGGCTGCCTTCGAGGCAGGGAAACTCACCCTCGACGACCTGCACCGCCTGGCTTCCGGATGGGGAGAACCACCCCTGAAAAGCGGCAAACAGGAATGGTTTGAACAACTCATCAACCAGTACTTCTAAAACCGTATGGCCATGACACATTACGACGAAGGAAACCGCGCCTACACCATGGCCATCACACTGGTGGCTACACTGGGCGGACTGCTGTTCGGATATGATACGGCCGTGATCTCCGGGGCGGTGAAGGCCCTGCAGGGCTTTTTCATCGATCCCCTCCACCACGATCCGGCCATGGCGGCAAAAGTGATCCTGCAATACCGTCTCAGTGTCGCGGTGGTGATCGCCGTGATCGTCTATGCGACCGGATCGATCCTGGTGAAACTCTATGGCAGGAAAAAAGGAGCGATGATCGCCGGCGTGGTGGCGCTGATCGCTGCCGTTGCCATCTGGCTGCTCTTCCGGAACCCTCTTACGCTGACTGAGGAGACGGCCAACTCGCTGAAAGGTTTTACGGTCTCCTCGGCGCTGGTGGGCTGCATCATCGGCGGCAGTATCGGCGGCTTTGTCAGCCGCCGTCTCGGACGCAAAAGAGGCCTGTTGCTGGCTGCCCTGCTCTTTACCCTCTCGGCCATAGGCTCCGCCATACCGGAGAAGATGAACATCTTCATGGTCGAGCCGGTGATCTCGTTCATCATCTACCGCATCATCGGCGGCATCGGCGTGGGACTGGCTTCCATGCTGTCTCCCATGTACATCGCCGAGATCGCACCCTCCCGCATCCGCGGCAGGTTGGTCTCGTGGAACCAGTTCGCCATCATCTTCGGGATGCTGGTGGTCTATTTCGTCAACTATTACATCGCTTACAGTCATCAGGGCGATGAGACCTGGCTTCAGCTGAGCGGCTGGCGCTGGATGTTCGCCTCGGAGACCATTCCCGCCATGCTTTTCTTCGTATTGCTCTTCTTCGTGCCGGAGACACCCCGTTACCTGGTGATGGCCGGCAGGGAAGAAGAAGCCGCCGAGGTGCTGAAGAAAGTGTCCGGACCCAAGGCTGCCGCTACCATCCTGGCGGAGATCAGGGAGACACTCCGCGTACGGTCGGCACCATGGCTCTCCTACGGAGGAATGGTCATCTTTGTGGGGATCATGCTCTCGGTGTTCCAGCAGTTCGTCGGGATCAACGTGGTGCTCTATTATGCTCCCGAGATCTTCCGCAATATGGGTTCAGCCACCGACGTAGCCTTGTTGCAGACCGTCATCGTGGGCAGCATCAACCTGCTGTTCACCCTCCTGGCGATCCTCACCGTCGACCGTTTCGGGCGGAAGCCGCTGCAGATCATCGGTGCCCTGGGAATGGCCGTGGCCATGTTCGGGCTGGGGATGACCTTCTTCCTTCAGCGTGTGGGCATGGGAGCCCTCCTCTTCATGCTGATGTATGTGGCTTTCTTTGCCATGTCGTGGGGGCCGGTCACCTGGGTATTGCTCTCGGAGATCTTCCCCAACAGCATACGCGGAGCGATGTCCATTGCCGTGGCGGCACAGTGGGTGGCCAACCTCATCATCTCCTGGACCTTCCCGATGATGAACGACAACAGCGCCCTCAACGCGGTCTTCCACCATGGTTTTGCCTACTGGATCTACGGCGTGATGGGGATCCTGGCCGCCTGGTTCGTCTGGAAGCTGGTGCCTGAGACCAAAGGTCGTTCACTCGAGGAGATCGAACGCCTCTGGCGTCGCCACTAACGGGCGATGTCCGGCCCGCGGCCGGGAAGCTCCCCCTCCAGGAGACGGAAGCGGATCACCGAAGTGCCGAATACCTTGTGCGTAGCCGGGATGAAATCTTCCGGGGTGGCACCGGCGTAGATGTTCTCCACATATTTCTGCGGGT
>JAMOUS010000142.1 GCA_027067975.1 Bacteroidales bacterium | reverse complement strand
CAGACGGTGGCCTTTCCGGAAGGTGTGAAGGATATCCTGCAGGGGAAAGCGCACGATCTCTTCTTTTCCGGGTGAGAAAGGTTCAGGTTGTGCATAGCTGTGGCGGAAGCGTCCGCGAAACACTTCGCTGCGCACCATCTGCTGGTAGCCACCCATGCGGATGTAGGGCGGATTGCCGGGATAGTCGGGATGATCATCGGGGTAGACGTCGATCAGCTTCACGACCCAGTCGGCATCGCCGGCGGTGGTGCTGACATGCAGCTCCACTTCCAACTTGCCGGCCAGGGTGAGGTCCTCCTCCAGCACGGGGGTGCTATACACCAGCACGTCGGGACGGCGTCCCGCAAAACGCTGGTCGTCGGTCATGTAAGCTGCCGACATGCCGATGGTGATCCGTTCGGTGTAGGGCACCGGCTTGGCTGGGTCGCTGACGAATTGCCGGTAACCGGCAGTGTCCACGGGAAAGGGACGCAGCCGGCCGTCGGGACAGAGGAACAGCTCCCGCGGGCGGGTGCCGGCAGGAGGCCACCGGTCAAAGGTGACCCAGCGGTTACGCCCCGTCTCGTACATCGTCGCCTCAGGAAGATGCAACGGACGCCCCTTCAGGTAATGACTGAAAAAGGGAAACTCGATCTTCTCCCGGTAATATTCCGATGGGGCCGGGTCGGTGGAGAACCACACCCACCCCAGATGGTCCCCTTTGCCGCGGGCCCAGCCGCCATGACGCCACGGACCGATCACGATTCGGTTCTCCGTGCCGGGATTGTGTCGCTCGATGGCCTGGTAAGTGGCAAAGGTGCCGTAGAGATCCTCCGCATCATACCATCCCCCCACCACCAGCATGGCCGGCTTGATCTCCGTGAGATGGGGGAGGATATTGCGTTCCTGCCAGAAACGGTCGTAGTTGGGATGCGCTACGATCGAATCCCAGAAGGCAATGTTGTGGTGAAAATACTTGCGGTTGACATTGGCCAACGGTCCCAGCCGCATGAAAAACTCGTACCCGTCGGGCGTGCCGTGATCGAAACGCTTGCCCCATTCGGTGGTGGGCCGGGGACGGGGCTGCCCGAAGATGGCGAGGAAATTGAAGCTGTGGGGCAGGAAAAAGGCGCCATGGTGGTGGAAGTCGTCAAACCACCAGTCGGCAATGGGAGCCTGGGGGGAGACCGCCTTCACCGCCGGATGCGCATCCACGGCCGCCGCCGAAGCGTAGAAACCGGGATAAGAAATACCCCAGATCCCTACCTTGCCGTTGCACTCCTTGATGTGTTTGATGAGCCAGTCGACCGTATCCCAAGTGTCCGTGCTCTCGTCGACAGCTGCCGGGTCACGACGGTGATACATCGGCCGCATGTTCACGAACGTACCTTCCGACATGAAGCGCCCCCGCACATCCTGGTAGACAAAGATGTACTTATCTTGCATGAAAAGGTCGGAAGGCCCCAGGTGACTTTTCTTCTCTTTGCCGTAAGGGGCAACCGAATAGGGTGTCCGGTTGAGCAGAATGGGGTGCTTACGGGAGCGGTCCTTGGGAATGTATACTGCCGTGAAGAGCCGTATCCCGTCGCGCATGGGGATGCGGAACTCGTACTTGTCGTAGTCGTCGGATGTGACCTTTTTCTTTTGAGCCGGAAGAGCCGGGTGACGACCGGCCGTCAGGACGATCAGGGGAACGACCAAGAGCAGCACCGGGAGAAGCCACCTTTCTTTCCGGAACAGGGGAGATCTCTTCATGGAAGATGGGGATTAGCGTGGTTCAACAAAAAAACACTCCTGCCCGGCAGGACAGGAGTGGTATGGTAAAAAAGCATTCATCGGAGGGCTGTTATTCGAACTCCTTGAACGACTTTTTGATGATGTCGATGGCTTCGTAGAGTTGTTCTTCGTTGATGACCAGGGGCGGGGCGAAACGGATGATGTGGTCGTGTGTGGGTTTGGCGATGAGTCCGTTCTCTTTCATGGTCAGGCAGACGTCCCAGGCGGTCTTGCCGTTCTTGGGGCGCACCACCACCGCATTGAGGAGGCCTTTGCCACGTACCTGCTCGATCATGTCGGACCGGATGCTCTGCATCTCCTTCCGGAAGATCTCACCCAGCTTTGCTGCATTGTCGGCGAGATGTTCCTCTTTGACTACCTGCAGGGCAGCGATCCCGACACGTGCGGCGATGGGGTTGCCCCCGAAGGTGGAGCCGTGTTCGCCCGGCTTGATGGTGAGCATGATCTCATCGTCGGCCAACACCGCCGAGATGGGATATACGCCGCCCGAAAGGGCTTTGCCCAGAATGAGGATGTCGGGCCGCACGCCTTCGTGGTCGCAAGCCAGCATCTTGCCCGTACGGGCAATCCCGGTCTGCACCTCGTCGGCGATGAAAAGGACATTGTGCTTGCGGCACAGCTCATAAGCTTTCTTCAGATACCCTTCGTCAGGCACATAGACCCCTGCTTCCCCCTGGATGGGTTCCACCAGGAACCCGGCAATGTTGGGGTCCGACTCGAGCACCCGCTCCAGAGCCTCCAGATCGTTGTAAGGAATGATCTCAAATCCCGGCGTGTAGGGACCGAAATCATTGCGGGCGTCGGGATCGGTCGACATCGAGATGATCGTGATCGTCCGGCCGTGAAAGTTGCCTTCGCAGGCGATGATCTTGGCCTGGTTCTGCGGGATGCCCTTCACCTTGTAAGCCCACTTGCGGCAGAGCTTCAGGGCAGTCTCGTCCCCCTCGGCACCGGTGTTCATCGGGAGCACCTTGTCATAACCGAAATACTCGGTCACGTATTTTTCATATTCACCAAGGGCACTGTTGTAAAAGGCCCGCGAGGTGAGGGTGAGCTTCTTCGCCTGCTCCGTCAGGGCACCGACGATCTTGGGATGGCAATGTCCTTGGTTGACAGCCGAATAGGCCGACAGGAAATCGAAATAACGCTTTCCTTCCACATCCCATACAAATACCCCCTCACCGCGGTCGAGCACTACCGGCAACGGGTGATAATTGTGGGCACCGTACTTGTCCTCAAGGTCAATGTAATACTGCGAATTCATGGTATCAGAAGTTTTTAGGTTCCTTCACGATGGTCATTCCCCAAAAGGGATTGTAAAAGTAAAACAAATAACGCCAAAATCCTTAATGCGGTGGCGGATTTTTTCATGTTAGTCCGGAACCTCTGTTCCGGACCGTGCCACGGAGGTACTTTGTATGTGTCTGTAAATGAACGGTTTGTCAAGCCATGCAGCAGGCATGAAAAAGGAATGTTTCACTACATTCGGGAAACTTCTTATCATCTGTTGTTGTTAATCACTGTGCATCAGGAAGATCGTTCTGTATGGCTACGTAGTTACCTACGTAGGCAGAAAGATCAGAAGACGGTGGTGACCTTGAAATTGATTCGGCGGCCGGTGAGATAGTTGGGTACGGCGTACCAGCCCGACTGGTGGGAAAGGTTGTTGACGGTGTTGATCCAGAGGTAGGAGATGGTGTTGTTGACGCCGAAGAGGTTGAAGATGTCCAGTTCTAGGCGCAGGGCCCGGAGGTGTTGCGAGAGTTTTTCGTTCTTTCCGTGCTTTTTCATCACCAGGTCCTTGGAGAAGCCGATGTCCACACGGTGGTAGGCCGGCATCCGGAAGTATTGGTCGTAACGGCTTGTATTGGGTGGACGCACGGCAGGCCCGT